>JAGKWZ010000498.1 GCA_021151605.1 Verrucomicrobiaceae bacterium
GACAGCACACGGGCGGTGCCATCATCCGCCACATGCAGGATGTAGCGCAGGGGGTAGGCGCGGCCCGTGGGCGTCACGGCATCCGCCTCGGGCTTGCTCTCCACCGCCTTCACCAGCGCCTCGCCGATCCACAGGCCGGAGAGGGAGGTCTTGCGGGCACGCACGGGCACGAGGATGTCAAAGAGGTTTGTCGAATCCGTCAGCCGCAGGAAGGAGGCATACAGCGCGCTGGTGCTGGCCGCCGTCATGGCACTGCGCTGGATGCCAAAGCTCAGCTCCACGGCGGCTCCGGGGCCGATGGCCTCGGTGTAGCTGGTGCTGATAAGCGTCTCCTGCCAGCTCGCGGTGCCAGAATTAAAGGTGCGGCGCGTCACGGGCACATTGCCCGTGGGCAGACTGACATTGTTCAAGCTGCCGCTGAGGTTCTCCTCACTGGCGGGCGCGGTACCGGAGGCCACAGGGGCAAGCGTCAGCGTCATCGCCGTGGCCGTGCGGTTCAGTACCCGCATGGTGATGACGGAGCCATTTCGCCCAAAATCCATGCCCTCCGCCTGACTGAGGCTCACCTCCACCGGCGCATAAAAATTCCCCACCACCTCGGCGGAGAACCAGTAGCCCTGATTTGCATCCAGCCGCTCCGTCGAGGGTAAAAAGACCTGCATCGGATTCGCGGGGCCCAGATCACCGCCCACATATTTGAAGATCTTCGTGTTCGCCGCGATGGCTGCTGGAAAGGTAGCGAAGTAGCTGGAGAACAGAGGGTAGGTGCCATTCAGCCGCGTGGGGAAGCCCATGAAATTCGCCCCATTCCGCACCCAGGTATTCCCTGGTAATTTGGGGGCCTGCTTCAGACTCACCGCGTAGTTGTTTGCCGTCGTCCCCAAACATTTCACCAGGTAAGTCGCCGGCCCCGTGAGGCTACTCAGTGTATTCGTACTGCCGCCACGCACCCAGAAACTCCATTCCGGCGTGCCAGAGGTCGGCACCAAAGGGGAGGAGGTGAACTGCATCTGGCTGGGGTTCGGATTCCAGCGCCAGACTTCCTGAATGTTCGCCGCATGACCGCTGAGTGGCACGGTATCCTCAAAAACCGTTGAGATGCTGGCATAAGCGGCATTTCCGTTCAGGTAGATCGAGTTCCAGCCGCCCTTGAGCGTGTAGTTCGTGGTCTGCCACTGCGCCTGAACAGCGCCAGCGAAGAGCAGAGAGAAGAGGGCAAAGAGAAGAGCTTTGAGATTCATAAAAAGATCAGTCGGATAAGGTCAGATCAGTCGTGGCACTCACCGCACGGTGAGCCGGTAAAACTCCTTCTCAGCTCCCCCGCTAGGTGCGGCGAAGGCGCTGCGGATGCCCACGTTATCCGCCCGGTGAGCGCCGCTGCCTGCGCCGGGCGCGTCCATGCTGAAGGTGGCGCGGGTCCAGGTCTGCATGTCCGTGCTGCGCTCGATGGTGTAGGTCTTGCCCGTGATGGCGTAGAACTCGAAGCGCACGCTGGCAGCCAGCTTCTCTTTGATTTCCAAATTGAACCGCTCCGTGGCATCTCCGGCAAAGGTGCCCGCCACATACTCCAGCCAGTCGCTCAGCCCATCTTTGTCGAAATCCCCGTTCCGGGAGAGCAGGTGGATGGGCCAGAGGCCGTTCTCATCCGGGAAATACCCCGCCTGATAAAGCTGCCATGCCTCCCAGATGTCCGGGAGGCCATCGCCATCCAAATCTTCGCCAAGGTTCAGGTCCAGCCGCACGCGCTCGCCGCCTTTGCCCGCCGTGAGATTGCCACTGACCTCGATGGGGTAGTAGCGCTGCCCGTTCATCTCCACCGCAAGGGAAAACGGCCCCTGAGCCACCACGGCATTCTCCGTGTAGAGCGTGGTGCCGCTGCGGTTTTGGTCGATGCGCACCGCCAGCTCATAGTTCTGTTCCAGCAGCATCCCGTTCGTGATCGGCGTGCGCCCCACCTCCTCCCCGCCTTTGAGCAGAATGATCATCGCGCCCTGGGCCGTGATCGTCTGCCCCACCTGATCCCGCACAGTGCCGTAGAGAGTATAATAGGGAGCCGGCGGGAAGGCCCGGGCGGGAAGACCCGCCATCAGGAACAGCAAAGCCAGGAAATGGAGTTTTTGAGTCATGACGGAATGTAACTACTCCTACTGTCCCGGTTTTTCTCTCGGCGTTACACCCCAACATACACTTTTTTATTTTAGGGATAAGAAAGCCAAGTCTTGCGCCGAATCCCCTTTCAGCGCCAAACTCACCCCATCTCATGCCGCAAGCCGACACGACCAGCAATTCAGCCTTTCCCACCACGCACTGGACGCTCGTCCAGGCGGTGCAGGGTGGCAATGCTGCGGACGCTGCTAAAGCCATGGAGCAGCTCTGCAAAGGTTACTGGTATCCCATCTACGCCTACCTACGCCGCAGCGGGCACAGCACAGAGGACGCGGAAGATCTGACCCAGGCCTTCTTCCATCGCCTCATCACGGATGACGCCATCCAAAGCGTGCGCCAGGAAGTGGGGAAGCTGCGCTCATACCTGCTCGGCGTGCTCAGGCGGCTGATGAGCGACCA
>JAGKWZ010000158.1 GCA_021151605.1 Verrucomicrobiaceae bacterium
TTTCAGCAGGGTTGCCGGTCACGTTCACAAACTTCATCACGCCGTTGGTCAGACCAGCCTTGTCCACTTCGCTGCCAGTGTTGGTCTTCGTGCCGACATAGACGACCACGGAGTTGGAGTGAGGAGTGCCTGCGGTGCCGCCATCGCTTGGAGCGACGACGACTGTCTTGTCCTGCGGATATGGGCTGGCAACCACGTTTTCCCAGCCGCCCCAGCCAGTGACGCCATTGGTGTTGCCGTCGGTGGCCGCGTTGAACTTGCCGAGGATGTAGCTCTTGCCCTTGTCTGTTCCGGTGGCGACATGGCCGACCACGTAGCCGAGGCCGTTGCTGCCGCCGCCTGTTGATTCTTCACCGTTCATGAAGATGCGGGTCTGCGTGCCCTTGCCGGTGGCTGCATTGTAGAAGGCGCTCACAGCAGGCAGGTCAGCAGAGCAGAAGCGCGAGAAGGCGATGGTGCTCGTGGTCGTGTTGGACGCCTGGGTTGTAGCGTTCCAGTCATAGACCTGACGCATCAGATCGCTGCCGGAGACCACAGCCAACGTTGACTTGTTGATGACCCATTCGGAAACGAAGGCACCAATCGCACCATGGGCACGGGTAGCACCGACAGTCTTGCCTAGTTCATGGTTCATAAGAAGGGTGAGAGTGCCGTCGCCATTGTCATAGGCACCGAGGCCATCAGGGATACCAGCCATCTGGTAGCCGCCAGGGCCCTCACCAACCGAAAGGATCGAGTTGACCTGGAAGTCGGAATTCATCGACAGCACATAGGGTGGTGTTGTGGTGGTCGGACCCGTCACGCTGCCTGTCTGGCGAACGAGGAGCAACTGACCACCTTCGACGTTCGCGGCGGAGATTCCGGTCGTGTAGTGCGCCTGATCGACCATGAGATAGGTGCGGTCACCCGTGAGAGCATTGCCGCCAAAGAGACTCGTCACGTCGATGACACCAGAGGTTTCTTCATCGTTGGAGTAGGGTGCCGTGGCCAGAGTGGTGACACCACCTTCACGGTCGCCAAAACGGGCCACGTCGTGTTTCAGAACCTTCGTGAGGCTGCCAGTGGTTGGGTCATAGAACCAGACCTTGCCGTTGTGCGCAGCACCGCCGACGTCTTCCTGGAGCATGAGCTTGCCATCGCTGGTGACGGTCATGTTGTCCCACATGTTCGCGTCGTTGCCAGCCGGCACGTTGCTGCCACCGGTGAGCACGAGATCGATGGTGCCGCCGAGTTCTGGTGTGGTGATGCTGGTGAATTTCAGTCTCCACAGACGCGTGCGACCGACCTGGGCACCTAGACCATCGTTCACATCGTCACGTTGATCCGTGGTGACGAAGTAGAAGTGGTTCGGATTGGTCGGATCCCATGAGCCGTCTTCAGGACGCGAGAACGTCGTCGCTGCGGTGGCGCTCAGGGTGAAAGCCGTTCCGCTGGTGATGTTCGTGGCGCGTGTGGTGGTGTTGACGATTTCAGCAGGGTTGCCGGTCACGTTCACAAACTTCATCACGCCGTTGGTCAGACCAGCCTTGTCCACTTCGCTGCCAGTATTGGTCTTCGTGCCAACATAGACGACCACGGAGTTGGAGTGAGGAGTGCCTGCGGTGCCGCCATCGCTAGGAGCGACCACGACGGTCTTGTCCTGCGGATATGGGCTGGCAACCACGTTTTCCCAGCCGCCCCAGCCAGTGACGCCATTCGTGTTGCCGTCGGTGGCCGCGTTGAATTTACCGAGGATGTAGCTCTTGCCCTTGTCTGGTCCGGTGGCGACATGACCAACGACATAGCCGAGGCCGTTGCTGCCGCCGCCGGTGGACTCTTCACCGTTCATGAAGATGCGTGTCTGTGTGCCCAAGCCCGTTGCCGCATTGTAGAAGGCGCTAACAGCAGGCAGATCAGCGGAGCAGAAGCGCGAGAAGGCGATGGTGCTCGTGGTCGTCTCGGAGGCCTGCGTGGTGGTGTTCCACTGATAGACCTGACGCATCAGATCGCTGCCGGAGACCACGGCGAGGGTGGACTTGTTGATGACCCACTCGGAAACGAAGGAGCCAATCGCACCGTGGGCGCGGGTGACACCGACAGTCTTGCCCAGCTCATGGTTCATCAGCAGGGTCAGGGTACCGTCGCCATTGTCATAAGCACCGAGGCCGTCTGGGATACCAGCCATCTGATAGCCGCCAGGGCCATCGCCCACCGTGAGGATGGACTTGGTCTGCCAGTTGCCATTGAGAGGCAATACATACGGAGTGGCACTTGAGCTAGGTCCGCTGGAGGCAGCAAAGGTGTCCGCTTCCGTGATGGTCACAGTGGTGGTGGCTGGCGATGCGGTTTCAGCACCGGAGAGGGTTGCCGTAAAGGTGCGGGAGCCCTGGATGCCAGAACGGAAGGCCACATTCACATCGACAGTCTTGCTGGTTTCATTCAAGGCGAAGCTGACCGGCACGCTCACAAGAGCAGTGTAGTCGGTGCCTGCTGTCGCGGTGCCATTGGCAGTGCTGATATTGACCGAGGCAGCAGCCAAGTCGCTGGTGCGATTGATCGTGAGGGTCACCTTACCAGCGCCTTCCTTGACCGTGGCCGTCGATGCGGAGAAGGCGAAGGTCGGCATGAAGACGGTACCTGCATTCACAGTATCGGAGCGGGAGGAAAGCTGCTGGATTCGGGTATCAAGAGCAACTGGCGTGTCGGCCACATTGTAGGCCGTGACTACTGAGCCATGCTTTGCAGTGACGTAATCGGCGAAGATCTTCTGCTCACCCAGCGCATTGGCGGGGACGTTGGCAGCGGCCGTGAAGTCCAGAGATTCATCAATGATCCCGGAGAGTGTGCCGCCAGTCAGCAGGTAGCGGAAGTTGTCGGCGTTGGCCTTGATTGGATAACCGTCGCCACCGTTGGCTGTGAAGTTCAAGATCACCGCACGGATGAGCGCAGGTGCATCGGTGCGGACAACGCCATTATCGACCACGCGGGCGACGATGTCACCGTTGTCATTGAGCAAGACCACGGTGCGGACACGGGCAGCGGTCTGAGCATAGTCATAGGAGAAGCGGATGTTGCCAACCTGTGGGTAACCACCCGACTGCTGCGTGGGGCCGCTGCTGAGACCGGCGGCGAAGTTGAGTATGTTGAGCAGGCCCTGCGGCGTCATCTCGCAGGTCATCATCTTGTTGTCGAAGCGCAGCGCGTTCTCTACATCGAGCTGGGAGATGGCATTGGCTGGCTTCCCAGTTAACGGGTTCGCAAGAGGGCCAACTTTTGTGCCATCGGCGAGCACCGAACCGAGCGAGGCACGGATACCTCCACCGTTCTTCAAGGAGAAGACTGGAGCCGTGGCAGGAAGACCAAGAGCGGTCTTGGCGGCGGCGGCGTTTGCATCAGCGCTGAGGTTGCCGAGATTAACTTCCTGCGTGCGGCCAAAGACGCGGTCGCCTTCGAGATACACGTTAGTGTAGCCGTAGATGGTGCCGTCCTTGGTGATGATGACGTTATTGATCGCATCGGTGATGGTTTTAACCTTGGAGCCGATTAGGCTGCCGCTGATGATGGTGGCTGCGCTGTCGCTAGTTCCATAAGCCGTCTGCAAAGTTGCCTCGGAGGCCGCATAGGCACCGTTTACTACAGGGCTGAGGTTTGGAAGGATAAGGCGACCATCTGCATCAAAGTCCACTACAAGGCGGCCTAGATAGCTATACTCGGTGTCCGTGGTGACGATCAGAGTTGGGGCACCATCAGCACCAGCGGTGACGATCGGATAAGCATCGCCGATGAAGTTCGCATCGTGACCGCTGAAGGCGACCGCTGTGTCCGTGGCATCGCCCATACGCTCATGACCACCACCAGCGACCATCACGTCGATCCCAGTGACGAGGCCGGCGAGGTCCTTATTACGCTGGAGCGTGTCGAGCTGATCGATCATCACGATCTTGTTCACACCGAGGGCGTTGAGAGCATTGATCGCACCCTGAACATAAGCGGCGACTTCCTGGAGATCGTCCGTGGCGGCGTTGGCATCATCTTTAGGCACGGTGCCGTTGGGTGAAGTCTTGCTCAGCAAATCCCAAGTGGTAGCTCCGACGAAGCCGATCTTCTGGCCATTTAGCGTCTTGATCGCATACGGGGCGATCTTAGCCTTGATGCTAGAGGTTTCGAGTCCAGCAAAGGCATTGGTGCCCGTGCCGCCGAGAGTGGCGTCAGCGAGACCGCGAAGTGAAGCGTCACCTGCAAAGTTGAGGTTGGCAGTGATCAGCGGGAACTGTGCGCCCACCCAGCCAGTAACAGCTGCGTTGTTTTGGGGTGAGACCGCTGAACTGAGCACTGGGGAACCAAGGTCAAACTCATGATTGCCAAGTGCTGAAGCCGTGGTGCCGAAGGCGTTCATGATGGCGATGTCGGGACGCCCAAGAGCGACGGAAGCATCGGTTCCAGTGAGACCAAGAACCGGTTTCAAAGAAGGATCAGCACCACCGACCAGCCATGGGCCAGGGATGAAGGAATCACCTTCGCCAAGCACCACCGTGTTGGCGTATTCATTGTCGAACTTGTCGATCATCGCGCCCATGATCGGTGCGGTCTGGATGCCGAGCAGGCCGCTCTCACCGTAGTAGTGGAGGACTTGCAGCGTGTAGTCCACTTCGCTTATGGCGAGGTCTGTGGAGGGGCCGGCACCGGTCTTGCTGACAGCGAAGCTCTGGGTGGTGAACTTGGCGTTCAGAGCGGAGGGAGAGAGAGCGTAGAGATTGTCGTCGATCTCGCTGACATTGATCTTCTGATAGTCCGCGTTGAAGGCAGAAGACCCTACTGTGAAGACTGTGTAACCGTGTGAGGCTGTGTCAGCCTGGAACATCTCAGGCGTGTTGTGCTTGATGATGGTGTCCGTGGCGTTGATCACCGCCTGCTTCTGCGTGGTGTCGAACGCGAAGCTGCCCGGAAGGCCGGTGGCGACTTGAACACCCGGAGTCATGAGGCCTTCTACTGTGGTGAAGGCACCGCTTACCGCCTTGCGGAACTCGGAAGACGCCGCAGATGGCACGGTGAAATCAACCACCTTCTGGCCATTAGTGGCATTGTTCCTGCCGATGAGTTCAGCGTGGATGTCGCCCGAGACGATGATGGCGTCGTGCTGGGCAAAGAGGTCGATCATGCCCTGACGGAACTGCGGGAAGCCAGCAGGTTCATCGGCATTGAGGAGGAACTCGACGAGGAATTGCGACGGAAGGGACGCGGGGATCGTCACACCACTGATGGTGCCTTGCGTTGGCAAAGTGACACCGGCAGGCAGGTCTCCCAATTCGAACTTGATTGGAGTATAAGGCGTGGAGCTGGCCACGACGCGCCATTTGTTTCCAGCCGCCGTGCTGTTTGCGAGCGCGGTAGCCAGGAAGGTCTGCTGTGCGGTATTATAGAAGGCCTGATCCCGACCGATAGCGCCGCTGGACGCGATGAAAGCCTGGTAAGTGTAGCCCGCAAAGAGTTGGAAGGTCTGGTTCACCACCTGGTAGCGGCTGCCGAAGTCGCTGAAGACGCTGGTCTTGCCCAGGAGGTAATACGAAAGCCCGCGAGGCATGGCGGCCAGCGCTGCTGCGTCAAACGGGGCGCTCTGTCCAGCGGCGACAAATGCTTGATTGATAAACCCTGCGTCACGGAAGCCGACGACATTGGCGTCAGCATAAGCCGCACCCGTGGTGATCGGTGTCTGACCCGCCGGAAGCGAGGCCATGGCGCTGTTGACGGAAGCTGCAATGATGGCCTTGAAACCTGCCTTCACAGCAGAATAGGCTGGAGCATCAATATCGACATACGGGGCAAAGCTGCCGCGAATACCGGGCCAAGCGGCTGCGGTAAAGGCGGGCACGGACAGACCATTGACCGCAGCGAGAGTGGCAATGAGGTCGGTTTCTGTCATTGGAATGCCGGATGGGCAGGCATCTTCAGGAATCAAATGGTCAGCGCGGTTGGTGCGGATGTCAGTGAGGATGAGGTCGAGATTGGTGCCGAAGTTAAAGGCATCATAAATCACTGTGTTCGGGTAGAGATCCGTGCTGTCGATTTCCAAGCCGTTGCCAGTGGCAGCCATGCCGCGCTCGGTCGGGAGGAATTCCATCCAGGCCTGCTCGCCGTTCTTCTTCCGGTTCGTCTGCTGTTCGTTGACCTTGCCGTCGAAGTAGGTGGCGTTGTCCTTCCAGTTGTCATCGCTGAACTCATGGTCGTCCCAGATGCTGATCATCGGGAAGAGTTCATGCACGCGCCGGAGCTGGGCGTCCTGGCGGATGGTCTTGTAAACATCGCGATAGTTGCCGACTGACTGCGCGGCGTAGTTGCCGCCGCCGAGATTGATGGCTTCCGCCGGATTGGAGAAGACCATGGCGCGCTCAGGCAGCGTGGTCTGGAAGCTCGGGTCGCCCGTGGTTTCATAGACGTAGTCGCCAAGATTGAGCACGAAGTCGATGGTGTTCTGCTCACGCTCGGCGAGCTGGCGCAGCACGTTGAAGTAGCGGCCCACGAAGTCATTGCAATTGATGGCGGCGTACTTGACCGTGCGGGTCGAGCCTGCGGCAGGAGCGGTCTTGGTGCGGCCGACCGGCGAGAGCTGGCCGTTGTAGGTGAACTGGTAGTAGTAGGTCGTGTCCGCCGTGAGGCCGCTCAGTTTCACCTTCACCACGCCGTCGTGCGCGGACTGCGCGGTCAATGCGCCGCCGGTCCAGACATTCGTGCCGCCGAGTGCGGTGGTATTGCCAACATCGGCGATCGTGCCCGTCGTGGTCAGGTGCAGCGTCACCGAGCGGTTGGCAGCCGTGTGACCATCCAGCACGCGGGTCCAGAGCACCACGCTGGCCGAGCGTGGATCGCCCGAGGCCACAGACTGCGGGAAGTAGGAAGAGGTGACTGTAGAACCGGGCGAACCTGTTTCCGTGTTTGCAGCCGAGCGGAAGGCACCATTCGTGCCGATGACACTGAGCGTCGAGATGATCGGCAGTGGCAAGGTGGTGCTGCCCAGAGCGGCGGTCTTGTTGTCAAAGGTCGTTCCAGTTGTCGCGGCACCAAAAGCAACACCCGTGACGCGGTCACCGGCGGCGTTGAAGATGTTCACCGCATCACCACCGGAACCGAAGCCAATGCCGGAGCCACCGTAAGTACCAATCAAGACACCCGGAGGCAGCGTGGCGGAGCCAAACCAGGCTGTGGAGAAGTTCGCGATGATCGTCGCATCCGTGGAGCCGTCGGCCAGACCTTCAATGAAGACGACCGTTTTGCCCGCAGGGATGGAGGTCACACCACGCAGGGCAATCTTTAACGAGCCGTTGGAATTGTCGTCCACCTGCCAGCCGGTGATGTTCATGGCGGTGGAGCCGGTGTTGGTCAGCTCGAACCAGTCAGCGGCATAGGTGGCGTTGCTGCCGGTAGGATGCACTTCGGTGATCACGATGGTGCCTGGTGCGACAAACTGCGAGATCGCGAGTGTGAAGTTCGCGGTCGCATCCGGCGTGCTGCCGACGGTGCTGTCATCCACATTGACCGTCACAGTGTAAGACGGCTTCGTGGCGAAACTCAAAGCGGTGCCAGCCTTCAAATACAGCGAGTTGCCGATGAGGGTGAAGAAGCTGGCGTCCGTGCCGCTGAGGCCCAGCGTGTTCGTTCCATTGCCGTCGTCGGTGATGGTGATGTCAGCCACGCGCACATCGCTGACGGTGCTGGCGTTTTCCGAAAGCGCCGCGACGGTGTTCGCGAAGGCCACCGCTGTTGGTGCCATATTCACCTCGTTGTCAGTGATCGTCACCGTGGCCGTTGCAGGGCTGCCCACATCGTAGCTGCCGGTGTCACCCAGGGTGAGAGTCACGGTTTCGCTGCCTTCGAACAGCGCATCGTCCACAGGAGTGATCGTCAGATCGACGAACGAGGCACCAGCAGGAATCGTCGCAGGGGAAACCAGTGTCGGGGTGTAATCAGCACTCGTCGCCTGACCGGATCCCGTGGCAATGGTGTAAACCACATCCAAGGCCAGGGTGGTGGTGCCGCCTGTGCGGGAGATGCGGAAGGTACCAGCGTCGATGCCAGTCTCCGCCGCCGCCGCATCGGTGGCCGTGATGGACACCAGCACGGTGGAGGACAGGGTCGCTGTGCCGGGAGAGCCGATCTCAGTGACGGCCGGAGTGGTGGTCGTGATGGAGAAAGCTCCATTCGTGCCGATAGCGCTCAGTTGCGTCACGGTCACGTTGTTCAGACCAGCCGTGTTATCAAAGGTGCCAAACGGAGTCGCCGAAGGGGAGGTAACGAAGTCCACACGTGCCTGAAGCGTCCCGGCAGGATCGTAAATCGTCACAGCGTCACCACCCGTGCTCAGGCCAGGGCCGCCATAATATCCGATCTGGAAGCCGGGAGGCGCTGTGCCCCCGAACCAGTGGTTGACGAAGGCTGTGACCTTGGCCTGACCATCGACAAAGATGACCGACTCACCGGGGGCGATGCTGGTGATGCCAGTCAAAGGCCCGGAGGAACCAAATCCACCGGCTCCGTTGTCGAACATCTTCCAACCCGAGATGTTCACCGCAGTCGTGCCAGTATTCGTCAGCTCAAACCAGTCTGCGGCGAGGGCGCTGTTGCCGCTGCTCCAAGGGGCCACCTCGGTGACCCGGATGGGGATCGTGCTGCCGCCACCACCAGTGACGTTGAGGGTGAAGCTGGCAGAAGCATCTGGCGTGCCGCCCACCGTCGTGTCATCGACATTCACGGTCACGTTGTAGGTCGGTTTGGTGATGCCGTTGAGCACGGTCCCCGCCTTCAGATAGAGACCTGTGCCGATGAACTGGAAGTCGTTGGCGTCCGGACCGGTTGCCGAGAAATTGTTCACGCCCACGCCATCCGCATCGGTGACAACGATCGTGGCCATCTTGATTGGCGAGGTGGTGGGTGTGCTGGCCGGGATCGTGGTGGATGGCGTGCTGAGAGCCAGGGCGGTCGGGGCGACGTTCGTGACGGTGGAAGGACCATAGACCCAGAGCTGAGGATAAAAGGAATCACCGCCGCCATTTTCACTGACGACATAAATGAATCCGGCGCGGTCCATGGTGATACCTTCGTGGGTCTGGTTTTGGATGCTCAGCGGATTGCCAGCATCGGCTACGAGAGTCATCGTGTTCACGATGTTACCAGCGCGGTCCACCTGGCGGATCATGCCGGACTCCTGGCTCAGGATGAGGAGGTTGCCAGCGGCGGGCTGACCGGTCATAGAAGGCAGATTGGAGAAGGCGAAGACATCGGACATGTCCTCAAGGCTGGCCAGTGCCGGGTCGAAGAGGTTGGTGGAGTTCACCGTGGTAGGGGAACCGTTCGAGGCCGTGCTGTTGACGAAGTCGATGGTGGTCTGGAAGATGCCCAGCGGCTCGGCTTCCTTCACAAAGATGTAGCCGCTCGTCTGCGGATCCCAGGAGAGACCTTCGAGGCCGAGATTGCCGATCGTGGTGCCGAGTTTCATCGTCTGCGCCGCGCTGCGGAGGAGAGTGCCGCCTGCCACATAGGTGAATCTCACCGCCTGACGATCACGCTCTTCGGTCAAGACAAACTGTCCGCCGCCGATGTAACTGATGCCTTCGGTATCAAAGAACTCTGTGCCCTGCGAGCTGCCGCCAGGAGGCAGCGTCATGGTGCCGACCAGAGCGCCGGTCTTCGTGACTTCCGTGACCGAGGTGCCGCCGTCGCCGACGATGAAGAGAGTGTCGGTGTCCCAGTTGTAGGTGACGCCCGAGGCTTCCTGTCCGAGCAGATTGTTCAGAGGAGGCGTGGTGCGTGTCGGCTCAGGCAGGTTGTGACGGCCGATGCGCACATAGTTCGCGAGATTGACGCTCGTCGGGCCAGTCGTGACGGTGACGGTGGCCGTGTTGGAATTGGCGGTGTCGCTGCTATTCGTCGCACGCACCCAGTAGCTGGTGGTCGTGGTGAGAGCGGGCGTGGTGAAGCTGCTGCTGTTCGTGCCGACAGGCGTGCTGGTATCGCCGCTGTTGCCCTGATACCATTGGAAGGTCGGCGCGGGCAAGCCTGTAGCCGTCACGCTAAGTGTGGCGGTGTATCCGGTGGCGATGGTGACGCTGCCCGGATGCGTGGTGAAGCTCGGCGGCACATTGGGCAAGGAAACGACGGTGGTCGCGGCAGCAGTGTTCGCATTGTTGGTCTCGTTGCTCTCGGTGATCGTGTTCGCAGGATCGACGGTGGCGGAGCCAATGGCCGCTGTGTAAGTGGCTGCGGTGTTGGTGTTCACGGTCACAGTCAGGGTCGCGGAGGACGATCCATTGATGCTGCCGCCAGTGAACTGCACGGTGCCAGCGTTGTTGATTCCCGTGAAGCCATTGGTACCGGAGGCGCTTGCAAAGGAAAGGCCCGCAGGGATCGTGAAGTTCGCCGCCACACCCGTGGTGCTCAGCGTGCCCGTGTTGTTCACGGTGATGGAATAGCTGAAGTTGGCGGCTGTGATCGCTGTCGCGGGAGCGCTGATGTTGGAAACGACGAGATCGGCGGTCGGAGTCACAGCGACAGGGGCAAAAGCCACGCCTTTGACGATCTTGCCTGTGGGAGCCGTGTAGAGCGTCACATTGTTTGCCGCGTTGATCGTGAGAGCGGCATTGTGACCGGCGGTATCTGTGATCTTTAAAACGTTGTTTGCCGCCAAAGCGCCCTGGCCGGTGGAAACGAACAATTCCGCGCCTGCACCGCTTTTTTTCGCCGCGAGGCCGAATCCGCCGAAGGTCGTGGTGAGCGTGCCATTGGCCACCCAGGAGCCGCTGACGAGCGAGTACTTATAAAGAGTGCCCGCTGTGTTGGAGGTGGCACCGATCACGTAGAGCACGTCAAAAGTGCTGCCGTTCGCGCCGGAGGAGATCAGATAAAAATCCTGCATCGACGACAGATTCGTCAAACCCGGCAAACCCGTCACCGTGCCGCCTGTGGCAGCAGAAAGCGTGGAAACCTGAATCACCGTGACTGTTGAAGAAGCCTGAGCCACATAGACCGTGCCTCCGAAGGACTTGATGCCGCGGAAGTTCCCCGCCGGGCTGGCGGCAGTTGCGCCACTTGTATAGATGCCGGCCTGGTCGGCGATGAACCAAGTGCTATTGTCCAAGCTTGTCGCGCTACGCGTCTGCTGTCCAGAGGTGCCCGTGTAAGTGGCAGCGAGTGAGAAGGCACCGCTAGCATTGATGGCTCCGACGCCACGAGGAAGGATCGTATTGATGTTGGTCGTTCCGCTTGTGGTTGTGTTGCCACCGGTGAAGCACACCAAAGAGCCATCGGCGGTGTTCGTGAGGTAGCCGGTGCTGGTCGCGGAACCGCTAAAGCGCAATGAGTTCGGAGCTATCACACCATCAATCACGATGCTGTTCGTGGGAATCTGCCCAGCCGTGGTCGGGCTCAACTCGATCACCGATGCTGTTGTGTTGGACGCGGAGGCGTCCGCCTGGAAAATAGCAATGTTTCCCGCAGTGAACGGATCGGCATGAAGTGGCGTGGCTGATTGAATCATACACGCTGCGCTGAGCACGGCGGCGAGAGTTTGGAAGCAGTCGAATCGCGTTTTCATAATGGGAGGCTAGTTTAAGCCCGCGATTCTTGGAGGAGCTTTCCGTTTGTGCCTTGGTTTGCGTGTGACCTTTTCGTTGGATTCGTTAGCCTATGTGACAAATACTTCACAAAAACTTCTAACCACAAGGGTGCCATTGGACCTGGTCCAATGAGTTTTACCCGCAGAAAATTACTCTGGCAGCGATATCAAACGCTTCGCCTCTTTGAGCAGAAAAGCAGTGTTGGTAAATGGCTGCCAACTGATGTCGATCCAGCGAAGACGGCCTTTGGCGTCGATGAAGACAGCAGCATGAAGAGCTTCTTCCTCGAAGTCGTCATAGGCATGGAAAGTTTTGAAGGCGGCGAGTGATGGATCGCAAAGCACTGAGAAGGGAGGCAGCTTCTTCGTGCTCATCTGTTCAGTGATGCGACCTGCGAGTGACAGCGGTTCCAATGTCACTGCACAGAGCTGGATGCCGGCTTTCTCGTAGTCGGGCGCAGCTTTGGCAAAGGCGTTCACCTGCTCCATGCAGTGTGTGCATGCGGCTCCAAGGTAGAAGAGGAGGATGTGCGGCTTGCCTTCGAACTGGCTGCCGCTGGCAGGCTTGCCATCGAGTGTGAGCGCTTCCCACTTCGGTGCAGTGGGTGGATGCCAATACATCGGGCCGAGCGGTTCCAGTGGCGGGCGTGTGCCGGAGTCGGTGCGCTTTATCTTTGGGAGCGTCGGCTTTTTTCGCAGTGTCATTCTTCGGCTCTACCTTGGCGGGAGTTTCGGCTTTCTTGGTGTCGGTCTTCTTGGCATCGGCCTTCGGTTTGGCAGCTTCAGCGGCTTTGGCCTGGGCTTTCTTTTCCTCCGCTTCGAGCGCAGTGATCACGGTGGCGAGTGCCTTGGACTCGGCTTTGGCAAAGAAGGCGACGCCGCGGGCCTGGAGTCTGCGGACTTCATGACTGGTCTGGACTACAGGAGGGAAAAGCGGCCCTTCAGTGACTTTCAGCAGGTCATCCCAGAGTTCCCACTTCGTGAGCGTTTCCAGCAGCCGTGTGCGGCCGTAGCTGGCACTGTTGCCGTCTTTATCGAGGGTGTTGTTGGCTGGGTGCTGCGGATGGCGGATGAGGGCGGTGGCGAGGCCGATGGCCTCTTTGGCACGGCCGAGTTCGTTGAAGTTGCGCACCAGCCATTCTTCGTTGTGAGCGTAATTGTGGATCTGGTCGGGATGGACCCAGTTGCGGATCATGTAGGCGTGGTCGGTGCGCGTGCTGGCCTCCTGCTGCCAGACGGCGTCGTCGAAACGCTTTAGCTTCGAGAAGGTATGTCCTGGCATGTGCCACATGTGGGCGATGCCGGGGTTGTTCTGCCCGTTCTGCGCAGCAGACTTCAGCGCCATGGCTGGCTTGCGGCCATCCCAGAGGTGGATGCGGTAGTGATGCGCCGGATGCTCGGGATTGGCGGCGAAAACCTGATCGAGCAAAGCATTCACCGCCTGATAGCTTGTGATGGGAGCGTCACCATTGGCGTGCCAAGTTCTCCAGACGAGGAAGGCCTTGGCTTCCACATCATCGGGATAGTCCTGCACCAGAGTTTCCAGATCGCGGATGAAGTCGAGCGCGCGCTGCTTCTTGTCACGTTTGTCGTCCTTGGCGTCTTTATAGAAGGTCTCCAGCGTGCCGATCCAGAGCTTCTCGCGAGCATCGGCCTTGTCTTTGAGCGCTACGGCTTTGCGGACGAACTGCTTCGCGCGTGTCTCATTGTTCACGTTCGCCATCGCCATGCCCCAGAAGGCCATGGGGCATTCTTTGTCGATCTGCGCGACCTGGCGGAAGGAACGCTCGGCCTCGAAATACCAGAAGCCGTGGAGCTGACCGACGCCTTGGTTGAAGAACTTCTGCGCTTCAGGTTTCTTCGAGCTGATGGGGAAGCTGACTTTCCCACAGCCTGGGATCAGAGTGGCCGCCTGGCGTGGACCTTCATTGAAGGCTTCGCCATGCACAGAATGGCCGGGCAGAGGATCGGCGGCCTGGAGCAGCGAGGTAAAGCCGAGGCTGAGGGCGATAGAGCGGGAAAGGCGGGACATGGGGAGGTTCATCAACGTCGGCACCGGGGGCTTTCCTACCTCATTGGCACCAGGGGATTCTCTTTTTGCTTTTTGACGATGCAGGCAGAAAGGGGCGGCTCATGATCTCTGCCATTGTCCGCACGCTCTTTCTTTCCCTGACCACTTCACTGTGCGCACAGATGGCGCAGCCGAATGGGGAGCCTTTTCCCAAGCCGGCCTCCATCAAAGGGCTGCAAGTGCAGATGATCGATGATGCGCTAGCGCTCGGCATCCATCACGCAGGCATCAACATCAACCTCACCGCCCTGCTGGATCTGGAAAAGAAGCCCGCGAATCCGAAGCGCGTCGTGGATGGGCAGGAGTTCAGTTTTAATGAGAGCTACCTCAAGTCTCTCGATGGCCAGATCAAGCCGCTCTCAGACCGGGGCGTGGTCGTGTATGTCATCCTCATCGCCTATCCCTCCAAGCAGGAGTCTCGTGATGCCGTGGTGATCCACCCGGACGCGCGAAAGGACTACAAGTACAGCGTGGGTGGCTTTAACTCGAAGACACCCGAAGGTCGCGCGTGGCTGAAGGCCGTGAGCGAGGAGATGGCCGCGCGGTGGAGCGGGGCTCGTCCTGAGCATGGCCGGGTGTGGGGCTGGATCGTCGGCAATGAGGTGAACTCTCACTGGCTCTGGTACAATATAGGTCGCAAGCCAATGCCGGATGCCGTGGGTGAGTATGCCCAAGCATTCCGACTCGTGCATGGCGCAGTACGCAAGGCTTCGGCGAATGCGCGGCTTTACATTCCTTTCGATCATCACTGGGCTGTCGGAATGCACGGCATCAGCGCCGAGGAGGCGACGCCGGGGCGTGACTTCCTGGATGCCTTTGCCAAGCAGACTTCCGATCTCGACTGGCATGTGGCATGGCATCCCTACCCCGAAGATCTGGGAAATCCTCGTGCCTGGGCGGACAAAACAGTGACGAGCGCTGAATCGACGAACAAGGTCACTTTTAAGAACCTGGAAGTGCTCTGCCGCCATCTCAGGAAGCCCGAACTGCTTTTTAAAGGCGAGCCGCGCCGGGTCATCCTTTCCGAGCAGGGCTTTCATCTGCTGCTGACGCCCGAAGGCGAGTCGCTGCAGGCCGCAGCCTTTGCCTACGCCTGGGAGAAATGCCGCCGTCTGCCTCTGGTGGATGCCTTTATCTACCATCGCCATGTCGATCATGCCCAGGAGGGCGGCCTGCGCCTGGGTCTCTGGAGAAATGCACCGCACTCCGTGGTCACACCGCACAGCAAGAAGAAGATCTGGGAACTCTTCCGCGTCGCAGGAACTCCAGAGTGGGAGACTGCTGCCGCGCCATTGCTGCCTGTGACGGGTTTGAAAAGCTGGGCCGAGATCAAAGGCGAACCATAAACTGGCCAGCTTCAGCGAGTGACGCGGATTCGCACGAAGCGCTGAGGGCCGGTGTGCTCGTCGCGGACAAAAACGGTGCGCGTAGCAGCATTCGTGGTGTCGCTGAGCACTTGCATGTGGCCGTGGCCGGATTGCCAGGTGCTGATATCGCCGCTGACACTGGACATCGTCGTCATGTGAGCCACTGATTCCGCCCTTCCCTACCACGCATGGCATCACAGCGAGTTCTCATCATCGGCGCAGGCGTCATCGGTCTCACTCATGCCGTCACGGCGAGAGAGGCTGGACATTCCGTCACGATCCTGGAGCGAGATGGACGTGCGCTGGGGGCTTCGATTCGGAACTTCGGCACCTTGTGGCCCATCGGTTGTGCGTTTGGGCCGGAGCGTGATCAGGCGCTGTTTGGGGTGAAGCGGTGGAAGCAGATAGCGACAACCGCAGGCATCTGGCACAGTGACAAAGGTTCGCTGAGTCTAGCCTATCGCGAAGAGGCGTGGAGTGTGCTGAATGAGTTCGGCGCGGCGAATGGTGACTTCGAACTGCTGGAGGCTGAGGAAGTCACGCGACGCTTTCCAGCGGCGAATCCGCAGGGGCTTCGCGGGGCTTTGTTCAGCCGGGAGGAAACGGTCATCCACACGCCCACGGCCATCCCGGCGCTGACGGATTACGCGAGGCAGCTCGGGGTGACGATCCACTTCGGCACGCCTGCGGTGAAGGTTCATGCGGACAGCGTGGACACCGCTGATGGACGAACGTTTGCCTTCGATCAGCTCGTAATCGCCGCAGGTGAGGAGATGCGGCTGTTCTTTCCTGAAGAGCTGGCGTCAGCGCAGATCCAGCCTTGTCGTCTGCAAATGATGCGCACGGTGCCGCAGCAGTCGGGTTTCGAACTCGGAGCCATTTTTGTCAGCGACCTGACGCTGTGCCACTATCCCGCGTTTCGTGATTGCCCCAGCACGGCCAAGCTGCGCACACGGCTGGAGGCGGAGCTGCCGGAGCATCATCGCTGGGGCGTGCATGTAATCGCTGCGCAGCATCATGATGGCACGCTCACGCTGGGCGACTCACACGAGTATGGCCTGGACCTGCCGCCCGGCAGCCAGCCGGAGGTCGATGAACTCATCCTCGGCGCGCTGCGTGACTTTGCGATCATCCCGGACCTGCGCATCGCCTCGCGCTGGCAGGGCATCTACTTGAAGAGCAAATTCGGCCAAACCCAGGTGGTGCTGCATCCGCGTGAGCGTGTGACCATGGTCACCGCGATGGGTGGACTCGGCATGACACTGAGCTGGGGCCTGGCCCAACGAACCATTCAATCCTGGAACTCATGAACTTGCCTGGACTCATCATCTTCGACTGGGCTGGAACCCTGGTGGACTTCGGCTGCTGTGCTCCGCTCGCGGCCTTTCATCGTGCATTTGAAAACGCGGGTCTGCCGATCAGCGACGAGATCGCACGCAAGCCGATGGGAGCGCACAAACGGGATCACGTGCGCGAAATCCTGCACTATATGGAGATCGCCACACGTGTGCGGAATGAGCTGAAGTGCGAGCCTGACGAAACACTCGTGCAGGCCATCTATGACGACTTTGCGCGACAGCTGCCCGCCGAGTTGCTTGTTCACGCAGCACCGATTCCGGGTGCGGTTGAAACCCTGCATTGGCTGCGCGAGCGCGGCATTCGCATCGGCAGCACCACGGGCTACATCCGTGCGATGATGAATGTGCTGGAGCCAGTCGCACGCGCATCGGGCATTGATCTTGAAGTCGTGATCTGTGCCGATGAAGTGCCGCAAGGCCGCCCTGCGCCGTGGGCTTGCTTCCGCATCGCGGAACAATGCGGCGTGTATCCGATGTCGCGCTGCATCAAGATCGGCGACACACCCGCCGACATGGCAGAAGGACGCAACGCCGGAATGATCTGCATCGGCCTCAGCGAATGCGGCAACGAAGTGGGGCTGAGTCTGGAAGCGCTGCAATCGCTCTCAGCCGAGGAACGGCAGCAAAAAATCGAGATGGCCGAAAAGCGTCTCAAAGAAGCCGGTGCGGATGCCGTGCTGAGGAGCATCGCGGAGCTGCCAGCTTGGATAGATGCCCACGCCGCATGAAAGCTCGCGCCGCCATCTTTGACCAAGCAGGAGCACCCTTCCGCATCGCGGAGATGCCTTTGCCTGCATCGCTCCATGCCGGGGAGCTGGTGGTGGAGATCGCGCTGGCGACCATTTGCGGTTCTGACCTGCACACGCATTCCGGCAGGCGCATGGAGCCGACGCCTTGCGTGCTGGGTCATGAAGGCGTGGGTCGTGTGATCACGGCGGGCGAAGGGCGCGAGCGATGGATCGGCAGGCGCGTCACCTGGAGTTCAGCCGATAGTTGCGGGCAATGCGCGGCCTGCACGCAGTGGAATCTGCCGCAGAAGTGTGAGCGTGTTTTTAAATATGGTCATGCCACGCTGCATGAGGCCAGCGGGCTGCATGGCACCTATGCCACGCACATCGTTCTCCGGGCTGGGACGCATCTCGTGGAAGTGCCTGAAAACGTGCCAGATGCCGTCGCGGCAGCAGCGAACTGCTCGCTCGCGACAATGGCGAATGTCACCGAGCATTTGCCATCGCCGTGCCATGTCTCGGTGGTGCAGGGAGCAGGTTTGCTGGGGCTGCATGGTTGCGCGTTGCTGCGGGCTGCGGGTGTCGAGCGGGTGATCGTGGTGGACACGGATGAAACGCGGCTCGCGCGTGTGGCGGAGTTTGGCGGCGAAGCGATGCTGAGCGCGGATGTGCCCGCGAAGTGCGCGGACGTGGTGATCGAGGCGGCGGGCGTGCCATCCATCGTGAACGAAGGTCTGCGCTTCCTGCGCCCCGGTGGGCACTACCTCTTTGTCGGCATGGTGCATCCCGATTCCGCCTTGAACATCACTGGCGAGGCGATCATTCGCGGCTGCGTCAGTGTGCGTGGCTTTCACAACTACGCGCCGCGTCATCTCGACAAGGCCGTGGCATTCCTCACGCAATCAACGCTGCCCTGGGCTTCGCTCGTCAGTCCGCCGCTATCGCTGGCGCAGTTGGATGAAGGCTTTGCGCTGTCAGCGACACGCCGCTGGGCGCGGGTGGCGATCTCGATGACTTGGTGACGACAATGCACCTTGCCACGTCGCGGCGGAACCTGCAATCATTCGCCCATGACTGCTTCTTCTCCTCTGCTCACTCGTTTTGTCGAAACCATGAACGCTCATGACAGCGATGGATTCGTCGCCTGCTTCGCCGACGATGCCGAGGTGCAGGACGAGGGGCGCTCGCATTGTGGCAAGGCCGAGATCAAAGCGTGGATCGAAGGTGCAATTGCAAATTATCAGCCGGTGTTGGAAGTCACGGAGGTTTCCACGACAGACGCAGGCGCGGTGATCACCGGACCTGTGTCCGGAACCTTTCCAGGCAGTCCGGTCGTGTTGCACTACCACCTCACACTGGCGGATGGGGTGATCACGGCGCTGAAATGCGTGGTGTAGGCCGAAGCTTGTTCCTCTCCGCACCATGACTCCAACCATCCTCGACGACGTGCTGCGAACGTTTCGTGAGCACGGTCATCGTCATTATGGTGAAGACGTGACCGAACTACAGCATGCGCTGCAATGCGCGACCTTTGCTCAGGAAGCGGGCGAGCCGCCGGTCGTCGTCGCTGCCGCGTTGCTTCATGATTACGGGCATCTTTGTCATCAGCTTGGTGAAGACATTGCTACTCATGGCGTGGATGCCCGGCATGAGCACATCGGCTACAACAAGTTGAAGAGCTTGTTCACCGATGAAATCGTCGATGCATGCCGCCTGCACGTCGCAGCGAAACGCTATCTCTGCTGGAGGGAAACCGACTATCTCGACGGACTCTCCGATGCCTCGCGACAGAGTCTGCAACTGCAAGGAGGGCCGATGAACGCGGAGGATGCGCACGAGTTCGAATGTGAGCCGCACTTTGACCTCGCCGTGCGCGTGCGGCGCTATGATGACATGGGCAAAGTGCCCGACATGCCGACGCCGGACCTCGACTCATTCATCCCACTGCTGCAAACCTTTGTCCGCTCCGCCGCATGAGTCATCATCCTTTGCTCACACGCTGGATGGCGCGGCCCTGGTTCCTCACGCTGTGGTGCGTGCTGGCTGCTTTCGGCGCGTATGCGTGCATGTATGGCTTTCGCAAGCCTTTCACCGCCGCTGGATTCGGTGGCGCTGAGACCAAGGCATGGCTCGTGACGGCGCAGGTGATCGGCTACATGCTGTCGAAGTTCATTGGCATCAAAGTCATCGCTGAAATGACCGCCGCTGGCCGCGTTCGCGCCTTTCTCGGACTTATCGCCGTCGCGCATCTCGCGCTGCTGCTCTTTGCGATCGTGCCTGCACCGCTGGATGCCGTATGCCTTTTCATCAATGGCCTGGCGCTCGGCATGGTCTTCGGACTGGTGCTCGGTTTTGTGGAAGGCCGCTGCATGACCGAGGTGTTCGTCGCCGGATTGTGCGCCAGCTTCATCCTCGCCGACGGCGTGTCGAAGTCAGCCGGTGCGCTGCTTTTGCAAAGCGGCATCACCGAGCGCTGGATGCCGTTCACCGCCGGGCTGCTCTTTCTGGCGCCGCTTTTGATGTTTGTGTGGATGCTCAAGCAAATCCCTCCGCCCACTCAGGACGATGAAGCCGCACGCTCCCGCCGCACGCCCATGACCGCAGCCGAGCGCATCGCGCTTCTGCGGCGTCATGGTCTCGGCCTGCTGAGCATCGTGCTGGCGTATCTGCTCATCACCATCCTGCGCAGCCTGCGGGCCGATTTCGCCCCCGAGATTTGGGGCGGTCTCGGTCATGCATCGCAACCTGCTGTCTTCACTCAATCCGAGCTGTGGGTCACGCTCATTGTCGTCATCGCCAATGGAGCTCTCGTGCTCGTGAAGGACAACCGCCGCGCCTTCTTCACCGGGCTGCTGCTTTCCATCGCCGGTCTCAGCCTCGGTCTGCTGGCGCTGTGGGCGCATCACCAGAGCATCCTTTCTCCGTTCGCCTTCATGGTGCTCCTCGGCGTGGGGATGTATGTGCCCTATGTCGCCGTGCATACCACCATCTTCGAGCGATTCATCGCCCTCACTCGCGAGCGTGGGAATCTTGGCTTCCTCATGTATCTCGCCGATGCCATCGGCTATCTCGGCTACGTCGGCGTAATGCTCGCTCGTGGTCTGTTTCCTGGGCGCGAGCACTTCCTCGACTTCTTCGTGACAACAGCTTCCGGGCTGCTGCTCTCCGCGCTGGTGCTGTTGCTCCTATCGTTTGCGTTTTGCTTCAAGCGCCTGCCGAAGGTCTCAAATGCGCCCGCACCTGCTGCGAGGAATTCATGACCGACGCTCCATCGCCACCTCATGCAGCATCATCGTCTTCGCCATGATTGCTGCTAGCAGCCTGGCTGCTCAAACACCTGACGCACGCGTCATCGAGACGGTTTTCCAACAACCCGACATCGGTTGGAAGTGAGGTAGGGCTACCGGGTGACGCGGATTCGCACGAAGCGCTGAGCGCCAGTGTGCTCGTCGCGGACAACAACGGTGCGCGTAGCAGCATTCGTGGTGTCGCTGAGCACTTGCGTGTGGCCGGGGCCGGATTGCCAGGTGCTGAGATCACCGCTAACCTCGACGGTGGTGCTGACGCCGGTGATGCCTGCGGGCTGCTGGAGGGTGAACTCCAAGTGGCCACTGGTGATCTGGCTCGTAACTGGCAAGGTGGAGGCGGTGGAAGGATCCGTGCCGAGGCTGAACTCGATCAGATTGCTCAATCCGTCGCCATCGTCGTCAGCGGCATCGTTTGCGGGATTTGCCACCAGCAATGTCTGGCCGGGCGGCAGTGCGCCAGTGCGGTTCAAATAACTCAAGGTGCCAGAGGGATTTAGCAGCGTGCCGGGCAGTGCCAGCGTCCCAGGAATGGTGAGCGCGTAGGAGCCCATGTTCACCGTGCCCTGCACCGTGAGGCTGCCCGGCAGGGTAACCGCCGCATCCAGGGTCCAAATTTTGCCAGTAGGCACGATGCCGGAGCCGGTAGCATCGAGCACGAGCAGCGGGAAGCTGTGACTCACGACTTCGCTACTGAGGAAGCGCTCGATGATGACATGATAAAGCCCTGGTGCAGTCGGTATGCCGGAAAAGAGGCCCGTGGTGGCCTGGATGCCGAGGCCGGGAACCGCATCGCCAGTGGAGCCGAGGCGGAACTGCGGCTGCACGTTGAAGGCACCGCTGCGCAGATTGCTGACAAAGGTGGTGTTGATGCCGCCATTGCCAGCGCCCGGTGTGGTGGCGCTGGCATTGCCGATGGTCCAGAGGAGCGCGTCATCCGCTCCAGGCTCGCTATCGCCCGTGTAGGAGGCGCTCTTGGTACTGCCGACGGCAGTGAGCTTCGGATCATAGACGTTTTCGTTGTTGAGCGAGAGCGCGTCGATGATTTGCCCACCGGAACTTTTAATGATGACGCTCTCGGGGTTTGAATTGCTAAAACCGCCCCAGGTGCCTGCGGTGAAGGCGCTGGCATTGTTGTGAGCGATGACCAGCACGCCATCGCTAGGATCGAGATCTTGTGTGGCGGGCAGCAGTGTGTCGCGGTCGGCATTGTTGTAGATGATGATGAGAGTGCCGGGTGTGACGGCGCTCCAAAGGGCGACATTAGCAAAGGTGGTGTAAGTCCCTGTTCGATCCGCCAGCGTGCAGCCACGAAGGTCGGACGGCTTCAGCACGAGCAGCTCGACCCATTCCTTGCTGCCACCATTGCCCTGGCTGAATTCGTTGATGATCAGCTCACGCCCGAAGTTGGTGGCTGAGCTGGCGAGGAAGAGTTCCGAATCGTGGCTGTAGCTGCTGCCCACGCGCGCCCAGCGCACGGGACGACGATTCACCGCGAGCGTGCTGGTGGTGAACGCCGCGCCGTTTTGACCTCCCGCCGATGGCGTGATGCGGCAGCGCACGAGGCGGCCAGCCAAGGTTTCCGACAGCGCCAGGCTCGTGAGGTGCCGCTGGTGAGATCACTCACACGCAGTGTCCAGACGCCCTGCGAGTTTTCACCCCAGCAGCGCACGCTGCTAAAGGTCCACGCGCTGTAATGGTCGCCCGTGTCCGCGTGGCGCTCCGCCAGCCGACTGACCATGCCGGAGGGAGAGGTCAGCGTGACGGCGAGATGCCCACGCGAGGCATGAGTAGCGCTTAAAGTGAGTGTGACCTGCTCCACGCGGAGATTGGATGCACTGAGGTCAAAACTGCGCGTGATGCCGGTGGCGTTGTTATCAGGAATGGCGACGCTGAGAGCTGTCTGCGCGCTACTGGTGCTCGTTTGCGCCAATAGATTCGTCCAAGTCGAGGCCATATTCACAGCGGCCTGCGTGTTGATGAGACCCGCGCCGTATTTGTGATTGAAATGAATGCCCGCTGCATTGTCCGCCCAGTCTGCATCGGCGGCGTGGACCTTCGAGGCACTGCGGATGAGAATCTCCTGCACATCACGCCAGCCGAGGTTTGGGTTCGCCTGAAGCACGAGCGCCACGCAGCCAGCGGCCAGCGGTGTGGCCGATGAAGTTCCGCCGAAGTCATTCGTGTAGTTTGTATCCGAGAGTTCTCCAGCGACGCTGCCGGTGTTATAACCGCTGGTGCTGACGAGGTCGGTCGTGACAATGCCCAGCGTGCCACCGCTGGATGGCGCGGTGACGATGAGATTCGCGCCGGGCTCGCTGTAGTAGGCCTGTGTTCCGGTATTGCCCAGCGCAGCCACGGCGATGGTGTAAATGCTGTTCGCATAGCCGTCGTAGTTGGAGTCATCGCCCACATCGCCACCATTGCCACCGGCCCAGAGAATGATCGTGCCCTTGCCGCCGCGTCCGCTCGTCGCTGCGGTTTGCAGCGCGGCTTGCGTGAGCGTGCCCGGGCCTTCTAGTCTCATTGCATCGTCATTCGGCCCCCAGGAATTCGTTTTCACCTGGATGATGTCATTCTTCCAGGCCATCGCCTCCGCCTCCTGAGAATCCGTCGTCGCCGCACCGATCAAACGCAGGCCGACCAGGGTCGCCTCAGGTGCCGCGCCGCTGATGCCGAGATTGTTATTGCCACGACCCGCCGCCACGCCTGCGCAGGACGTGCCGTGAAAATCTGCGGTGGGATCTGGATTCGGATCATCCGGCGTGGCGTCGTTCCAATCATGATCGCTCACCGTGTCCACATTCGCGCTGAGATCCGGGTGACTAGACTGCAAACCGTCATCAACCACGCCGATGCGCAATCCAGCGCCTTTGTAGCTGTCCCAAACGCTCGTCACATTCACATCTGCGCCCGCCAGGCCGCTGCCTTGGCCGGTATTGCGCAAATGCCACTGCTGAGTGAAAAGCGTGTCATTGGGAATGAAGCGCTTCTTCTGCTGGCGAGCCAGCTGCGGCTCCACCGCTATCACTTCAGGTCTGCTGCGGAGCACTTCCACCGCCGCGAGAGCCGCACTGGAATCCGCCGCCTCCAGAACCCAAAAACCCGCCGCCGCAGGATGTGCCCCGATCGACTGTAAACCCGTCGCTGTCGCCAGCGCTACAGCATCACCACCCGCGCGCATTCGCACCACGATCTGCTTTTTTAATACTCGGCGCGACCACTCCGAGCGGGCCACACCCTGCTCATAAAACACCAGATCGCCCTTCGCCGTGACCGCCCGCTGCCGTGCCTCGGTCACGCTCGCTGCCGCAGCCCGCTTCTCCACATGGGATTGCCCGCTGGCATCCGTCACCGACAGCTCATCCATCGCCAACTCGAAGAACTTCGCGCCCCCGGCCGAATCCAGACGGATCAATGGAGTCTGCGCAAAGGTGGCAAACGGCAGGAGGCCAAGAAAAAGGAAGACGCCAAAGCGGAGCATCTTCAGACCTCGGCCCGCTTTCCAAGTGCCTCATCCGAACACTTCGTCACAATAAAGGACGAGGGCGCTCACCTCTGGGAATGACCTCCGCCCTATGCTTTCGGCGTTCCCCGTGGGTAAAGGTAATAGTGGCACCCCGGCGGAGAAGTGCCTGCGGCGGGCAGGTTCTGCCCATGATTTTTTCCTCTTCGGGTTCCGAATGTTTTGAAGGGCAGGCATCGCCGTTTTTGGAGGCTCCAGAACAGTCTTGTGACCTATGAGACTCTTGGGTTGGGCTGCTCAGAATCAGAGTGGATGCGGCGCAGCTGCATCTTCGCCTATATCGGCTACTGGCGTTCTGAGAAACCCAGTCAGTTTCGGAAAGACTCCCAGACCTTTGCCACGAAGCCTTTGGCTAGAAACAGCACCGCAATAACAAAGGGGATAAGGAAGATCGTGAGGAGCCACTTGTGATCAAGGTCCGCCATCCACATCTCAGCGCAGATTGATGCAAAGACACCCACGATTGAACCGGCAAAGACAAGGGCGAACAACCGTCCGCCGAGTCCGTCCATTCGGTCTGCCGGGATGAAAAATCGGCTTCTCGTCCGATCTTGTCGGGCTTGATTGACCATTCGCCGCATCCCTGGTGAGAAGGGAATGATCAACGCAAAGATCCCTACAGCGAGGAACGGCATGGGAAACAAGGCCAGCCCCAAACCTGGTCGCCAGCCCCAACCGAGTTCAACACGCCAGGGGACTTCGGGGTTCACCATGCAGACCGATGGTGTGGTGTCGCCATTCCGCCTATCGAATGTACTGGCTGTTTTCACCGTGAGGTAGTCCTTACCCTGGTAAGTGTATCGGAAGGAAAATTGCGTGGTGGATGATTTGCCCGACGAGATGATGCGCCTCTCGACCGAATGGCACGGCACCAAATCCCAGCCGGCCGCCTTTACTTGGGTCACCAAAGGCGGCCACATCTGTGCTGCAGCCAGGATACCAGCGGTCAAAAACAGCGAGCAGAACAAAATCGCCACGACCTCCTCTGAAACTCGAAATCTAGGCCACCGAACGAGCTGCCAAAGGCCGATCACTATGAGCACTGAACCGGTAATCGTTGACCAGACTCTAGGACTCGACCAAAACTGGTCCCATGTGGCCGCATCACCTGTCGGCGAAACAAGACAGTTCACAGTCTTTCCCGAAGGATTCGCCAACATGAACTTCCATGCAGAGGCAGTATCCTTGAAGTGGCCTGCCACCACCAATTCCGAACTTACATTGGGTGCGAGATTTAACCGTGTATCCACCCTCACGGCTTCCCGATGTTTATCCTCCCATCGTTTCCGATCCACCCTCATCTCATGGCCCAGGACCTTCGCCTCGCTCGGCGAGTGATGTCTTGTCTCATCACGCTTTCGCTCCTCATAGCTTCCCAGGAGCAAAGCTCCTCCAAACAGACTGAGAAAAACGAAGATGAAGATCCTGGCAAACATACATGCATAAACTGTAGGCTATGCGCATGCGTGTCCATTTCTTCGATTCGCGCCAGCTCTACTTGGTTGTCAGCGGCGGCAGTTTGGCGCTGTAGTGGACGCAGCGGTGGCGGTTGTCGTCGAAGGCGAAGTGGAGCCACTGCTTGTCGGCGCTGACGAAGCCGTCTGGGTAGTTCATGCGGCCTTTAGGGCCATCGACGGACTCCTGCTGGAGCACGCGCTGGTACGGCCAGGATTTGCCACCATCAAAGCTGATCCAGAGGGCCATGGGGCTGCGGTGCTTGCTGTTCGGATTGTGCAGGAGCGCGACGTTGTCACCGCCGAGGCTGTAGAGCATGGCTTTGCTGCCGGGATTCGGGATGGGGGTGGCGCTGGCGTAGTCGGGCCAGGTTTTGCCGCCGTCTTTGCTCTCGGCTTTGTAAAGCATGCCTCCGAGGCGATCCCCACGCAGCACCATGAGGACGCGGCCATCGCTGAGTTCGACGAGGCTCGTTTCGGCCCAGCCGTGGTAGCGGTCATCGGGCGTGAGACGAATGTCGCCGTGCTCGGTGTAGGTCTTGCCGCCGTCGCTGCTGATGAGCACGCCGTTGCGTGGATTGCTGACGTAATGAAAGAGCGCTTTGTGCCAGGGCTTCTCCTCGGCCTCCGGCGGCGGCGCACCAGCAGGCGGGCCGAGGTAGTGCTGAAACGGGATCATAATGCGGCCGTCTTTGGTGACGATGTGGCCGCGGATGAAGGTGAATTTGGCCAGGCGGCCGGGCATGGGCTCGGGCTTGCTCCAGGTCTTGGCATTGTCATCGCTGTGCATCATCCACGACTGCCAGTCGCGGCCCCAGGTCTGGGAGTGCGTGCTGAAGAACATGGTGGTGCGCTTGCCGATGGTCATGATCTCCGTCGCGCCCTGGCCGCTGGTGAGGCCGCTGCGTGGGAAGGTGGTGTCCACAGTCTCCAGTGGCGACCACGTTTTGCCTTCATCCATGCTGCGGGTAATGCCGATGTAGTTCTTTGGCGATGGCTCAAAGTCATCGCCTGCGAGCATGGAGATGATCCACGAGCCATCGGGCATGGGGCGCAGAGTGGTGTCACACACCATCTTGTTCGGTGTGATGCCGTCGTAGGGGATGCTTGTGCGGTCCTGCTTGGCGTCTTCAGCGGCTTGCGCGGTCCACTTGGGATCAGGCTGGATCGCTTTGGGCAAATGCGGCGCGTGGGCTTTGTTGACGACGACTTTGATAAGCTTCGTCTGCGTGGCGAAATCGGCCTCGGTGAACTTCACATGCAGGATCTCCGCGTCGGTGTGGCGGTTCCAATCATAGAGGATGTGGATGTCGCCATTCGGTGCCTGGAAGCCGTCGGGATACGAGACCTCGCTGCGGTCGTCGATGAGCAGGCCTTTGCCCCAGGTGCGACCATCATCGTTAGAAAGGAAGGTCGTCATGCTGCTGCGCCGCGGCAGGCGCACGTCGATGGGGCCGTTTTTGACGAGCAGGAGCTTCCCGCTGGCAAGCCGGCGGATGAAGAAGCGGGCGCTGCAATTCTGGATGCTGCTCGGCTGCGGCGTGCTCCAGGTTATGCCTTTATCAGTCGAGGTGCTCTCGCTGATGCCATCCTTGGTTCGCGCCAGCATCCACAGGCTGCCATCTTTGCGCTCCACGATCATGTGCTCATCGAAGTCCGTGCGTGGAAACGCGACGCCGCTGCGCCGCGTCCACGTTTTGCCTTGATCGGTGCTGGCGAAGACATTCGCCATGCGGATCGCGTCTAGGTCCTTGTGCGCTTCTTTGTCCACGCCGGGACCGCCCATGCGATCACGCGTCCAAAGTGCCACGGGCAGGAGCCAGTCGCCATTGCTAAGCACGGTGGGTTTGTTCAGCGTGCAGCCATCGGCAAAGCGCACGGGTTTGGTCCAAACGGGCTCGGCGGCATCCGGGTCATCGCAGCGGATGAACCAGTCGCCACAGCGCCCGTCGAAGTAGCCTAGGCTTTGATCAAAGAAGCACCACAAGCGGCCGAGCGGATCGGTCCAGAGATTGCCGACGAGGGCGCGGCGCTCGTAGCGCACGCCGTTGAGTTCACCATCCTGCGGATCGATCACGACCTTCGGCTTCGACCATGATTTGCCGTCATCATCACT
>JAGKWZ010000159.1 GCA_021151605.1 Verrucomicrobiaceae bacterium
GTGGACGACGGCCTTTAGCAAGGTTTCATCGCCGAGACGAGCAAAGCGCGGCACTACGGGATCGACCATGAGCGGTTTGTTGATCTTGAAAGCAGACTCGCCGCTGCCAAAACGATCCGCGTCACTGACGGCGACTGCCATGAGGCGATAGCGCGTGAGGTTGTCTGGCGCGGTGATGTTTGCCGTGACCTGGCCGCTGGCATCCGTCATCGCGGTCGCGAGCCACAGGGGCGTGGCGACGAAGTTCTTCCTCAGGGTGATTGGGGCTTCATTTTCTTCACCACCGCCGCCGATGACGAAGCCCTTGTTGCCACGCTCGCGTGCGGCGAACTCCTCGGGCAGCAGATCATCAAAGGAGGTGTAGTTATGAATCGCCAACGGCATCGGCGCATGGAAGAACTCGCTGGGATTGGGGGTGATGTGCCCCATGAGGCTGAGAACGCCTTCATCCACGGCGTAAAGGGTGATCTCACTGCCCGCGACGGGCTTGCCCTGATGGTCGGTGATGGTCGCGGCGACGGCGAAGTTCTCGCCGGGCTTCACTTCGGGCTTCGAGGGATTCAGCGTGACCTTCAGTTCCTTGATCTTGGATTCCACCGTCAGCTCGCAGTAGCCGAGTTTGTATTCAGGCATCTTCTGCTTCTTCGGGCTGGCATCGCTGCCACGCACGAGGATGACGGAGACGAAGACATTCGGTGCCTCGGCATCTTGAACGGGCACTTTGATCACCGGTTGCTCAGGTGAGAGCTGGGTGATGAACTGGCGATGCACTTGGTTGCGCTCCACCGTGACCAAAGCCGTGCCCGAGATGGGTGTCTTCACGACGATGACGGCTTCCTCGCCTGGCTTCAGCGTCTTCTTTTCAGGCTGAAGAAGGATGCGTGCACCATCCTCCATGGCCCAGGGGAATTCATCGCCACCGATGACATAAAGCGGCATCCGCGAGAGCACCTTCTTGCCCTTGGTGTCCATGGTTTCCGCCGTGACGAAGTAGGTGCCACCGCGGGTGGGTTTAAAGGCAACCGTCACGCTGGGGGCACTGCCAGCCGTGGCGGGCTTCAGATCGTAGCTCTGCTTCAATTCTTCACGCAGGATGACTTGATCCTTCGTGGTGCTGCCGCCGCCTGCGGTGGCGATTTTCAGGGTGTGATACTCCTGGCGCTCGATCTTGAGGTCGATCTTCACGGCTCCAGCTGCGGGCTTGCCCTTGGAATCAATGGCGACGATCTCCACCGGTGTGTCCTGACCTGCACGACCAAAGAACTGCGGCCCTTTGACGCCGAGGATGAACTCAGCGCCTGGCACCTCGAACTCCGTGGCGACGCTGATGGTTTGCTGATTGATGTCCGTCACCTCAGCACTCACACGCACCTGCTGAGGCAAAGCGGCACGGTCAGGTGGCGGCATGGGCATTTCGAGAACGGCGCTGCCATCGTCATCAATGCTGAGATCGCCATTCACCCACCACTCGCCTTCGGGGTCGTCATTGCTGTCGTCGTAGTAGCCGTCGGCATCACGATCTTTGCCATAATGTGCCCAGCGTGGAGCATCGCCGAAGTGGAAGTCACCAAAGGCGCTCGGCGCGGTGAACTCACGCATCGAAGAAGCACTCCAACTGACCTTCGCGCGGCTCAGAGCCTTGCCCATGAAGTAGTTGGCACTCATTGGCAGCTTCATGCGATCCGCCAGGATCTCGACTTTCGTGCCATCGAGCTTCACTTCGAAGGTGTTCGGCTTGTAGTCATCAATGCGGAAGCTGTGATGTCCGGCATCGGGAGATTCGTCGTCAGTGCCTTCTTTGTTAAAGCTGACGGTGAGGTGATACCAGCCCAGCGGGGTCTCCGGCAGCTTGATGTCATCGGCCCAGGAACCATTCGCGGTGAAGGTGATCTCCTTGTCCAAGATGGTGCGGTAGCGTGGATCGCGGATGCTGACGTGACCTTTCGTGGGGGCGGTGTCGAGCGTGAGGGCATCGCCACTGCGCAGACGTGTGTGGGCTTTGAGATGGATCGTGTCACCAGGGCGGTAGAGCGGACGGTCGCTGAAGACAAAGGTGCGGCGGGCAGGCTTCCACACGTCTTCCCAGGCGGTGGGGATGTCATAAGGGATGACGCCGTTGATGCTCCCGGAGTTCGTCTGGATGGCGGTGCAGTCACCTGCGATCTCCGCCAGCACGAGAGCTGGATCAGAGCCTTTCAAGGTGGCGATACCATTCGCATCCGTGTCAGCATAGCCGAGCAACTTTTGCTCGGAGTCAACCATCGTGAGTCGCACGCCTGGGACAGGTTTGCCGCTGGTGAGCGAGGTGGCGAAGACCATCGTTTCACGGCCATTGCTCTTCTGCATCAAACCGAGATCGGTGAACTGCACGAGCGATTGAGTGATCACGCCCTGCTGCTGGATGCCTTCGGCAGCACGACCTTCGATCTCGACAAACATCGGGGCGGCAGGAGCACCTGCGAGGACTTCCTTCCAGTTCAGTTTGATCAACTCACTCTTATCGAGCGGCTTGTTGATCGGGAAGGTGCGGTCAAAGACCTGCGTGCCAGCATACTCGTCGATGCTCAGCGGCTTGTAGCCTTTCTTCTTCTCGTCCTCTTGGTAAAACTTGCTGTTGTATTCGCTGAACTTATCCAGCGCCTGGAGCAATTCTGGCCCCGTGAGCTTCTTCACCCGCACGCGTAGTTCGCGGACATTGGCTGCGGTGACTTCATAATCGCCCAGGCCTTTCGCGAGCTGGCTGCGCACAAAGGCAGGAGCTGCCACATAGGGTGGATTTGGCACAAACAGAGCCTCACCTTCACCCGGTTTTTCCAAGGCGAGATCATCACCGGAGGTCACCCGTGGATCGACAACCACGCGGTAAGGTTTGCCGAGTTCAAAGCTACCTTCGAGCCGAAGGGTGCGACGCGTCAGTGAGGCCTTCACCGGCACATTGGGTTCAAGGCTAACCAACGAGGCGAGTTTTTGCGCGATGGCGTTCAGCTCTTCGTCCTTCCACTCTTCATCACGTGAGGGGTAGAGAGCCTTGTTGAAGTCGATGTCGATGAAGTAGCTCGAATCAAAAGGCGTGTGTGCACTGATGTGGGTGACATTGAAGGGGCGGACCTCACCGAGAGCGATGTCATCTCCCTGAGCGAGCGTGTCATGGCCCGAGGCATTCGTGAGCGAAGTGGCAAGGGTAAGTTTCCAATTCGTAGCGACCGGTAATGGCTCCACCGGCTCCACGACGAGAGCACTCATGCGGGTGGCTTCGGGTGTCAGCGTCGGCTTTACCTTGGCGATCTCCTCCGCCCATGTCGGCTGTGGAGTCGCGTTGCCTTTAAAGTCCTTGCCCGTGGCGAGACGGACCTTCGCCGCCACTTTCAGCGCGGGTTTTTCGGAGACGAAGACGATGCTCGTTGCGGCCTTGGTCGCATCGACGTTGTCATTGAATTCAAACAGGAAGGTCGGCCGACGATCCGCATCACTGCTATCGAACCACTTGGGCGACTGATCGATCACGCGGAACTGGGCGCTGTTCACCGAGGCGAGCTGGTCGGTGGAGAGAGGCTTGCCTGCGAGGTCCATCAAACCAGCGCGCAGGTAGAAATCGTAGCTCGCATTGAACTTCGGAGCCTCGCTGAGTTTGAAGTGACCACTCCGGGTGCTGACCCACTGGAACTCGCCCTTCAGCATCGGCTTCATCACGAGGGGGGAATCCGCCTCCGTGCTGCGCACACGGGCTTTGTCGATCATTGGCGTCGGAAAGACGACCTCGATGGTGCTCGCGGGAGAAAGCTCGGGCGGATTGATGGAGAACTCAGCTTCGAGAGCAGGTTCCGGCTTGGGTTGAGGCGAAGATTTCTTCGTCGGAGCCGCTGTGATGGAGACGAGCGGCAGGAGTGTCGCGAGGCAAAGGGCTGTCGTGAGCCCGGAGCGTGAAAGCAGTTTCATGGGGTGCGGAGATGCGCGCGCGAGAATAGCACGCCGCCAGAAACGAGAAGGGAGATTTGAGGAAATTTTTAGCGACTTTGAGACTTGGGGCGGGCTGCGCTGAGCAGTCTCTGTGCGAAGCACGTCTCCAAGTCTCCGGCGCAGCCGTCTCCCCCTCTCCGCGCGCGGCGCGTCTAGGGTCCCACCGTAATCCGGCTACGTGACACCAGTCACTCGTGGGTTCACCGTTGTCCCAGAAGCGGGCGTGGTATTCGCGAACCTCCGCCACGCCGTCCACCAGCAGGTCGCGGTTGTCGATGCAGGAGCTCTTTTTGCTCTGGGCGATCTGCTCCCAGGGGCCTGTGCCACGGCGGCTTTCCAGCACGATGTACTCATGACCGCGTTTGAAAAACTTGGTGTGCACATACTGGTTCAGCACACCCGAGATAACGCTCAGGGTGATCTCTTGGGCTGTCGCGGTGCCTGGCGGTGGAGGTGGCGGCGTCTCGTTGCCCACGATACCCATGAGATGCCACGGATATTTGGACCAAAAGGAAAGATAGTTGGCGAGGGCTAGGTCGGCCTCAAAAGAGGCAGGAGATTGATACAAGAGCGAGGAGTGCAGGCGCTGCGTGGTGGCGGCCAAGTATAGCTCTGGGTGCGCGGAGCTGCCGGAGGACGCCCCATTCATCGAGCAAATGAAGCGGTGGCTGCAAACCAGCGAAGTGCGCGCCGCCTACGGCCAGCGCAAAAGCACCATCGAGCCCGTGTTCGGCATCAAAGAAGCGATGGGGTTTAGGCGCTTCAGCTTGAGGGAACAGCTTTACTTCGTCTGGAACTCCCGGCTAGCGACCAGCGCGTGAAGGAACTCCCTCATCGCGAAGTTCTTCTTTCCCGCCTGTGCAATCATCGCATCCACCAGCGGCTCATCGCGGAAGCCGAGCGGCCTTCCTAACGCGAACTCGATCAAGGCTTCGCTGAAGCTGCGGGCGAAGGCGTCGGACTTCGCGGCGATGAGGTCGCGGAGTTCGAAGTAGTTTTGGAAGGCAGGGCCTTTGTGGAAGGCGGCGGCGGAGTCGATGAGCCAACGCTTCGTGCTCTTGGGGTCGGGTTTGCCGTTGGCGTCGAGGGCGGTGTAGCTGTCCTCGGTGCGCCATTGGCCGGCGGCGTCGAAGTTTTCCAAGCCGAAGCCGATGGGATCGATCTTGCGATGGCAACTGGCGCACTGCGGGTCCTCTTGATGGGCGAGGAGTCGCTCGTGCGTGGTGAGCACCTTGCCCGCGAGCCGCGTGATGGCAGGTACATTCGCCGGAGCGGGCGGCGGGGGATCGTGCAGCAGCTTGCGCAGCACCCAGGCACCGCGCTCGACGGGGCTGGTGCGCTCGCCATTGCCGCCCATGAAATGAATGGCTGCCATGCCGAGCAGGCCGCCGCGTGGCGAGTCCTTCGGCAGCGACACTTTTTCGTAGCCTTCGCCCTTCACGCCGGGGAGGCCGTAGTAGTGAGCGAGCACGCGATTGATGACGACGTAGTCGCTTTTCAACAGGTCACGCAGGCTGGCGTTGTGCTTCAAAATGTGCGCGATGGTCTCGTGGATCTCACCCTTGGCCGCGACCTTCGTTCCAGAGTCAAAACGCGGATACAGCGCCCGATTCACCTCGAAGAAGTCGATGCGGTCCAAGCCGAGCCATTGATGCACAAAGGCCGTCAAAAAGCCCTCCGAGCGCGGATCATTGAGCAGGCGCTCGGTTTGCGCGGCGAGCACTTCGGGCTTCGAGAGGTCGCTTTTTCGCAACTCCGCATCCGGCGGAGCGCTCCAGAGGAAATACGAGAGCCGCGTGGCGAGTTCGGGCGCGGTGAGTGACCTGCGTTTGTCATCGGGCGAAGGCTCCGCGAGGTAAAGAAACATCGGCGAGGCCAAAACGACCGCCAGCGTCTCCTTCAGCGCGGCCACGGGCTTGTCACCGGCTTTGCGACGCAGGTCGTAAAGGCTCATCAAGCGATCCACATAGTCCGCCGGCGGCGTGGTGCCGCGAAAGGCTTCGGTGGCGAAGCGCTCGAAAGCAGCGCGGAGTTCGGCAGCAGAAGGTGCGGGCGATTTGTCATCGAGTGGCAACTTCAACGCGGCAAAGCCGGGCGGCACGGGCTTGGCGGCATTCGGCACGCGCTCGACCTCGATCCAGTCCACCCACAGCGCCAGTTCGGGGCCAATGCCGTTGCGCTTCACGGCCTCGGCACGTTTGCGATTGCCTTCTTCGTTGGTATCCCAACTGCCTTTCTCGCGGAAGAACAGCGAGCGATTGTCGCGGCTCAGATTCGCTCGCGTGAGGGTGAGCGGGATCTCGATGATCTGCGGATGCTCTATCGTGCCGGTGATCTCGTGCGTGGCCATGACCTTGCCCGTGCGGGCATGAATGCCGAAATCGAGGAAGCGACGCTCCGCTGGCGCGTCCTTCACCGCTGCTGCTCGCACGCGAACGATGTAATCGCCAACCGGCCAGTCAAAAGGCACGACCAACTCAATGTAGTTCACGTTCAACTCCGCCGGATGTCGCGTCTGAACGCCCAGATAGGCTCCGCGCTCCACCGCAGGCATCTGCGTGTAATACTCGTGATACTTCAACCAACCCGCGCCGAGCGAATCATTCGCCAGATCGGCATCGTTCTCGCCTTTCTTATCAAAGCCAAACGTGCGCGGATTCGGCGCACCGGGGATGCGGGCCCACTCGCGGCGGAGGCGTGATTCATTGTTCTTCACCTCCTCGCGGATCTTCGCGACGATCTCCTTGTTCTCCGGCTTCGCCATGGCCTCATCCACGGCCTTCACCCATTGCTTCGCACGCTCACGCGCATCGATTTGATATTTCACGAAGTCCTTCACCTTCGGCGTCGTCGTCTCACCCTCGTAGTGCAGCTTCTTCGTGACACTGGCGGCTGTTTGCCAAGCAAACGCCTCCTCCAGCGCCTCGCGACCGAGCGCCTGATACTGCTCGATCTGGTTCGCCGACATGAAGAGGTTCGAGCCGACGGTATCAAAGGCCCCCGAGCCCCCATCCGGCGGCAGCTCCGCCACATTGATCTCCACGCCGAGCAGTTCCCGCAGCGTGTTTTTGTATTCGCGACGGTTCAGCCGCCGCATCGTGATCACACCTTTTTGATCTCCAAGGCTCCGCCGCGCCGCGACCATCACATTCGCTAGGTCATCGAGGAATTCCGCCTTCGCGGCACTCGCCGGCTGCTTTTCATCCTCCGGCGGCATGTCGCCGGAGTTCATTGCATTAAGCACTTTTTGCCACTTCTCGGCCGTTTCGACATTCGTGATGGTGAAAGGCAAATCGTCCACGCGGAACTTGCCCTTTTGCTTCTCGGGACCGTGGCAGGAGATGCAGTTCTCTTTGAAAAGCGCGCCGTGTTTGTCGGGCATCTTCGCGGAGGGAGTTTCGGCCAATGTGCCGGACCCGCTGACCAGGCAAAGCGAGAGTGAGGTGAGGATAAATTGTGACTTCAATAGCATGTCGGGCTAGCCAATACGGAGCCGTGGCCCCTTCTGTGCAGGGAAGTCATACCTTGAGCGGACTTTCCTACACATCTGCGTTTCAGCTACATGCACGCTACTCGGGCGGCAAAGTTGCCCTTCGCGCACAAAAAAACGCGGACCCCGTTGCCGGAGTCCGCGCATTGTCAGTTCAACATGCGATGACGACTCGCCTAAACAAAGCTCAGCTGCCTTTTTATGGCTTCTTCTGCATCTGCACGTAGCCACTGCGGATCAGTGTCTTGGTCGGCGTTGTGGTGTCGGTGGGAAGCTCTGGCAGGAGGAAAAAACCTGCGCCGACGTGGCCCATACTGTCCTCCGTGAGCACACCGTTGAAGGTGACGGTGCGGGAGAATTTTTTTCCAACAAAGGCTGCTCCGGTGCGCAGTTCATTGTCACTGAGGGTGAAGGTGCCGCTGAACTCTCCGGTGGTGGCGTTGAGGGTGACAAATTTCACATTGCCGGGATTGCCTGCTTTGGGAGTTGGCATCACGGCTTTGTTCCCAGCGATGATGTCGAACTCGGCGACATTGGGGTTGATCGAGGCGGTGCTGAGGCCGCCACCGCTGAAGTCGAGTATGACTTTGTTACCCAACTCCATGCCGAGAATGAGTGTGGGTGCGACCGGTGCTGTGTAACGCGCACCATAGGCCGTGAGGGTGGTGCTGAAGCCGTTGGGCGAATAGCGTGAGGCGGTGTCCGCAGGGCGTGACCAAACGAGCGATCCTTCGAGGTATCGGTCAGGCAAGGTGGAGTCATTTGGGTCAATATCGAGAATGCCAAGGAGCTTGCCTCGGTTCGCAAAGAGCGACTGATAGACGAGGACTTGTCCAAGCGGTCCGGCGAAGCCTGCTGTGGTGAAGGTATCACCCTCGGGGGTTTTGCCGGTGGCAGTAAGCGTGCCGTTTGTGGCGAGGATGAAGCTGCCGTAGCCACTGCCTTCGGGCACTCCGGCAGCGACGCTCGGATTGAGCACGAAATTGTAGCGCTGAGCCAAGGTGGTGGCGGGATTCAGTGGCAGTGCTCCAGTGGTGCGCCAGACTTGACGCCAGGCCGTGATGCCGGCGTTGACTAGAGCGACCGACATACTTGAAGTCGGATCGAGGGCATTGAGGCCGGGATCAAACACGAGGTTCAGCGTGATCGGCAAATGCTGCGGACGCAGGATGGTGATGGCCGAGACAGGCTTGGCACCCTCCGTGTTGATATTGCCTTTGAAGGGGTATTTGATGCCGGCCATGACCGTGGAGCCGCTGATGGCTCCGGTGCTGGCGCAGGTGAAATCGATGCGCCCGTCGAGACCGCCGCCAAGCACGCCCTTGGCCCGCACCATGCCCATGAAGCTGCCAATCACGCCAGTCGGCAACGAGGTGATGGTGATGGACTCAGCCGGGGCGGTGACGGTGCCGTAGCTATTGCCGGCGCTGACGATGAGGTCGTAATTTTTGGCCACGGTCGGCACGCCTGAGATGAGGCCGGTCTTGGTATTGAGAGTCACACCTGGAGGCAGATTTTTGGCGGCAAAGGTGCTGGGGCTGAGGCTGGGGCTGGTATTCACCTTGATCTGATGGCTGTAAAAACTGCCCACGGCTCCATCGGGCAGGTTTTGTGGCGTGATGATGGCGGGCTTGGCGTCGAAGACACGAAGGTTGAAGGAAGTAGCAGGCACTTCCATGCCGTTCCCACGCACCAGGAAAGCGTCATAAAGGGCGGTGTTTGCAGCGGCGGTGACTGCGCTAAGCGTCAGTGTTTTTGTGTTGGAGCCAGGCAGGGGTGCGCCGTTGCGCTTCCATAGGAAGGTGCCGGAACCGGTGATGTTAGCAGCAGTGAGCTTGACCGTGCTGCCTGCTTTTGCCAGGACCACCTGCACGGCCGTAGGCTGGACGATGGCGAGCGAGGCGCTGCGCGTGACGGACTTGCCGCCTGCGGTCATCACCACACTGTAAGTGGCGGCGCTAGAGAGGCTGAGATCATTCAGCGTGAGGTTCTGCGAGGTGGCACCAGCGATTGATGAGCCGTTTTTCTTCCACTGATAGGTGATGCTCAGCAGCGGATGCGTAGCCGCGCTCTCGAAGGTGACGCTGTCTCCGATGCTCTTCACCTCTGACTCAGGCGCTGTGACCACGACCGGAAAGACATCCGTGACGGCTGTGAGCAGGATGTCAAAGGGGCTTTCGTCCGCGTCGTTGCTGGTGATGTGTGCGGCGGCGGTCCGGGTGCCTGCGGTGTTCGCGTGGAAGGTGATGTCAAAAGTGACACTGGCTCCTGGAGCCAAGCTGGTGACGCCGAGGCTCGATGCCGTGAAGTCGGCGGCGTTGGCACCATTCACCGTCAAGGCGAGGCCGGTGAGTTTTGCATCGCTGTCATTGCGGATGGTGAAGGTCTTCACCGCAGTCTGAGAGATCGGCACCGAACCGAAGCTGATCGTTTTGTTATCGATCAAATCCACGCCAGCAGGTTGCTGAATGGTAATGTCCGGCAGCGGCACGCCCTTGATGATATGGTGGTTGTAGTCCGTGACGTAAAGACTGCCGTCCGGGGCTGCGAAAATTCGCTGTGGAGTGGCGAAGCGCGCCGCACTGCCAAGGCCATCTGTGGCATCCGTGGTGCCAGAGAGCCCACCGATGGTGCTCACTACGCCAGCGCTGGAGATACGGCGAATCGTGTTATTGCCGTAATCAGTAACGAATATCGTGCCCTGGCCATTGGCCGCTACACCGTCGGGATAGTTAAAGCGAGCGACATTGCCCAAGCCATCCTTGGAACCAAAGGTACCCGGCAGCCCTGCAACCGTCGTGACCTGATAGGTTGGAGACATCTTGCGAATGGTGTGGCCATAAAAGTCCGCCATGTAAATGTTTCCACCTCCGTCGGCAGCGATAGCAATCGGAGCAGCAAACTTGGCTGCGGTGCCCATGCCATCCACCTGGCCATAGATTGAGCCTGCGACAATGGTTACCTCTCCCGCAGGTGTGACTTTGCGGATCAGATGTTGACTCCACTCAGTGACATAAGCATTGCCCGCAGTATCGACCGCCACATCAGTTGGTGTATCAAAACGTGCAACGCTACCCGTGCCATCCACAATACCACGCTGGCCCGCCAGACCCGCCAGCGTGCTCACCTCGCCTGCAGGGGTGATCCGGCGAAGGACGGCGTTTCCACGATCGGCCACCAGAAGGTTGCCGCTGGTATCGAAGGCGAGCCCCTGGGGTGAGCGGAAGAGTGCGCTAGCTGCTGGACCGTCTGTGCTGCCCGAGGTCCCCGCAGTCCCAGCGTAAGTGGTCACAACACCCGCCTGAGTCACGCGCCGGATGGTGTGATTGGAGCTGTCTGCAACAAAGAGATCTCCAGACGAGTTCATCGCCATGCCTTCAGGATAGCTGAACCTCGCCGCTGTGCCGGTTCCGTCTGCCGAACCATAGCTGGCACCGACGCCTGCATAGGTCGTTACCACACCTGACGCCGTCACTTTGCGGATCGCTTGATTCCCAGCATCCGCTGCGAAGAGCGTTCCACTGGCATTCACGGCCATACTGTAAATGCCATTGAACCTAGCCGCGGCTCCTGTGGCATCTTCATACCCCCACACTCCCGGTGAGCCTGCCAGCGTGGAGACAACACCAGCCGGCGTGATCTTGCGGATCGTAGCATCGCCATCCTGGCCCACGTAAAGATTGCCGCCAGCATCGCTCGCGAGACCCAGCGGATAAGAAAAGCGCGCCGTCGCCACTGGACCATCGGCACTGCCCTCACTGCCCGCTTGCCCGGCGAAGGTGGTAACCTCGCCTGCAAGAGTCACCTTGCGAATGGTGGAATTGCCGCTGTCCGTCACATACAGGTTCCCGCCCGACAGAACGATCCGTTGCGGGTATTTGAAGCTGGCTGCTGGGCCTGTGCCATCGGCGCTGCCGGTCACTCCTGCGGTCCCTGCGAGTGTGGTGACGACGCCTGCCGGTGTCACCTTGCGAATGGTATTAGCACCAGTGTCGGCGACAAACAAATTGCCGCTCGCGTCCAAGGCCAGTCCCTCTGGGCCACGGAATTGGGCTGCCGCTCCTGTTCCATCGGCACTGCCGCTGCTTCCTGGCTGCCCGGCTAGGGTGGCGACCACGCCCGCCGGGGTGATCTTGCGGATGCATGAATTGTCCTTGTCCGCGACATACAATACTCCGCCAGGACCGAAGGCGATCTGATGAGGCCTGTTGAAGCGCGCATTTGCACCCGCGCCATTGGCACTGCCGGTAGTCTGCGCCTTGCCGGCGAAAATGCTGACCACGCCCGAAGGAGTGATTTTGCGAATGATGTCATTGTAAGTGTCTGCCACGAACAGATTCCCGCTGGCGTCAAATGCCACACCGCGGGGTGCATTGAACCGAGCCGTGCTGGCAGTGGTGCCGGAGACGCCTATTCCACCGGGCTTGCCAGCGAAACTGGTCCATTGGTATTGCTGTGCGTGCAGCGGGGCACTCAGCGCGGCGAGGGCCGCGAAGATCGAACGAAGGCTGAAAAGTGCTTTCATGAGGGTGTCGTTTCGGATTGTTGAAGTGACGACACGAACTTGGGGCCGAAGCAAAAAACGCGGTATCGGACTTCCGTCCTAGGACTTTAGTCGGAGACACAGAGCGCTTGTCTTTGAGGGGCACACATAAAAAACCTCCGCCACGGTGGGCGGAGGTGAAGGCTGCATGCATCTGCTGATGCATGGTTTTACTTCTTCTCAAAGAGCAGATTCCCGGAAAGGATCTCGGTGGTGGTTGGGGTGGTGG
>JAGKWZ010000499.1 GCA_021151605.1 Verrucomicrobiaceae bacterium
GCCGGTGACAAAGGATGCCGCATCGCTGGCGAGATAGAGCGCGGCGGAGGCAATCTCAGAGGGCGCGGCCATGCGTTTCATGGCGTGGGGCGCTTCCATCTGACGGAGATAGTCGTCGGGGTTTTCATACTGGCTCAGCATGGCATCCACAAAGGGCGTGCGAACGCGACCGGGGCAGATGCAATTGATGCGCACGCCCGTGGTGCCGTGGTCCATGGCCATCGCTCGGGTCATGCCGACGACGGCGTGCTTCGTCGTCGTGTAGGCAAAGCGCGCCTCCATGCCCATGAGCCCGGCGATGGAGGCGATATTGACGATGGAGCCGATGCCTCGCTCGATCATGCCGGCCAGCACCGCGCGCGAGAGATGATAGATGCCGACCACATTGATCTTCCACAGCCTTTCCAAGTCGTCGGGCTTGGTGGTCAAGATGGTGCCGACATGCCCGACGCCCGCGTTGTTGACGAGCACATCGCAGCGTCCGCATTTCTCGGTGACCGTCCGAACGGCAGCAAGGCACGAGGACTCGTCACTGACATCCAGCACGAGCGATTCCGCGCGATGGCCTGCCTCGCGAATGCGTGCCGCAGTCTGCTGCGCGGCAGTTTCGTCGCGGTCGGAGGCAAAGACGAGTGCTCCGGCTTCGGCGAAGCATTCCGCGATGGCGGCTCCGATGCCGGAACCGGCTCCAGTGACGAGGGCGATTTTGTCAGTGAGGGTAATCATGGTTGGGGATGGATTTGAAGTTGTTCTGCGGCCTCACGACTGGTTTTCTCGAACAGGGCAGCATGACCGGACTGCTTCAGGTCTTGGTCAAAGGTGGGGATCATTCGCCTCATACGCTCCTGGCCTTCAGCGCTGGTGAGCAACTGCGGCAGGCAGGTCTGGACGACCTCGAGTGCGATGTTCACCGAGACCGATGCGCCCGGTGAAGCGCCCAGCAGTGCGGAGATCGAACGGTCTGCAGAGGAAAACACTTCGGTGCCGAAATGCACCGCGCCACGGTCCGCTTTCTTGATGGCCTGCACACGGATTCCCGCCTGCACGAGCCTCCAGTGTTCCGAGCGGGCATTGGGGTAAAACTCGCGCACGGCCTCCATGCGGCTCTCCATGCTTTGCAGGCCCTGGGTGACAAGATACTTCACCAGCGAGAGGTTGCGCATGCCGGTCTGCAGCAGCGCACCGAGATTGTTCGCGCGAATCGATAGCGGCAGGTCGCTCCAGTGTCCGTGTTTGAGGAAACGCGTCGTCCATGAGGCAAAGGGGCCGAAGAGAAGCTGGCGCTGGCCATTGAGTCGTCGCACATCGAGGTGTCCCGCACCGAGGCTGGGCGATGAGGGCGGCGTGGCACCATAAACCTTCGCTTCGTGCCGTGCGCAGATCGAAGGCTCATCGCACACAAGCCACTGGCCGCCGATGGGAAATCCGCCAAGACCAGCGACTTCGGCGAGACCGGTGGATTGCAGCAATGGCAGACTGCCGCCGCCCGCGCCGACGAAAACGAACTTCGCACGCTGCTTGCGCTCTTCACCGGAAGCCATGCATCGCAGATCGAGATGCCATTCACCCACACCGCGCTGGAGTTTTGTGACCTTCCATCCGGCGGCAATGCCGCAATCTTCCTGCTCCGCCAGCCAGCTGCAAAGACGGCGGGCCAGCAGGCCGTAGTCCACCTCGGTGCCATCGCCGGAGGTGGCCGCGACTGAACAAGCATCGCGTCCTTCCATCACCAGCGGAGCCCACTGCTGGATCATCGACGAATCCGTCGTGAACGTCATGCTGCGGAAGAAATGATGCTCCGCCATCGCGGTGTGGCGTGCGTGCAAGAAGTCCACGTCATCCCGACCCTTCACGAAGCAGACGTGCGGCACCGCATGGATGAAGTCCGCAGCAGCTCCCACCATGCCTTCGGCGGTCGCTGAGCCCCAGAACTGCTTCGAGTGCTCGAACTGCTCAAAGATGTGCAAGGCCCGGCTAATCGGCACGCCACCGTTTTGATCCCGTGCCGGAGTGTAGCTGAGTTCACAAATCCCGGCGTGGCCCGTGCCCGCGTTGTTCCAGCCATTCGAGGCTTCATGCGCGAGTTCACTCGTGATCTCAACCATCTGGATGCGGAGCTGCGGATCGAGTCGCTTGAGCATCACAGCCAGCGTCGCGGACATGATGCCGCTGCCGACAAGCACGATGTCGGGGGCTTCGAGGATGCAGGCATCCATGTCCGGTGGCGTTGGCATCAGTTCAGGCGGCGGTTATCAGCACCAATGCGCGCCGATGGCCTCGACATGCACGGCATACAGGCTGCGGCTGGCAGTCATGAACAGGCGATTGCGGCGTGGACCGCCGAAGCAGACATTGGCGCAGACCTCGGGCAGCAGGATCTGGCCGATGCGTTTGCCCTCAGGCGAAAAAATCTGCACGCCGTCGTAGCCTTCGCCCACCCAACCAGATCCGGCCCAGATGTTGCCGTCTTTGTCGCAACGAATGCCGTCCGCGAGTCCGGCGACCTCTTTGCCATTGAGGTCCATTTTCATGGAGCAATACTCTCGGCCGTTTT
>JAGKWZ010000500.1 GCA_021151605.1 Verrucomicrobiaceae bacterium
TTTTTTGATTGAGCGCATGCGCTCAATCAAATAACAGCCCCAGACCAAAACATAACCAAATCCCCGAAACACAAACTTTCGGACACGCCCACTTTTTCGCGGAGCACAAATACTCTGCCGCAAAGTACGGGAACTTTTTCGTGGAGTCCCCGTACATTTCCGAAATGCTTTCCTTGTTTTGAACTGGGGCTTTATCGAGCACCAATCTTCAGAGTGCCGGCTACCCGGCGAGTCGCCTTGGCGGCGCTGGGGGCGGTGAAGTGGCCAATGATGCCGGTGCCTTTTGGGGCGCGGACACCACGGAAGGTGACGGCACGTGCGCGGCTAGTTTTTGTCGCGGGTAGGGTCAGGCTACCGGTCAGGATACCGGTCTTTTTGTCGAACTGCATTTTCACGCCGCTGACTTTCGCACTGGAGGCTACCTTCATGCTGGCGCGTTGCACGGTGAGTGCGACTTCGGGCTCGGCGGGCACGTCCTCACCGATGAGATCGAGTTGAGCCGTCTTGATGCTTTCCTCGAGGCCGAGCATATTCAGGCCAGTGAGCTCAGGTGTGTAGCGTGAGCCGATGACCCCCGTGTATTCCACGAGCGAGATGCCATCGGGGAAGGCACCGCGATTTGTCGCCGACTGATACCAGGTGAGTTCGCCTGCTGCGTCGCCATCAGGATTGACGAAAATTTGCCCGGCGAGCGTGCTGGAACCACTGGAGTTCGGAAGGATGAAATAGACGGGGAACGTCGCGCCATACGATGTTTCAGAAAGCGTGGTCGCCAGACTCACCGGCGCGCTGCCATCAGGAGCCCAGACGGTGAGCGTCACATTGCCGACCGAGTTGATGCTAGCGGCGAGGAAGCCTGCACCCGAGGGCTGTCCTGCGGTCGAGCTGCTATCGTTGACGAAGACGAGATTGATCTTCTGTGCGCTGGCATACGGGCTCGGATCGGCAGCGCTTCGGACGGTGGCGCGTGCTCCATTGACGGCGGCTGAGCTGCTGGCGTCGGCGACTTCGCCATCGAAGGTGAAGTAAGGCTGCGGGCTTCCAGGAGAATAGTCATCACTGAGGGTGATGCTGCCGCTCACCGTTACGCCTGCGCCGGGCGGGGTGATGGTGACATCGCCTGTGTCAGGATCGAGGGTGACCGCAGCGCTGGAGAAAGGGTAGCGCACGAGTTTGTGGACAAGGAATCCCGTGGTCTGCCCACCGCGCGTCAGGGTGAAGCGGAGACGCCCACCGTTGTTGCCATTCAGCTCTTCGGAGCGCTGGACGACGCTGTCATAAGTGCCAGCAGCCTCGGCAAACGGGATGGCAGGCAGCACCTCAATCGAGGCTTCCTCCTCGTTCGTGGTGGTGCCGTCGGGAAGGGTGGCGCGGAAGGTGACGGTAAAGGTGCCCGTCTCCGTCGGGCGACCGACCACGAAGCCACTCCCCGGTGCTTGAGAGTCAATCGAAAGACCCGCTGGCAGCCCGGTGGTGGTAATCGTCAACTGCTCGGACGAGCGAGCCCCGAACTCATCCTCAACGTAAAGGAAGGGTGCCCGGTAGCCGTGCGGCGCGTAGGCCACATTTTTGCGGATCGGTCCAGGCACTACCACGGAGAGCGTTTGATCCGGCTTGTAGTCAGCCGGGAGCACTACCAAGTCCGCTGTGGTCTCGGCGATGGGTGCGCCATCGGGCCACGAAAACGCAAGCTTCACAGAGAACTTCCCAGCCACCTCAGGCGCGCCCTGGATCGAGTAGTAGCCAGGTGATCCACTGTCCGCCACGGTGACGCCTGCTGGCAAACCCGTGGCCTGCACCTTCGCCGGAGCCTTCAGCAAGGACTGAGAAGAGCTGACTAGAAACGCCCCCGCATTGCCCACCTGCTGCCCTTCGCGGAATCGAGCCAAACCCCAGGTCTGCACGGTGTAGCTCTCGTCCCGTGGATCGGTGATGGAGAAGGTGACGGTCTCCTGCGTCGTCTTGACCCCATCGGCCATCGTCGCCTGCAACTGCACCGTGAACTGCCCAGCCTGAGTTGGCGTGCCCGCGAACCGCGCGAGGTCATGGAAACCCGCGCCTTTTTGCTCCAGTCGAATGCCCGGCGGGAGATCCCCCGTCACCTGAACTGTGTGCGGCAGGCGATACCAAAAATTGTCTCCCGGACTCGGGCGCAAAACGATAATCAGGCCCTCCCAGGACGAGATTTCTTCGCCTACTTTGAGAACCGAAGACAGGGTGGACTGGAGACGATAAACCGGAGCGGCTCGCAAGGTATCTGCCGCAGAGAATGACAGGAACCCGATGAAAAGAAGGAGTGCGGCACGAAGGTCAAATGTGGAGCCCGTTGCGCGAGCCAGTTGGCGGAAGGCGTTCATGATTATCGATAATTGAGGTTCAAACGAAGGCGCGGTGATCAATCAAACTTGCTGGACTGTGAAGGAGCGATGGAAAGGCAGCATCTGAGCTTGTCCAAGGAACTCAGAATCGAATGGTGGCCAACTCCCCATCGGCTGTGGGGTCGTCGAATCAGGCCCAGTTACGAAGATGGCTGATTAATGGGATGCCCGCTCAAGCCTCGGAGAGGCGGCAGGCACTAGGCCACAGCTTTAGCGGTTAGCCGAAAACGATCAGTCATGAGTAAGCGTTTGGGCAAGCAAATTATGCCGCTGCTTGAGGCCGCAAAATGAAACACTTTTTTATCCAGGGAGGACGCTGCCGATGATGATGGCGATGCCTGGGTAAATTAGTGCTCTGGCAGGAAATCGTTGGGAATCAATTCATGACAGATAGCTCCCGTCTTCCATAAATCGACTCCTGACACTTTCTTGCGTGAATGATCTCGCCAAATTGATGCCCGAAGATTACGTGAAAGTCAGAGCAATCGTGGAAAAACCTTCAAATGGTTAAGCAAGCTTTGCCCAAAATGAAAAAAATCCAAAATAGCCCAATCGCTGCTGTGCTGGTCACATTTATAGTGATTGTATTTTTGGCGGCTTTTGCTTGGAAAGCTGTTTCGACCCATCTTCGCGACAAGTTTAAAGGGATGGTTTTCTTTTTTGTCGAATCACTTGATGAGGCGGCAGATGCTCATTCGTGCAAGCCGGTACCCCACCAGAAACCGAAACAATGAAAGGATGACGGCGGGAAAGCGAGTCATGCGTCATCAGTCGCGAGACTGCCACGTAGCGTTGCTAGCGAGTATCAAAGGCGGTGATCACGCCCTCCGATCGACCCATTTCTCCAGCCAGGGGACGAGGAGGACGCTGCCGATGATGAGGGCGGCGCCGAGGTAGAAGCCGCTGCTCATGAACTCCTCGGAGCCGAAGATGAGGGCGGCTAGCAGGATGCCGTAGATGGGTTCCATGTTGTAGATGACATTGACGGTGAACATGGAGAGTCGGCGGAGGACATCCATGTAACCGGCGTAGGCCCAGACGGTGCAGATGGAGGCGAAAAGCAGGAGCCAGATGAGGTCGTCCCAGCCTGGGGTGGTGACGTGGGCTTTCTCCAGCCAGAGCCAGCCGATGAGGGAGACGAGGGCGGCTCCGCTCATCTGATAGGTGCCCATCACGGCGTAGTGGGTGCGGGCGACGATCTGCTTGCTGATGACGGAGAAGAAGGCGGCGAGCAGGGCGGCTCCGAGTCCGACGCTGAAGCCGAGCCAGTAACGAAACTCGACCTCATAGATGAGCCAGACGGCCCCGACGATGACGGCGCCGACGATGAGCTCCAGCGGTCGCCAGCGGCGGGTGCCATTGATCCAAGGCTCGATGAGGGAGCACCAGACCATGGCGGTGGGCATGGCGGCGAGGCAGACGGAGGCGGTGGAAAGCCGGGCGGAGATGAAGAAGAGGATCCAGTGGGCTCCGAGCAGTCCGCCGAGCAGGAGCATTCTTCCTGCCTGGGCGTGGGTGAGCTGGAGGCTGACCTTTTGCCAACGCGCGACGAACCAAAAGCCAAGCGCAGCGAGCACGGTGCGCCAGACGAGCATCTCGACTGCGGGCATGTCGATGAGCTTGCCCAGGATGGCCGTGAAGCCCCAGGCCACAACGACAAGGTGGAGCTTCAGGAAGTCGCGCATGAAGGGGATCTCGGAATGAATCGGGGATCAGACCACGCGGGCCCAGATGACTTTGAGATAGCGGCTTTCGGGGCAGTTTGACATGACAGGATGATCCAGACCGGGGCCGGTGCGGTCGATGATCTGGAGTTTGCGTCCCTGTCGGTGGGCTGCGCCGATGACGAGTTCCTCAAAGGCATCGGTGCCGAGCAGGCCGGAGCAGGAGCAGGTGACGAAGAGTCCGCCGCGCCTGATGAGCTGAATGGCGAGGCCGTTGAGGTCGCGGTATTTGAAGATGCCTTCTTCCTGGTTGTCGCGCTGATGGATGAGCTTTGGCGGATCGAGCACGAGGGTGTCCCAGAGCTGGCCGTTGCGCTGCATCTGGCGGCCCCAGGTGAAGGCGTCGCCATGCACCCAGTCGATGCGGGTTTGATTCAAATTGGCGTTCTGTTTGGCCTGGGCGATGGCCTTTTCGTCGAGGTCCACGCCGGTGACATCTTCACACTTGGCGATCATTTTTGCCG
>JAGKWZ010000160.1 GCA_021151605.1 Verrucomicrobiaceae bacterium
CTGCAATGATCCTGATCGGGTGGTGAAGAGGATGCAGGAGTCGCTGCATCGGGTGGGTGTGAAGGAGACCCGCGTGCTCTGTGCGGAGCGGCATCAACTGACACCCACGGTGGAGGTGGCGCGGAAACGTGTGACTGTTTCTCTGAGCAGCAGTGCGGAGACCCAGCAGCAGTTGGCGCTATTTTAGACCGGTTCTCGAAATGTCTGTCAGATTGCCTGCGGCGGGGCGGCCTCATTGGCGGCGTCATTCACTCGTCGGCTATTGTTCTAATAGCCACTCTCACGCTTCTGGAGCAGGCAGCACTGCGCACTCCTTTGACAGGACGCGGGCGAAAAGAAAGCGGGCACCCTTTTCAGGATGCCCGCAGGAGGTTTCAGGAGATGGGAAAGACTCAGGCTTCCAGCTTCCAGGAACCGCGATACTCGCGTGAGAGGAGCTTAGAGGCCTCAGCGTCGCCGATGATTTCTTCCTTGGCGGCGTCCCACTTGATGGGGCGGTTCACGAGGAAGGAAATGAGGGCGAGATGGCCTGGTGTGGCGCTGCGATGAGCCGTTTCCACCGGAGTGACGGTGGGTTGGCGGGACTTCACGCAGTCGAGGAAGTTCCGGTGGTGGCCGGGGGTGGCGTAGAGGCGTGTTTTGATGACGTCATCGCCGAGTTTCGGAGCTTTGGCGGCTTCGATGACTTTGTCCCCTTCACGCTTTTTGATGATCTGCTTCAGCTCGGGCTTCGAGGCATCGAAGGCACCGTTGCGGTTCACATAGACCCAGCCGTCGGTGCCGATCCACTTCGTGCCCATGGCGATGTCGCTGTGACCACCGGCGATGACCATGGTGATGTCTCCGGCGTAGGTGGCTTCAGCGCGATACTTGGTGGCGGTGTTCCAGATGTCGCTGCGCGGTGGCATGTCGAACTGGACAGGTTTCACCTCGCTCGGGCCGGAGCTGTCCATGTCCATGCCCCAGTGGGCGATGTCGCAGTGGTGGCCGATCCAGTCGAGGAGCTGGCCGCCGCCGATGTTGTAGTCCCAGCGCCAGTTTTTATGCACGCGGCACTCGATGTAGTCCTGCATGGCGGCAGGGCCAATCCACATTTCATAATCCAGCTCCGCAGGTGGCGGCGTGACGCTGCGTTTGTCGCCGGTTTTGGCGAAGTCATTGTGCCCGGCTGGCAAACCAACCTCCACGCGGGTGAGTTTGCCGATGAGGCCGTTGCGGACGATTTCAGCACCGATGCGGAAGTTATCCTCGCTGCGCTGCCAGGAGCCCGTCTGCCAGATGCGGCTATTTTTCTGCACCGCACGGACGATGGCCTGCTGCTCGGCGATGGTGCGGGCGAGAGGTTTTTCACCGTAGATGTCCTTGCCGTTCTTCGCGGCCTCGATGGAGGTGAGCGCGTGCCAGTTGTCCGGCAGGGCGAGCATGACGGTGTCGATGTCCTTGCGGGCCATGACCTCGCGATAGTCGTGGTAGCCTTTGCAGTCGGTGTTCTTGTAGGCGCCGTTGATGGTGCCGAGCGCCTTTTCGAGATTGCGTTTGTCGATGTCGCAGGCGGCGACGACCTGGCAGTCGGCTTCCTGGAGGAACTTTCCGGTGTTGCCAGGACCCATCATGCCCCAGCCGAGCACGGCCATGGTGATCTTATTGGATGGGGAATTCTGTCCAAAGACGGAAGCCGGGACAATGGTGGGGAAGCCGATGGCGGCGGCAGACTTGACGAGGAACTGGCGGCGGTTGGTATAGGGGACTTTTTTCATGGAAGCGGCTGGGTTTTAGCCAGGGATGGTGGGCTTTGTCGAGACAAAACCTGGTCTCTGGAAACGAAGTTTGCCCTTATCCCGCTGCACTGATGGTGATCTTCACTTCGGACGCCGGAGTTCAAACATGTCAGTCGTGCGGCAATACCAGTGCGGGGATTGCATCCGGCCGATGGGGGCATAGGTGCCGGGCTTCACCAGCCAGGTCTCGGGGTCAAAGATGTCATCCCGCACATGCACGCGCAGAACTTCGCCGATGATGAGCCGATTGTCCCCGATCTCGAGGATGCTGTGGCTTCGGCACTCGAGGCTGGCCGGAGCTTCGGCGATGCGCGGCGGCTTGACCACGCTGCTGGCTAGGGCGGTGAGCCCGGAGTGCTTCAGCTCATCCTCACCGGGAGGCAGACTGGCGGCGCAGAGGTTCATTTGCTGGGCGATGGACTCATCCACGAGATTCACCACAAACTCGTGCGTCAGGCGGATATTCCGCGCCGTGTCCTTCGGAATCCCTGGCGCGCGGTCGCCCGGGCAAAGCCCAACGATGGGCGGAGAGTCGCCCAGCACGTTGAAGAAGCTGAACGGGGCCGCATTTACCCGCCCCTCCAGGTCCACTGTCGTGGTCAAAGCAATGGGCCGTGGTGTGACGAGGCCCGCGAGGATCATGTAGGCGTCTTCACGAAGAGGGCCGGTAAGGTCGAGTTCCATGGGGCACCAATACCAGAAATTGGACAGACGGCGAGGGCACAAAAAAGGCCGCTGAGTGCAGCGGCCTTTTCGTGGGGGATGGTTGCGGGATCTTAGTGCTGGGAGCAGAACTCCTCGAAGCGGTCCATGCCAGCATTGATGACATCAAGGCCGGTGGCGTAGCTGAAGCGGAGGGTGCTTTCAGCGCCGAAGGCGACACCTGGAACGGCGGCCACGCGGGCTTTGCTAAGGAGCTTCTCGCAGAAGTTCACGGACTTCATGCCCGTAGGCTCGATATCGACCAGGAAGTAGAAGGCACCGAGAGGCTCGACCACACGGATGTTCTTGATGGCCTGGAGACGGCTGAGCATGTATTGGCGGCGGACATCGAACTCGTCACGCATGTCAGCCACGATCTGCTGATCTCCCTGAAGGGCGGCGATGGCACCATACTGGGCGAAGGTGGTGACGTTGCTGGTGGTGTGGCTCTGGATGGTGTCGATAGCGTCAGCGATCTTCTTCGGAGCGGCGGTGTAGCCGAGGCGCCAGCCGGTCATCGCGTAGGCCTTGGAGAAGCCGTTGATGGTGATGGTGTGGTCGAAGATGTCTTTGCTGATGCTGGCGATGGAGACGTGCTTCTGCTCGGCATAGACGAGCTTTTCGTAGATCTCGTCAGAGAGGATGAGGATGTCTTCGGAAGCGGCGATCTCACCGATGGCGGCGAGTTCTTCCTTCGAATACACGGAGCCAGTGGGGTTGCCTGGGCTGTTGATGATGACCATCTTGGTCATGGGGGACATGGCGTCCTCAAACTCTTCAGGGGTCATCTTCCAGCCGTTTTCACGCTTCGTTTCGACAACGACAGGGATACCGCCGACGATTTTCACCATCTCAGGATAGCTCGTCCAGTAGGGGGCTGGAATGATGACTTCATCGCCAGGGTTCACCACGGCGGCGATGGCGTTGTAGCAGGAGTGCTTGGCACCACAGTTCACGCTGATCATGGAGGGGTCGTATTGCAGACCGTTGTCGATAAGGAGCTTGGCAGCGATGGCTTCGCGGAGTTCCAGGAGGCCATTACTCTCCGTGTAGCGGGTTTTTCCACCCAGCAGGGCTTCGGCGGCGGCCTGGGTGATGTGGTCGGGGGTATTGAAGTCGGGCTCACCGGCGCCGAAGCTCAGCACATCGATCCCCTGCTTCTTGAGCGCCTTCGCCTGGGCTGTGATGGCGAGGGTCATGGAAGGGGCGAGTTCGGCGATGTTTTTGGCAATAAAGTCCATAGTGGGAAAAGGTGCTGGCTGGGGTGGGAAACTCCGGTTTGGCCGGAAGGGGCGCTAAAAAGGAGCGGTCAGAGGGTTTGTCAACGCCGGGGAGGCTGCCGGGATGGAATGCTTCCGTCTTACGACCCGGCTGTGACTTCATAGGCTGCTCAGAGCTCAGTTTGGCTGCACCAAAGATCGGACCTCTGCTGCGGCGATGCCCTGATGAAAAACGATGTAGGTTCCGAGAGGTTTGGCGGCAGCTGGGGATTCCTTATTCCGGGCTCTGAGAGGAGGATCTTCCAGCATAGCTTGGATCTCGGAAACATGGCCGACACAGTTTCCGTGAGCATCCAACAGGGCAGAACCGCTGGATCCGGGGGCCCAGTCCAGTGTGGTCTCCAGCCAAACAGGAATCGGCACTTCCTCGCCAGCAGGCAGGGCGGCCTGCTCGCGCTTGCGGAGGAAGGGACGCTTCACGAAGCGGCTGACGATGCCTTCGGTGTAGTAGCCGCGCTTGCCGTAGGGATCGCTAAAGCACCAGATGGAATCACCGGGGACCGTATCGCTGGCCAGCGGCAGGGCGGTGAGTGAGGTGGCCTTTACCCGCAGGATGGCGCTGTCTTTGCCGGTGTTCACCGCCAGGATTTCCGCCACGGGCAGCACCTGATCCTCCTCGGTCGCGGCGATCAGGTATCCTTCACGCATCTTGTCTGGCGGGGTGATCACGTGCGCACAGGTAGCCACTGCGCCATCGGCCGTGATGGCATAGCCCCCAGCCAGGTTGAGGTGCCACTTTTCACACTTCATGCAGAGGTAATAAAAGCCCACCCGAAGATGTGCGAGCCTGGCCCGCTGCCAAAGATCGCGGGCAGGCAGCGGTTTCGAGTCGGGCGGAGGCAGCGTCAGCGCACAGGTGGTGCGGTTCATTTGAGCCGTGATCGTCGTCATGGGCAGCAATTCCTTGGCCTCACGGAGCTTCTCAGCCTGAGCCAGCAGGGCCGCCTGTCCTTTGGCTCCCCGACCTTCTTCTTCATACACTGGAACGCCCGGCCCCTGAGCCAGAGCGGAGACAGAAAACAGGAGGAGTAAAAAGCGCATGATAAGCCGCAGGTTGTGGCGCTGCCGAAGCCTACGGGGTGAAGAACCCACAAGCGACATTAAGCTGGCCGTGATTCTGTTTTTCACCTTCGTCCCGCGTTTGTAAAGAGGTGACGAAGGGACTGCACGGACGGCATCACCTGCATGAGATCGCGATCACGCCGGAGCTGTAGCGTGCGGCCAAAATTGCAGGTCTGAGCAAGCGTGTCACCGCTCATGTGCTGCGCCATTCGTTTGCGACCCACCTCGTGCTACGCGGCATTGACATTCGTTCCGTGCAGCAGCTCCTCGGCCACTCGGACGTCCGCACGACAGAGATTTACACCACTCTCGCCAAAGCGATGTGCGGGGAGATCGCCAGTCCGCTGGATGATCTCTGAGACGTGAGCTACGCTGAGCATTCATCCAAAGCACACCCACCATGCCCCCCCAGACTCATTCAGTTCCAAGCCTTCGACGTCAGTTGCAACGAGGCTCTGTACTATGAAATCGTCCAAGTCACCTTCGACTCCGTGAAGGATGATCCAGATGCGGATTACTGAGAGAGATCTTCTCTTTACCTGATGCTGAGTGTGAACTTTGAATTTGAGGACGACGATGAGGTGCCTGAAGACGGCATCGAGGCGCAGGAAAGAGCCAACGGGGTACAGGTAAATGGGCAGCCTTCCGCGGGATAAGAGCAGTTCGTCAGGACTACGCTGGCCACCGGGATGCATCGGAGCAGGAGAATGGTGTGGTCTCTGCGTAGCGGGAGGAAGGGATAGCTTGGAGCGGTTGGATGGCGGCGGACTTTGGTTACACCACTGCGGAGAGCTGTGAAGTGGCAGTGGATGGTAGCGGACTCCGGTTTTGTGGCTGCGGACTGTGGGTGGGAGTGTCAGCAAGGTTGCAGGGTGATGATGCTCGGGAGAATGAGCCGCTAGCCCTCGGAAAGCATCGCCTTCAGCCCGGCGAAGAAGTTCGTGGTCTCCTCCTGGCTGACCATTTCCTTCATGTGCAGGGTGTAGTCCACTTCCTCGACGTGGGTGCGGTCGAGTTCCTTGAGAAAGGGGCTGGGCAGCTCGGTCTGGGTCTTGCCCCACTTCATGCGGGTGCGGACGTAGCTGATGGTTAGCTTTTGCCGGGCACGGGTGATGCCGACGTAAAAGAGTCGGCGCTCTTCATCGACGCGACCTTCCTCATAGCTTCGCTTATGCGGCAGGATGCCCTGCTCCAGGCCGGGCAAATAGACGACGGGGAACTCCAGCCCCTTGCTGGCGTGCATGGTGATGAGGCAGACTCCCTTCTTCTTTTCGATGTCGTCCTTGTCCTCGCGCTCGTCATTGAGCGTGATCTCGTCTAGGAAGCCTGCGAGGCCGTCCTTGCGGTTGCGTTCGTCGTAGTTGGCCAGTTGTTTGAGGAACTCGCTCAGGCCGTTGTCCCAGCCGTTGTATTCCTCGGGAGTCTTCGCCAACTTTTGCAGATACTCGCGGTAGCCGATCTCCAGTATCAAATGCTCGACCATCTCGGCCAGCATCACGCCCTCGCTCTGCGCAGCGGCGGCATACTTGCTGATGACGGCGGTGAAGGTGCGCATGGCAGTGCGTGCTTTCTCGGGGATCTGGCGGAGGAAATCTTCATCACAAAGTGCTACCCAGACGCTGTGATGCTTCTCCATCGAGCGCTCCCGGGCCAACTCTGCGGAGGTGGTGCCGATGCCACGCGTCGGGGTGTTTAAAACCCGCAGCAGAGCGATGTCATCATGCGGATTATGCATCGTGGTCAGGTAAGCCAAGATGTCCTTGATCTCACGGCGATCAAAGAAGCTACGAGCGCCGATCACGCGATACGGAATGCGCTTTTGTCGGAAAGTCTGCTCCAGAATGCGACTCTGATCATTCGTGCGGAAGAGCACGGCGAAGGACTCATAGGGCTCTTTGTCAGCAAAGAAGGCGCGCTCGATCTCCTTGCCGATCATCTCCGCCTCCTCTTTGTCATCCTGCACAGCCACGAGTCGCACGGGAGCGCTGCCGACATTTCGGCTCCAGAGTGTTTTCGGGCGTCGGCCCGCGTTGTTAATGATGAGGCTGTTCGCCGTGTGCAGGATGGGCGTGGTGGAGCGGTAGTTCTCCTCCAGCTTCACCACCGTCGGGTTCGGGAAGAAGTTCTCGAACTCGGTGATGTTCGTGATCTCCGCGCCGCGCCAGCCATAGATGGACTGGTCGTCATCGCCCACGACGCACACATTGTAAGGCGCGGGCACCAGGGCACGCAGCAGACGCATTTGCAGGGAGTTCGTGTCCTGGAATTCATCCACCATCACGAAGCGATGGCGCTTGTAGAGGATCTCGCGCACCTCGGCGTTGCCTTCTAGTAGCTGCACGCCCAGGCAGAGCAGGTCATCGAAGTCCATGGCGTTCAGCGCGCGCATCTCGTTCGCGTATTTCTCACCCACAGCGGCATGGAGGTCCTTTTCTGGATCGCCCAGGCTCTCGCCGTAGTTCTTGGCTTTGCTGATCTTCGTGAGCACGGCCTGCGGGTCCAGCGTCTCCTCTTTGACGAGCAGGTCCTTCATGGCGCGCTTCATCAGGCTGATCTGCTCGCTCTGGGAATAGATGACGAAGTTCTTCTTGTAGCCCACATGCTCGGCGAACTCGCGCAGTAGCTTCGCGCAAAAGGCGTGGAAGGTGCCGACGCCGACTTTGTTGCCAGAGTTTCCACGACACATCTCCTTCACACGCTCACGCATTTCCGTGGCGGCTTTGTTGGTGAAGGTCACAGCCAGGATGTGCTCCGGCTTGATGCCTTCATTGATCATGTAGGCAATGCGGGCGGTGACGACGCGCGTTTTGCCCGTGCCTGCGCCAGCCAGGATCAAAAGCGGCCCATGGATGTGGGTGGCTGCCTGTCTTTGCTGGGGGTTGAGTGTGCCGGTGAATCCGCTCATGCGAGCGCTCCCGATTGGATGGGCCGGGCCGGGTTGCAAGTGGCAATCATGCCCGTGTGCATACCTTGAACAAATGACCGCAGACCTGATCCGCACGGACGGCGGAGTGAGCGGGCAGAGACGGGATGTCCCCCATGAGGACGGGCCAGTCTTTCTGATCCTCTGGCAGGCGCCCGTGGCTGCCTTTCACCAGCGTGGCATCCAGCGGGATGACATCCATGAGGTAGCGGAAGCCGAGTTTCTTCTTTGCCAGCGTGAGTCCGAGCTTCAGCTTGGGGAATTTGATCGTAGGATCGAGGAAAAGCTCCACGGGGTCGTAGCCGCACTTGCGGTGAATATCCACACAGCGGGCGAAGTCGGGCGCTTTGGCATCATCCTGCCAGTAGTAGTAGGTGAACCAGCTCCGCTGATCGGCGATGGCGACGAATTCACCACTGCGGGCATGGTCCAGCTTTGCGTAGTGTTTTTCCACCTTACCTAGAATCTGCTGCACTCCGGGCGTCTGCTCCAGCACGGCACGCACCTGATCCATGATGGTGGGATCTTTTACATAGATGTGAGCGATCTGGTGATCGGCGATGGCAAAGGCACGCGAACCGCCGAGGTCGATGGTTTCCAACCCGAGTTCCTCTTTGATCGAAACCCAGCCGTAGTCGCGGAAGATGCGGTTCAGATGCACGGGGCGGTCCACATCGGTGATGCCATACTCGGAGAGGATGACGACCTTGATCTGGCGGCTCTCGTAGAAATCGATCAAGTCGCCCACTACCTCGTCGATCTGGCGGAGGTCTTCGGCGATGAGGTCCAGATTCGTGCCCACACGCTGGAGATTGTAATCAAGGTGCGGGAGATAGACGAGACTGAGTGTAGGCCAGTGCTTCTCCTCGATCCACTTCGCGCTGGCGGCGATCCATTTGGAGGACTCGATACCGGAGGCCGGACCCCAGAAATTCATGAAGGGAAACTCGCCGAGGTCCCGCTTCATCCGATCCCGCAGGATCATGGGGTAGGTGTGGATGTCGAAGACCTTGCTGCCATCACTTAAGTACAGCGGGCGCGGCGTCACCGTGTAGTCGGCGGTGGAGTGCATGTTGTACCACCAAAAGACCTTCGCGCAGGTGAACTCGCGGTCACCTTTGCGCAGCATGTCCCAGAGCTTCTCCCCCTGCACGAGCTGCTCTGGCTGCTTCCAGAAGCGATGCTCCGCGTATTCGCGATCATACCAGCCATTCGCCACGACGCCGTGATCGCGCGGCATCCGCCCAGTGACGTAGGTGGCCTGGGCCGTGCAGGTGACCGCCGGAACCACGGGCTCGATCAGCGCACTACGGCTCCTTTCCATGAATGCGCGGATACTAGGTGTGTGCTCGCCGATGAGGCTGGGTGTCAGCCCGACGACATTAAGAATGGCAGTACGATTCATGGGCGTCGATTCAAGAGGCCAAAAGTGCGGAGGTCAAGACGGCATCGTCTGCCATCACGCTCTTCTTTTTAGCATGAGCTGTTCCAGACTTTCTCATGCCTCGTCCGTCGATCTCTTGTATCACACTAGCGATTGCTGGTCAGGGTTGGGAATTGATGCCATCGTCTCCGAACCCGATGAAACGACTCTTTCTCACACCACTCGCTTTTGTCCTAGTGCAATGCTCGAGCCCGCAGCCCGGCAGCACTCCTGGCAGCCTGCCACCGACCAGCTCCTGGGGTATGCCGCAGATCATCAATGTATCGGCCTATGATCCCAAAGAGCGACAGCGTGAGGGCCGAAGCTACTCGGAGCACGACGTCTCGGCACTGCGGGCGAATGGCGCTAGCGGCCTGATCGCCCGTGCGGGCAAAGGCGGGAACCTCGATGAGAAGTGCGCGAGCTTTCTTGCCTCCGCAGATCGGGTGGGAATGGCGCCCGGCATTTACTACCGTGTGCAGCGCTATGTGGATGCGGTAGCCCAAGCGGATCAGTTTGTGAACCGTGCTTTGTCACTGGCACGCAGCCGGTCATGGAATGCGTCATCCCTGCTTCTGTGCGGGGACTTCGATGGGGATCTCTCGCTCTCGGCCATCCTGCGCTTCATGGATCGTGTGGAGAGCCGCACCGGCGTGGTGCCGGTCGCGTATCTGGAGAACAGCACGCAGCTCAAGCAGACACTCAGCCGTGCCGATGCCGCCACGAAGGCCAAACTGCGCCGCATGCCCTACTGGCTGGCGCTTTATGCGCATGACAGCGGCGCGGGGCCAGTCTATCCGGCACCGGGGAATCCCAGTGGTCTGGTCAAACAATACGATGTGTGGTCAAACTGGGCGATGTGGCAATACGGCGGAGTCGATTGGCAAGGCGGCCGCTCCCGCCCCAAGGTGTACAACCATGGCCGCTACCGATTCCCGCTGTACTTCGGCAATCTCGACCGCCCCACCGAGCGCAATGTCTTCAATGGCTCACAGGCCTCCTTGCAGAACTTCTGGCAGCGGCATGGACTGCGGCTGCGGTGAAATCTCAGCGCCGGACTTCACCCAAGCCACTTGGAGGTCAGCTTTGTTTCACGCTTCCTCGTCATCATCAACAATCACATAGGATGTTTTGCCATGTTCCTGGCCGCGGAGGCGTGTTTCGCCAAGGCGCATGGTGAGCTCATACTCGCGGGTTTTACATCGCTCGGAGATCGCCTGGCTCAAGGTCGCGGAGTGCGTGACGATCAGCACCTGCGAGTGCCGTGAAGCCTCCTCCACGAGGCCTGCAAGGGCGGGCAAAACCTGATCGCTGAGGCTGGTTTCCGGCTCGTTGAGCACCAGCAACGGCGGCGGCTGCGGAGTGCATAAGGCGGCGGCAAGACAGATGAACTGCAACGTGCCATCGGAGATTTCCAGCCCACTGAAAGGACGCGGCATGCTCCCGCCATGCCAGGCCAGTGTGAACCATGAGTCGTGGTCAATCAGGAGTTCCGAATCGGGAAAGGCCTCGGCAAGCGCGGCATCAAAGACCTCGCGACGGTCCGATTCACGAATCGACTGCACCACCGCGGGCAAGTTCGCCGCGTCCTCGGCGAGCACTGGCGACCAATAGCCACGCACAGGCTGGCGGGCTGGGGCCTGCGCGTCGGTGCGCATGGCGTGATAGAAGCGCCATCTCGACATGTCAGAGCAGGCGGCGAGCTGAAGCGGGAAGTTTTCCAGATCGCGCACAGCGACCAGCATCGACATGGAGGAAGCGACCGACTGTGCGCTGCTCTGCATCACGCCTTTAGCATTGGCGACTTGGAACTGGCTTCCTCTGCGCTTTGCCATCACCCGCCTGCCGAAGCGAAGCTGCTCAGATTTGATGTCGGGATCGAGCTTGAAGGCCGTCGGATCACCGGGGGAGCAGGGACGCAGCCCGCACTCCAGCTCATAGGTGAAGTTGTCCGTCTCCACTTCCACATTCAGCACCGTGTGCCGCGCATGATCCATGTTCCCGGCCCAGAGCAGACTTCTCATACCGCCCTCCTGTGACACTGCGTAGCCGAACTCATCCCGTGCCAGCGATGAAACCAGTCGCAGCGCACGGTAAACATTCGTTTTTCCCATGCCATTGGCACCACGCAGGACGGTGACCCGGCCCATGCGCAGCCGGAAGTCACGCAGCGAACGATAACCAGCGATCCGCAGGGATTGAATCATTCCAAGTGATGAGCACAGCCTGCGCCTCAACGCCAGCTTCAATCCACCGCTCCTACTTCAAGATTGCCAAACCCGTTTTTCCCCGTCACTCAACACACCATGAAGCTCCTCACTCAATTCCGTGGCGACTCCACCGCGCTCCCTCCGCGTGCTCCAGGCAAAACCATCGCGCTCGCATTCATTGGCGCTGACCCGCACCGTGCATCCGCCGGCAGGCTCAAATCCGGTGATCATGTTTCTGATGAAACCAGCGTGGGATTTTGCGCTGTTTCCCACACTCGCTGGCGCGCTGATCCTGGTGCTCGTGGCGCTAATTTTCCACAACCTCACGCGTGAGGGCCGCTGGCCGAAGTATTGGTAAACATCAGCAGACCACGCCTGCCATGCCCACATGCAGCACCACATCGCGAGCAGTGGGATTCTCCACCAACCAGCGTGCGACTGGCGTGATGACGAGTTCTTCGAGCCGCCGCTGCAGCGGCCGCGCGCCATAGACGGGATCGAAACCGCTCTCGCAGACCTGGTGCAGTAGGTCTGCTGAGACATCGAGTGTGATTCCGCGCTGCTTCAGGCCCTCGCGCTCCGCCAGAGCAGCAATTTCATGCTGCGCGATGATTTCAACGGCGGCACGATTCAGTGGCTCGAAGGTAACGACCTGGTCCATCCGATTGAAGAACTCTGGTCGGAAGAAACGACGGATCGCACTGAGATCAGATCTGGCGCTTTCCTGAGCTCCACCCGATGAAAAGCCGAGCGAGCCCACCTTCCTCGTGCCCAAGTTTGAAGTCCTGATGATGAC
>JAGKWZ010000501.1 GCA_021151605.1 Verrucomicrobiaceae bacterium
TCCTGTGGCAGCCGCACGCGAGCCGCTCCAGCCGATCTGGATGATCTCGTAGCCGTTTTGATCGTTGATCTTGGGTCGGTCGAGGAAGCGGTTGTTGAGCACGTGCAGTTGTTGCAGCCCGTCCTTGGGCAACTCCGCCGCGCCAAGCATCTGCCCGATGTGATTGAAGCCGCTGAAGGTGGAGTTCGACACCGTGTTGCCACGACCGCGCATGCTCATGAGCCAGAGATGCAGCTTCGGCCAGTCCGCAGGGTTCGTGGAGCCGCAGTTCTCAAAGCGCAGGCGGTTGAAGAGGCAGTGATTGGCCGGTTTGGCCTCGCCATTGCCCACGCGGAAGAGCACCTCGTTGTTCTTCGATACCGTCACGCCTTGAAAAGCCAGATCATGCACGATGAGATGCTCGCCATGAAACGTCACCGCGGATTCGCCGGTGAAACTCACGCTGCCCGGCTTCTCCGGCCGGATGATGATCGGGGCTTCAGCCGTGCCATGGCCTTCAAAAGTGAATCGTGTATCCTTCCAAGCCGTGTCCGCGAGCACCAACTGATCTCCCGGCTTGAGCTTGCCGGACAAAGCGCGGACTTCGATGGCTGCGCGAGCTACATGCACCTCACCGCCGCCAAAGTCGCCGGATCCGATCTTCGCGAGTCGTGGATCAACCGGACGCTGAAGATCGAGGCGCAGGCGGTTCTCCATGCCGGAGGCGGCGATGACTTTCGCGAGGTCTTCGTCTTTTGCCCATGCCGCTCCAACGAAGACGAGCATCCAGAGGGTGATGATGCAGTGGAGGAAGTGTGTCATGTGCAAAGAAAGAACGGCTTACCACAGCGGTCGATTTGAGATCGACATGTCGTCCACAAAGAGCGTGTGGGCATGTTCGGTGCTGCCGTTGGCGGTAAGGCCGACTTCGAGGCGGTCGTAAATGCTCTTGGCGGTGGGAAGCGTCTGGCCGTGCGCGTCGATGACCTTGGTGTCGTCCTGCCAGACTTCCATCACGCCATCGGACTTCTCCGAGAGAAAGAGATGCACGCGCAGCCGCACCCAGCGCTCCAGCGGGAAGCGCAGCGCACGATCCGGCGGCTGGCGGAACACGGACGAGGAGAACCACTTTCCGAGATCGGACGCGATCACATCGCCCTTTTCCAAATAGACGCGTCGGCCGGGTGACTGCCATTTGGTGCTCGATTCGAGGTCCCAAAGGAAGACGTTCTCGGCACTCTCGCCGCCTTTGAGCAGGAACCAGCATTCCGACCAGACGTGGTCGCCTTTGATGAAGTGCAATTGCTCCCGCAGCACGTCCGCTTTCGAGGTGACATCGTTGCGCTTCACACTGGCGAAGCATTTCAGCGCCTGGCGCCCCGAATGCACGACCTCGGTGGTCAGCTCGTTCGTGCTCTCCTCCGGCACCAACTGCCAGCCATGCCAGCGCGAAAGATCCTTCGGGTAGAGATCGAGAAAGGTGCCCGCATTTTCAAAACCATCGCGGAAGGTGAATATGCCCTCGTTGCGAACCGGCATGGACTTGAGCCAATCGAGATGCCCGGCGAGCAGAACCGCCAGCGTGACGACAACCACGGCAACGATGATGAGCAGCAGGCATTTGAGCTTCATGGCTTCGCGGCGGCATTTAGTTTCGCCTTGTTCTTCTCCCACTCGGCATTCGGCAGCGCCTGCCAGATGCGCAGCTTGCGAAAGCTGGCCTCGGTGCCTGCGCCGAGCATAACGCTATGCTTCGCTGTGCCGATGAGCGGGTTGCTCAGCGTGATGCTTTGCCCATCCAGCGTGCCGACGACTTCATTGCCTTGGATTTCCAACAAGACGGTGTGCCACTCGTTTAGTTTGATCGGCGTGAGCAGCTTCACGGTGGTGCTTTTCTCGCGCTGCTTGTTGGCCGGATTGATCTTGTCCGCGTCATACGGTGTCAAAAACAGACCGCCCTGGCCGAGGCTGAGCGAGATGACGTAGTCCTTCGCATCCGTGGCCTTCACAAACAGCGAGCGATACTTCCGGCCCTCGTCAGGCACATCGTTGAGGCGCACCTCGCACTGAATGATCACATTTTGAAACGGAAGGCCAAACGAAGCCGTGGCCGGATGATTCGCACCGGGTGTCTCGATGCCGCGGAACTCGGCCTTCGCGATCTCCCAACGTCCACCTTTGCCGCCCGTGGCACTGCCGTTGTAGCGCCAGCCGGTGAAGCCGCTCGCGAAGCCAACGGGCTTGCCGGTGAAGGGTGGAGGCGCTTGAGCGAAGTCCTCGCTGGCGAGGAGTTTGCCCCGCGTGGTCATGAGCGTGGGCGGCATGATTTCTTCACCGTAGGCCAAGGTAGCGGCGGATAGGAGGATGAGCAGAGATTTCAGATTCATGATGGAAGTGGCTGACAGCAAAAGGGGGCAGAAAAATGGATTCTGATATTTGCTGCCCTCATTTTTCTGTCAGCACGGTTATTTCTTCTTCGCCTTGGCGGGCGCGGTGGCTTTGGGGTAACGCACGACCTTGATGTCGTTCTTTTGCGGGGCTCCAGGTGTGCTGCGGCCTGCCCGGATG
>JAGKWZ010000502.1 GCA_021151605.1 Verrucomicrobiaceae bacterium
GGCTGATTTCCCCATTGAAAAACTTGAATGCGCGCGGGCCGTCGAGGTGGGCAACAGCAAGGAGGGCCAAAGAACGAACGAGGTCGCGAACGTCGGGCGTGAGATCGGCGATGAACTTGCCGAATAGCTCGTTGCCACTGCGCTCCAGATTGCGCACGCCAGTCGCCAGTTTCGCCGTATCCATGCCCACCATGCCCGCGTCATTCACGTTCGTGACGCCGCTCATGTTGAGCGCGATCTGCATCATGAACTCCAGCATCTTCTGGAGATCCATCCCCTTCACCTCGGGGAGGACAATGTAGGAAAGGATGTCTTTGTCTTCTTTGCCGGGCAGCGGCGTGTAAGTGCCGCCATCATTGAGCACAAGGTTCGGGTTGGCCTGCCCCTCGACGGTGTTGTGAGGCCGCCAGAGTGTGACGCGCCCGCTTTTGCTCATGCTGAAGTTCCAACGGTTGAACACGAGATCGGCGTCGGTCTGCAATGGCTCGAAGAGCTCCACATTGCCCTGGCCGTGGATGCGTCCAGACACGGGATTGATGCGAAGTCGTCGATAAGGCCGGCGTGCATCAGGGGTGAAGTTGGCAACGTAGTCGTAAGCGATGGGATAGCCGTCTTCCGTCGCGAGAACGAGGATATCCTCCAGGTTGCCGTCGCCATTGGCATCGTAAAGCAGGCATATGCGGTCGATGTTGAGCTGCGGCTCGCCGTCGTCGGTGCCGAGGCTTCCCATGGATTCACTCAGCTCACTGCGGCCCTGGGAAGCGGCGGCGGTGGGGTTGGTATTGGCTCCAGGCAGGAGGCGCTCCAGCATCAATTTAACGCGCTCCAGCATCTGTTCGGGCGTGACGCCCTCCATCTGCTGGAAGCGATGAATGAGGTGAATCAAGGGCTCGCTGGTGCGGTGCCAGAGAATATCCGCCGTATCGAGGGACTCGGCATCGAGCGGATAAAGGAAGTCGCCGGGCTGAATGAGCTTGGCTTTTGGCCCTTCACTCACGAGCGCACGCCGCCAGATGAGTTGTGTCACATACTGCTCGGTGCCTGGGTGCGGAGTTTGGCCGTCGCGTTTCAGGACCATGACGCCGGAGGGCTGTGTGATGGCTGCGCCCGTCGCGGGGTCCACGGCAGGCTGGCCGGTGGCGGGATTGATTACGGGCATTTGCTGCTCGATGAACACATCTTCCCCTTGAATGATGTAATCGCCGTCGACCTGGGAAGGGTAGGGCTTGCCATTGACCACGAGCACGGATGCCTCGCGCTGGTAGTAGCTGTATTTCTTCTCGTAGCTGAGGGCGTAAAAGGCGGCGGAGGTGATCGCGGCGCGCTCAAGCCCGGCGTCGATGTCGGCGCGCGTGTTGTTTTCGCCGTCGAGGATGTGACGCACCCACCGATCGATTTTCTCGGAAAGGTCGCGGTCTTCGCTGCCGACATCATAAACCGAATAATAGGGGTCGGTGCCGGTGAAGTAGGCGATCAACTTCGCAATCTGCTGCTGCAAAATGCGCCGAGTGAGCGGGACGTGGAGATTCGATTGGGTGAAAATGCCGCCGAGGATGGCCGGACGCCAGTCGAACTTCATGGCGTAGGTCATGAGCGCCATGTATTGCGTATCGAGGTATTTCCGCTCGTGGCGTCCGTCGCTGGTGAGGCCCTGGTTATACCATTCCTGGCTGGAGAAGTCGCGCAGGCCGAGATCACTGGTGAGCTTCTCCTTGCGGCGCTTGATGTGCTCCATCATGTGGTCTTCCTGCTCACGAGAGAGACGGAGAGCGCCCGGAATGAGGACACGCGGTTGATCCGCCTGCTCGGGCGCGAGTGGCGGCAGTTTAGCGGCAAGGCGATGCGCCTGCGGTTCAGTCGATACAGGCATAGGACGCGCTACGTCTCAGGTGTAATTCCCTGTTGTCAATCACGGGGTGTGTCGCGTCAGTGGACAAATTTTAATGCAGGTGGTAACGGTTTAAGCATGGCTTGTCTTCTTTGTCTCTGTGGCACCACTTTATCAAATGCGTCTTCCCCAAGCTCCACGGTCAGCTTTTTGATAACGGATAATGAGCGTGATACCATTTTGGAGGATGGTAGTCTGTTTGTGAAAGCAGGGCGTGAAGTTTGGGAGTGTCCAAACTGCGGGGCTTTGGGTATCTCCCACCCGAAACACGACGATAAGAACGTGATCTGGTATGCTACTCAAGACGGGAAGTGCAGCCTGTTGGAGCTATTCGATAACGCGGCCGCACTCATAGAGTTTTCAGCTACCGCCTAGCTCAACCCGAAAGACTTTCGCAGGCTCTGATCTACGGCGCCCGCTGGCATGAACCGGCGTAGTTTCGCCAGCAGCGAGGCTTGCCCTTTGGGGGTGTGGCGCATCCGCCAAGCACCCAAGGCAGCGTCTACGATGGTGATTGCGACGCTTTCCGGCCCTGGGGCAGTGCTTACGTTTTTGGCTACCGCGCTGGCTACGGCCTGGCGGTCCGATGCATAAGCCGGGATGGCGTTGCCGGCTTCAGGGGCATTGGTGTCGAGATTGCTCTTGGTAAAGCC
>JAGKWZ010000018.1 GCA_021151605.1 Verrucomicrobiaceae bacterium
GATCAATGGCACCTCCGGCTACGAGGAAGCAGCCGGTCAGGGCCTGCTCGCCGGGGCAAATGCCGCTCTCAAAGTGCAGGGCAAACCACCCTTCATCCTCTCTCGCAGCGAGGCCTATCTCGGCGTGCTCATTGACGACCTCGTCACCAAGGGCGTCACCGAGCCCTACCGCCTCTTCACCTCCCGCGCTGAGTATCGCCTCCTCCTTCGGCAGGACAATTGTGACCTCCGCCTCACCCCTCGCGCTGCCGAAGTCGGCCTCACCTGCCCCACGCGCACCCGCCTCACTCAGGAGAAAGCCGACCTCCTCGCCAAAGCGATCCAGTTTGCCCAAGTCACCAGCCACGAGGGCATGAAGCTCCATTCCTGGATTCGCCGCACCGAAAACGACCACACCAAACTGCCCGCCGAGATGCTCGCCGAGTTCCCCGAGCCCGTCTGGCAGCAGCTCGATTACGAGCTGAAATACGAAGGCTACGTCCAGCGCCAGGAAGTCATGATCGGCAAAACCGCCCGCATGGAGAGCCACGCCATCCCGCCCGACTTCGATTACACCAAGGTCCACAGCCTGAAAAAAGAAGCCCAGCTCCGCCTCACCGAGATCCGCCCCACCACCCTCGGCCAAGCCGCCCGTATCCAGGGCGTCACCCCGGCAGAGATTTCATTGCTGGCAGTGATGCTGAGGAAGGGGTAAATGTCACTGAACCATCGACAAGGCCTGCTGAACAGCCAGCGTCGTTGGATGCTGCGGGCCGAGGTGTATTCTGGCAAGATCAGCGGTCGAAAGCAGAAGTTGAAGAGCTTCTTCCTTGTTCCCATTTAGAAACTCGATTGTAGCCAGATCAAAACCAGAATGAATAGTGCGCGGATGAATCGGGCCTAAAACTTTCCCATATTGCTCCCACACTCTCCGGAGAATGGGCAGTGCATCATCGAGACGCTTTTGATCTCGGAGACAATTGCCGAGCCAAGACTCGATGTGAAGAGTGTCAGGGTGATTGGGGCCATTGCGCTTGAGGCGGACTTCGAGGATGCTGCGAAGCTCCTTCTCACCCATTTCCAGAAGACCTTGGTTAACGTAGTCGGCGGCCAAGTTTGTGCGGGTGGCCAACACAGTATCCCAATCTTTGTCTGGGTTCTTTTGGAGCTGAATTTCGAGAAGAATGGTTCCCTCCCGGATGGCCTCACTATACTTGCCACTTTCCGACAAGACCACGGTGAGTGCCTGACGTGCATCCATACTATTAGGGCTGTCAGCTCCAAAGTCCTCGACCCATTCCTTCACAGCTTTCCTGCAAAGCGCTTCAGCTTCTTCGAAAGCCTTATCCGCTCGCAGGCAGTTGGCTAATCTGAGTCGTGCCGTTTGGAGCTCTGTGCTCCGCTCTCCGTAAACTCGAAAGCAGATGATTACCTGAGTCCGCGAGACCTGAGTGGCTTCCCTCAAATGGCCTGCTCGTCGAAGGAACTCAGAGAGCTCTCCACGACAATATATAGTTTCTTTCGCATCTGAGCCGAGCAATTTGAAGAACTCATCAAACGCCTTGTTGGCGTAACTCACCGCCTCGTCATAGCGACCCTCGTCATACCGCATGCTGGCAGTCCGAAGCAGCCGATCTGCCTCATCCAAACGGGCTTGTTTTTGATTGCAGGCTGTCAGTAAGAATAAAAAGGGAATCAGCAAAAGAAGTCTCATCGGTTTTCATTCTTGGCTTTGGCGCTAGCCTGTAAAGATTCATTTCACAGCTAGTGGTAACATGTTCTTTTGAATACTTATAAGCCTCCTACTTCCCCAAGCATGGGGCCGACCCTTTCCCGGCATCCCCGAGTTTTCGGAATGACCTCCCATGACGATCCACGGCATCTGCAAATTTTCGCAAGGGCCTTCCATCGAGATCTACGGCACCTGCAAGTTTTTGCAGCGGCCTTCTATCGAGATCCACGGCACCTGCAATTTTCGCAACAACCGTCCATCGAGATCCACGGCACTTGCGAGTTTTCGTAGCAGCCTTCCATTGAGATCCACGGCACTTGCGAATTTTCGCAACGACCTTCCATCGAGATCCACGGCGCTTGCGAGTTTTTGGAAAGCCTGGGACGTGCGATGGTCAGAGTTCTAAGACAGGCCAGAGGGGCTTTTGCTGGCTGAGCCAGCTGAGACCGCTTTCGTCGGTGTCGATGGTGACGCCGGTGGTGAGGCGCAGATTCGGGGTGGAGAGTTTGGCGACCATGAGCCGGAAGTCGTTGTAGAAGTCATTTTCCTCGCTGCGGAGGCGGAGGATGATGCGCAGGTCCTGCAGGTCGGGTTTGCCAGTTTCGCGATCGCAGGCGACGAAGGCATAGACGGCGATGGGGACGCGACCTCCGTCGCAGAAACGGCGGATGCTTTCGCTCAGGTTCGCGGGGAGGCTGGCGTACTCGATGGGGCGAAGCGTGGTCTTTTCGGTGTGGTCGCGAGAAGGGCGGGTGTGGCGGAACTCGCCATCGATGAGTGCGGCGATGGCTTCGGGCTTTAGCCTGAGGCTGTGCGTCATGCCGGGGTTCACGACGACATCGCACTCGAGTTGCTTGATGATTTGAAAAAGGGCCTCCCCAGGCATGGAGGCGAGTGTTTGCGGGCCCATTTTGGCACCGTTTTTCTCGATGACATACTCTGCCACAGCCTCGCTACTGAAGATGGGGAGAAAGGGTCCGGTGCCGTCATCGATCTGGATGAATTGGGGCATGGGTGATCCCGTGGTCAGCTCCATCATGCCCTCCAGTTCGGGATGGTAGGCGATGAGGGTGTGCAGCTCGGTGTCCCAGAGGGCACGCATCATGCGGCCATGCACGGCGGGATCTTGACCTTTTTGAAGCAGGCGTTCGAGGGCATTGCTCGGCTCAGGTTCGGGCCGCCATTGTGGGGTGAATTCTCCGTCCATGCATGAAAGTTTCTCAAAGAATTCAGAAAATGGGAAGAAGAAATTTTCAACCGTCTAATCAAGGATTGACTCGCCGAGTGAGAATTGATTATCCTGAAAAAAGTTAACGAAAATTCATCTGTAGGTCATGGCACGCTTTGATTTCAGCTTTTTCGATAGCGGAGCACGCTTTGATACTCCGGATGCCAACCCATCCTCCACCATGAGAAATCTAGCTCACTTCCTCGACAACCCGTTTGATGACAGACAAATCAGTGAGGCGGAACTGGCCGCCTTTACCACGGATCATCTGGAGCGGTTCATCGCCAACAATACCAACAATGAACTGACGGCACGCATCACGGCGACGCAGAGCGCCTTTGATCTTTTTGCTGACTGCGTGACAGACAACGATGCCAAGCTGGCTATCCGCAAGGCGCGCAAGCTGGCCAAAAAGAACTACCGGGAGATCACGATCCCGCGCGATGTGGCCCGCATTGAGGGTGCTTTTGTGAGTGCCTACGGCGAGGACTCACCGATCCTCCTGGAGGCGTTTCCCAATGGCCGCTCGATCTTCCAAACGTGCCAGGATGATGAAGTGGAAGCAAAGCTGGAAGTCCTCCGCCTGGCGGTGACCGCTCATCAGGCCGATCTCGTGCCAGCCATCGTGACTTTGGCGGCGGCGCTGAAAACGAACTGGCTAACCGTTTATGCTGCCAGTGAAGCCTCGACAGGCGGGACGTCCACGACACAAGACGGCAAGAAGATGGCTCGTGATAATCTGCAACTGATGCTCTATCTGAACTTGGTGAAGCTGATGGAGATGTTCCCCCGTCAGCCGGAGAAAATGAAAATTTACATGCAGCAACACCTGCTGGAGAATCCTACAAGCACAGAGGAGCCGCAGCCACCGGCTCCATGATGAAATCTCTCCTTGTGGCTCGTGACATGGCGTCCAAGCCACTCGGATGTCTAGAATGAGGAATCTCACGCCAGGCATCCACCCATTTCCGCGAATTGCGATAATGAAAAAGGCCGCCTTAATCAGGCGGCCTTGATTTGGGGAAGCTTTGAAGGAGCTATCAGCCAACACGACGGAGACGCATTAGTATGGCGGCGACTCCAGCAAACAAAAGCAATGTGCGAGAAGGCTCCGGGACGACAGCGAAGGTAGCTGTGAAATTGGCGTTATTATTATTATTCGAGATCGGATTCGCAGTATTCACCCCGTTGGTGCCGATTTGAGAATACACTTCGAGGTTCCAGGTCCCTGTGGCGAGACCGGTGAGAAGGTTGCTCGTGTAAAAGGCGGAACCATTGCTGCCAGCCACATCCGAGCCCCACTGCTGATTGACTGAAAAGTCTGGGCCAGGGCCTGTGCCCAAGTTACTTTGGAAAGCATAGTTGAACTGATTGAACGATCCCCCCGGGCTTCCCTGCCACACGCGGTAAAAGAGCCTCATCCCCGTCACATCGGAGGAATTGTTTTTGTAGCTCTTCCCTTGGCCGCCGAGGAGCAGGCTTCCGCTGGTGGTGAAGGTGCCCAGTGATGCGCCCTGGAAGTCTTGATTCGCTGTCGTGGCTCCGATGTCGTAATAGGTATTGGTGCCTGAGTTCACGATAATGAACTGATCAAACATGCCAGCTGCTCCATAGCTACTGATCGGGAGCAATGCCGAAATGAGGAGGCAACGAAAGAACTTCATGGTGGTCGTGATAGGTGAGTTTCCGGTGCGAAAATGACAAACTCGTTTCTAGTCGTCAAAACAAAAGTCTCCATGCTCGCTAGCCAATTGACCAACATGGGAGCGGCGCACAATGCATGTCTGCTCGCCTGCGCGCGTGAGGAGTGCCTCTCCTTCGACAAGTTGGAAATTTAGTCCTGTCGTGTCTGACGATTTCGCCACAAAGCGAAGCGGGTGTTTGACATCCATGCGTTCCTCTCGCTACACAGTTTCGCCCAGCCCGCATGAACCTGCCGAACAAGCTCACCGTCTCCCGCCTGATCCTCACAGGCGCATTTGTCGTGTGCTTTTACATCCCATGGTCCCAGGCGATGACAGCGGCGCTGCTTATTTTCTCTGCTGCTTCGATTACGGATTACCTCGATGGGAAGATCGCCCGCTCACGGAACATCGTGACCAACTTTGGCAAGCTCTTCGATCCGCTGGCGGACAAGGTGCTCATCGCCGCCGCCTTTATCCTGCTCGTGGAGCGCACGGAGATGAAGGCCTGGATCGCCATCGCCATCCTCGGGCGCGAGTTTTTCGTCACGGGCATTCGGCTCATTGCCGTGCAAAGGGGTGTAGTACTCGCTGCGGAGCGTCTCGGGAAGCACAAGATGGCCTGGCAGATCCTCACCGTGCTCTATTTTCTACTCAGTGCCGCCTCCGCGGAGGTGCTGTTTGGCTTCCTGCGACCCTGGCTGGAGCCATCACCAGCGCACTGGTGGGTGGGAGCGACGATTGTCGGCATCACCACAGCGCTGACGGTGGTCTCCGGCTTCAGCTACTTCTGGAAAAACAGGCATCTCTTTGATGATGCCTGAGTTTTGGGATTGAGTCGTGTTTGGAAAATGGGCAGCATGGTGGCGTAATCTTCACCACCTATGTCCGCTGAATCCCAACTCACCGCCCTCGGCATCACACTCCCTCCCGCACCGCCAAAAGGCGGCATCTACAAGCCCGTCGTCATCGTCGGCAATGTGGCTTACATTTCGGGACATGGACCTTACCTCCCCGATGGCGGGATGATCCGGGGTCGTGTGGGAGAAGACCTCGACCTCGCCCAGGGCAATGCTGCTGCACGTCAAACCGGTCTCGCGCTGTTGGCGACGCTGAGGAAGGAACTCGGCAGCCTGGACCGCGTGAAGCGCGTGGTGAAGCTGCTCGGCATGGTGAACAGCACGCCCGAGTTCGCCGATCACCCGAAGGTCATCAACGGATGCAGCGAGCTCTTCGCCCAAATCTGGGGTGAAGAGAACGGCATCGGTGCCCGCAGTGCCGTGGGCATGGGCTCACTGCCTGGAAACATCGCCGTGGAGATCGAGGGGATCTTTGAGGTGGAGTGAACTGCCTTCGCTCCGCATGAGCCACGACTACGAACCTGATGCTTCAGAAAAGCGAATCCGCTTTGGCTGCGGATTCATCTTCGGCGGAATCTTCGGTTTTATCGTGGTTCTCCGGGAGGTTTATCAAATGACGGGCCTGGCTTGGACTTTCGTCGTTGGTATTGCCCTTGTCTGCGGTTATCTTGCGCTACGGTGTGGCGATGAGTTTTGGGAATCCATCGGCAAGTGGCCGTTTTAATCCCACTCACCTTCCCTTCTCCACACAAAGCCGCACGCCATCGGCACACATCGTGGTGCTGTTGGACATCTCCAGCCGCTGCCAGTCGGCTTCGCTGACGCCGAGGGAAACAGCGAGCGCGTGCTCGCGCGTGGTGTAGCGGCGGCGGTTTTCAGCTTCATCGCATCCGGCTGCGTGATCGGCGCGCACGGCCTCATATATCTCCGTGATGCGCTGACGGTAGCGGGCGAGATGGGCGGCGACGTCAGTGACCTCGCCGAAATGGGTGAGGTAAAGCTTCTCGAAATTCGCTGCCGCGATGCGGTCGACCGAGGCGACGTAGGCCGCTGGTTCAAACTGTGGCGGTGCGGCAGTGACGGAGAGATAATCGCTACCCAGTAGCCGCATCCCGGCCACATCGCCGGTGAAGCAGGCGGAGCCGACGACGAAGGCATGATGGTGGCGCGCATGACCGGGTGTGTCCCAGGCGGTGATCTCGACCTCTCCGACTCGCACGCTTTCGCCATCCTGGAGAGGCGTCACGCGTTCTGCAGGTGCAGGCAACATCTCACCCCAGAGTGAGTCCATTCGCTCCTGATAAATCATCTGAGCGCTGGCGATCAGCCGCGAGGGATCGACGAGATGCCGTGCGGCGCTCGGGTGACAATACACCTGCGCGCCCTGCTGCGCCCACCAGCCAGCCGCGCCCGCATGGTCGAGGTGAATGTGAGTCACGAAGACATGGCGGATCTGCCTTTCCTCAAATCCAAGCCCGCGAATGCCTGCCCGCAGCGTCTCCAGCGTGGAGCCCGGACCGGTCTCGATGAGGGCCAGCTCGCCAGCGGACTCGAGGATGTAGGCGGCGATGAGGCCGGGCGTGTCTTGAAAGTGGAGATCGAGGGTGTGAACGTACACGAGACTAATAAACAATGGCTTCGTACTCGATTTTCAGCCGCCCGTCTTCGAGTTCGGGGATGAGTTCCGCCGGGATCGGCGGGATGTCGGCATCGAGGATGGCACGGAGCGTGATTTCCCTCATGCGCGGATCGGCATCGCGGGCATCGGACAGGATCTTTAGGTCCTGAGGCGTGCCTCGCTGATCCACATAGAAGCGGAAGCGCACACGTCCGAAGGTCACGGAGTCACGCGCGAGGCGGACGTAGAGGTGCCACTTTTTCTCCACAGCACCGGTGACCTGGCGCATGTAGATCCCACGTGGCGTGGCCACGGCATCCACGGCGTCTTCTCCTTCGCGGCTGATCGCGCCATCATTCTTCCCCATGCGGGTAAAGGGGCTAAAGGCGTCCTTCTCGGGCATCCCAGCCGTGGCTTTGACATCGTCAGCGACGGGGATCGCCTTCGGAACTGGTGGCGACTCATCCGATGGCGCACGCACCTGAGGCTTCGGCGGGGGCGCTTCTTCCTGCTTCATGGGCTCTGGCTTCCTGACCTCGAGCGGCAGTCGGTTGGTGTCCAGACGGGCGGATTCCTTGTCCATCTCCTCCATCATCTTGGCCAGTGGCGTGGTGTCGGCTGGTGTTGCTTTGGCCACCTGCGTCGGAGCAGGTGCAGGTGGTGTGGCAGGCTGAGGTTTCAGGATGCTTGGCGGTGAATTTGGCGCGGGCGGACGCATGTCCAGCGGCGTGGCGTTCGCAGGTGAGGCCACCACGGCGTCGTTTTTGATCAAGCCGTCGCGGAAGTCACGATTCGCCAGTTCCATCTTCGTAGGCGCATCGCCATTCGTCGTTGGCATCATCAGCGTGGCGTCGGCCTTCGGCGGCAGTTTGCTGGCGGCGATGGTATTGCGGTCGGATTCAAAGGCGGCTCCCGCTGGCTTCACGGTCGCGGCCTGGTTCTGAGTGGTGCGGATGTAGGCCTTGGGCTTCGGCTGGAGCGGTGGCGGGATGACCATCTCGGGGAAGATCATGGTCACCTCCTTCTGCTCCTCCACCGGTGCGGCAGGCTCAGGCGGCTCCAGCAGGCGGCGGCCCGCCTCACTGTTCAGGAACCAGGTAAAGAACAGCAGCAACAGCGCATGGATCACAAAAGATCCTGCGAGTCCGGTCTGGAAATACCTGTCCTGGGTCGTCGTCAAAGCGCACGGAAAGTGCCTGAGGCGCGGCGAGAAGCAACGTCCTTGTCACCCGATGGCAAAACACTCCACAAGGAAGCGCTACTTCGCCGTGTGCTTCTGGATGAGCAAGCCCGCAACTGCATCCAGAGCCTTGTCGGCCTTTTCAGAGCCTGAATTCGTGCAGGCGATGACTGCGAAGTCTTTCTCCGGCGCGAGCCAGGCGACGCTGTGATTCATGGTGTTGCTGCCATTGTGACTGAGGACATGTCCGCCCCATGGACGCTCCAAGGCCAGCCAGCCAAACGCGTAAGGCACACCCGCCTGGGTGGCGGTATGCAGATGCTCGTAGCTGGCCGCAGTTTTCAGGAGCTTGCCTTTGCTAGCACGCCCCGCGAGGTGCTCGGCGATGAATTTAGCCCAATCACTGAGCGGCATGTGAACGGTGCCCGCTGGACCGAGCACGGCGGCATTGTCCATGTCGGGACCATTCGTGGCGGTTGGCTTTCCATCGGGATTGTGCGGCCAGGGTTGGTCGATCTTGCCCGGCGTGCCCGTGCCGCCGAATCCAGCACGGGTGATGCCCAGCGGAGCAAAGACGTGCTGCTTCATTAGCTCCTCCCAGGGTGCATCCCAAACCTCTTCCAGCATGTGCCCGGCGAGGGCGTAGCCCCAGTTCGAGTAAAGATGCTGTTTACCCGGTGGAGGCAGGTCCGGTGTCCGTGCGGCGAGCTGCAGGGCCGACTCCCGCTGATGGCGGAGATCGCCCCCCGCGAATTTGATGAGCATCCACATGGCATTCGCGGGCAGGCCTGACCAATGGCTAAGGAGCTGGGTGAGGGTGGCTTTGGCGAGCGGGGATGTTTTCAGATCCTTCTGCTTCGGGAAAATCTCCCCCAGCGTGCTGTCCCACTTCAGTTTCCCCGCTTCGACGGCGATAGCGGCGAGCGTGGAGGTCATGGCTTTCGTGTTCGAGCCGAGATGCCAGAGGTCGTCTGGCATGATCGCGATGTCAGTCCCCGCTTTGCGCACGCCGCAGACGGCAGAACTAGTAATGCCCGCACTTGTCACGATGGCTCCGCCGATGCCAGGCAGGTCATGTTTGACGCGAATGGCCTCCAGCTTCGCCTGCCACGAAGGGGGCGTCTTTTCCTCCGCGCTGATTCGGACAAATGGCCATGCCGAAGCAGCAGCGGCAAGGACTCGACGGCGGGTCAGGAGTGTCATGTGCGAATCACACTCCAGTTGGAAGGCACATGGCAAGACAGAAATGATGAGGCAATACGCCCGAGGCAAGTCTTGCCAGAAGCTATTCGAGAATGGAATGATGCCGCCCGGCGTCTGAACCCGCCCCGCCATGAAGAAATCCTCCGCCTCCGCCCCGCATCGTCCGCCACCTCGTCACTCACGCTGGAGCAAATGGCGGCGCTGGGCGGTCTTCGGCATCATGGGCATCAGCCTGCTTGGCACCGTGGCGCTCGCGGTGGTGATCGGCATATACTCCCAGCTCGCAAAGAAGTACGACCTCGCCGCACTCGGCCAGATGCCCGAACGAACCATGGTTTTTGATTCTGCAGGCGAGCTGCTCGGGCGCATGCATGGGGAAAATCGCATCGTCGTGCCGCTCAGTCAGGTCTCGCCGGACTTCGTGAAGGCGCTGCTCGCTCGCGAGGACTCACGTTTCTACAAGCACAGCGGCATCGACTACGTCGGCGTGGCTCGTGCCTTTGTCAGGAACATCAAAGACCGCCGCGTGGTGCAAGGTGCCAGCACGCTGACGATGCAGCTCGCACGCAACAGCTACCCCGACCTGAACGACCGCTCCTTCCATCGCAAGCTGCTGGAGATGATGCTCGCTCGCCGCATCGAGAAAGTCTGGACCAAGGACCAGATCATCGAGCATTACGTGAACCGCATCTTCTTCGGCACCGGCGTCTATGGCATCCAGCGCGCCAGCCAGGTCTATTTTGGCAAACATGCCAGCCAGCTTTCCCTGAGTGAAGGCGCCATGATCGTCGGCATCATCCGCAGTCCGGTGCGCTTCTCGCCGTTCCGCAATTTCGACGGAGCCATCAAGGAAAGGAACGATGTCCTCCAGCGCATGCTGATGCTGAAGATGATCACGCCCGAGGAGGAACTCGCCGCGCGCTATGCCGACATCGCCTTGCGCGCGCAGCCACTCTTCCAAAGCCAGGGCGACTGGGCACTAGATGCCGTCCGGCGGGACCTCGACCGCCTGCTGGAGCAGCACGAGATCGAAGATGGCGGTCTGCTCGTGCACACCACCCTGAGCAAGGAGCTGCAAACCGCCGCAGAAGCTTCTGTCGAGGCCAGACTCGCCGCTGTGGAAAAACTACCCGGCTACAAGCATCTGAAGAAAGCCGTCTTTGACACCACCTGGGACCCCAGCACCGAACTCACTTCCACGCCTTATCTTCAGGGCGCACTCACCGTGCTCGATAACGAAACCGGCGGCATTCTCGCGCTCGTCGGCGGGCGTGACTATCGCCAGAGTAAATTCAACCGCGCCACGCTCGGCCAGCGGCAGATCGGCTCGACGGTGAAGCCCTTCGTTTACGCTTCGGCTCTCGCCAGCGGCTTCCTGCCCGGCACTTTGATCGAAGACGCCCCTCTCCAACCCGGCGAGATCGAAGGCGCGGACCCCGGCTGGAATCCACAGAACTCAGACAACAAATTCCTCGGCCAACAGACGCTCACCGCTGGTCTTGTGCAAAGCCGCAACACCATGACCATCCGCCTCGGCAACTACGCCGGACTCGATCGCGTGCTGCGTGTGCTTGGCGATGCTGGCATCGGCGATCATGTCGTCAAAAACCCCCAGCTCTTCATCGGGAACCTCGCCGGCAATCCGCGCGAACTCGCCAGCGCCTTCACCATCTTCCCGAATGATGGCAAACGCCGCCGCCCATTCCTCATCCACAAAATCACCGACAAAGCAGGCAACGTGCTTTTCGATGCCAGCGTTATTGAAGTCGATGTGGTCACCCCCGGAGTCGCCCACATCATGCGCCGCATCCTTGGTCAGGTCATGGACAAAGGTACCGCTGCCAGCGTCCGCTCCCAGCATGGTTTCAAAGAACCCGGCGGAGGCAAAACGGGCACCACGAACGACTACAAAGACGCCTGGTTCGCGGGCTACACCGACCGCATCACCTGCGCCGTGTGGGTCGGTTTGGACAAGCCTGAAACCATCATCGACGAAGGCTATGGCAGCCGCATGTCCATCCCGATCTGGGCGGATGTGGCGAAGAAGGCGGTCGAACTCGGCTACATCCCCGCCGGACCGCGTCAGGAGCCACCGCTCACCACCGTGGCGCTTTGTCGGAACAGCAGCCAGCTCGCCACTCCCGGCTGTCAGGCCGCTGGGGCTGCCTATGAAGACGAGCTGCCCTATGAACTCGTTCCCCAGGGTTTCTGTGATACTCACAACGGCATGATCGCCCAACCAAGTTCTGCTCCACGCTCCGCCGGGCCTCGTGGCCCAGGTTTGTTTGACCGAATTCGCGGCTGGTTCAGATAAATCCGACACAGCCATGAAACGCTTCCCCTTTCTCCTGACGCTCATCGCACCGCTATTCACCCTCGCGGCCACACCTGAAATCCCCGAGCGCGTCGGCACCACGGAACACTTCCGCCAGTTGCTCCTCGCTACGAAATGGTCGTGGCGGAATGTCCAGGCGGGCGTGCCAGACCGCGAGTGTGTTTTCATGGAGGACGGCAGCTTTCGTCACCCAAACTTCGTGGCAAAGTTCAAGATCAAAGACCTGCATGTCGTGGAACTCATCCGCAAAGGCGGCAAGGCAGTGCTGACCTTTGATGAAGGCTACACGCGCTTCGAAGCCATCGACTTCAACAAGAAGCGGATCACCGGCAGCAGGCTCTGACAGCTCGGCAAACACGGCCCATCACTGCGCAAGATCGGGCGGGCGGCGGCTAGCTTTGGCGACGTTGATAGCCGCCTCATGATCAATCTCACCCGTCTTTACTGCGATGTCGCCCAGCCCATGGACCACCTGCGTTATGGCCGCGGCCATGGTGCGCCGACCACAGCCGCCGAGCGTCGGCCCATCGTCGTCTGGAACATCACCCGCCGCTGCAATCTGAAGTGCCTGCACTGCTACCAGGACTCGGACTCGAAATTCTACCCCGGCGAACTCGACTGGAATCAATGTGTCGGCGTCGTGGATGACCTCGCCCAATTCAAAGTGCCTGCTCTGCTGCTCTCCGGCGGCGAGCCGATGATCCATCCGAAGTTCTTCGAACTCGCCGAATACGCCACCAGCAAAGGTCTCCGCCTCACCCTCTCAACCAACGGCACGCTTATCGACGCCGACAAAGCCCAGCGGCTCAAAGACATCGGCTTTTCCTACGTCGGTATCTCGCTCGATGGCATGGGCGCGACTCATGATCACTTCCGTGGCAAAACAGGTGCTTTTGAAAAAGCCGTGGCCGCCTTCCGCCATTGCAAAGCCGTCGGTCAAAAAGTCGGCCTCCGCCTCACGCTGTCGCAGCACAACATCGACGACATCGACAACATCCTCGACTTCATCGAGCGCGAGGACATTGAGCGCGTCTGCTTCTACCACCTCGTCTATAGCGGACGTGGAGCCGACCTCATCGAAGTCGCTCATGAAGACACTCGCAAGGCACTCGACAAAATCCTCGATCGCACCGCGAAGTGGGCAGCCAGCGGCAAACCGCGCGAAGTTTTGACCGTCGATCAACCCGTCGATGGACCCTATCTCTACATGCGTCTGCTGCGTGAGAATCCCGAGCGCGCCGCGAAGGCCATGGAACTGCTCACCTGGAATGGCGGCGGCGCGAACAGCTCCGGCACCGGCATTAGCAACATCGACACGCAGGGCAATGTGCATCCCGATCAGTTCTGGCACAGCCTCAACCTCGGCAACGTGAAGGATCGTCCCTTCAGCGAGATCTGGACGAACCGCGACCACCCTGAACTCACCGCGCTGCGCAATCGCACGCAGCATCTCACCGGCCGCTGTGCGAGCTGCCGCTGGCTGAATGTCTGCGGTGGTGGCTTCCGCGTTCGTGCCCTGCAAATGACCGGCGACTTCTGGGCTCCTGATCCCTCCTGCTACCTGCACGAAGAGGAAACTCTCGCGCAGGCGGCTTGATCACCGCTTCTTTCCACCACGCTTGGGTTTCGGATAGCTCACGCTCTTCGGCTTGGGCAAAACGCCGCCGTCGTCGGCATTCAGCCCCGCTTGTTTCTTCAGCTCGCGGATCTGATCTCGGATGAGCGCGGCGCGTTCGAACTCGAGCTTCGCGGCAGCTTCGGCCATCTCGCCTTCGAGTTCGCGGATGACTTCGGTAACGGCGAAGTCACCTCCGCCACCTTCACGCAGCACGCTGTCTTCGAGGTCCTTGGCCTTGCCGAGGACCTGCAGGCTCTCCTGCACGGCCCGTTTCACGGTTTGCGGCGTGATGCCGTGCTTCGTGTTGTGATCGAGCTGCACCTGTCGGCGATAGTTGCTGATGCTGAGCAGAGCTTTGATGCTCTTCGTTTCGATGTCGGCAAAGAGAACGACCTCGCCTGCGACGTGTCGTGCAGCACGACCGGAGGTCTGGATGAGTGAGGTCTCGCTGCGGAGGAAGCCTTCTTTGTCGGCATCGAGGATGCAGACGAGGCTGACTTCGGGCAGATCGAGACCTTCGCGGAGCAGGTTGATGCCGACAAGCACATCGCAGTCGCCTTTGCGGAGGCTGCGCAGGATCTCGACACGCTCGATGGCGTCGATGTCGCTGTGCAGGTAGCGCACCTTCATGTCGAGATTGCGCAGGTAGTCGGTGAGATCCTCGGCGGTCCGTTTCGTGAGTGTGGTGACGAGCACTCGCTCACCTTTCTCGATGCGCTGGCGACACAGCTCGATGGTTTCATCGATCTGACCTTTGAGCGGCTTGATGGTGATGATGGGATCAAGCAGGCCCGTGGGGCGGATGATCTGTTCGACGACAAGCGGCTTGCCCTTCGTGGTGACATCAAACTTCTCCACTGCCTGCGAGCTGCCGCTGACTCGCACAGCGATGCCTGGCAACGCGGCGGGCACGCCTTCCTCTTCGCCAATGCGCTCGCGCTGATGTGGGATGTAGCCCGCATTGCCGACGACGCTGTTTTCGATTTCAAAGCGTGCCGGGGTGGCGCTGACATACACGAGCTGGCCCACGGCATTCATGAACTCGGGGAACTTCAGCGGGCGATTGTCGAGCGCACTCGGCAGGCGGAAGCCATGCTCCACGAGCACCGTCTTGCGGGATTTGTCGCCCTCATACATGCCGCCGATCTGCGGGATGGTGGCGTGGCTTTCATCGACGAGGCAGAGGAAGTCGTCGGGGAAGAAATCGAGCAGCGTGCCCGGCGTGGCGCCCGGCTCGCGACCCGTGAGATGGCGGCTGTAGTTTTCGATGCCCTGGCAGAAGCCCATCTCCTGCATCATCTCGATGTCATGCTCGGTGCGCATCCGCAGGCGTTGCGCTTCGAGGAGCTTGCCTTCTTTTTCAAACCAGGCGACGCGCTCGGTCATTTCATCGCGGATTTTGACGATGGCTTTTCGGAGCTTGTCGCCCGGCGTGACGAACTGCTTCGCCGGGAAGATGGTGTAGCTCGGCATCTTCAGCGTGACGGTGCCGGTGAGCACATCCACGGCGCTGATGCGGTCGATCTCATCGCCGAAGAACTCGATGCGGATGGCTTCGCTATCAAGGTAGGCAGGCACGACCTCCACCACATCGCCACGAGCGCGGAAGCTGCCGCGTTTGAGCTGGATGTCATTGCGCTCATAAAGCATGTCCACGAGCCGTGTGAGCAGCGTCTCGCGTGAGATTTCCATGCCCACATGCATGGGCATCATCATGCCCTCGTAGTCTTCCGGCGAGCCCAAGCCATAAATGCATGACACGCTGGCGATGACGACCACATCCTTCCGCGTGATGAGCGCTCCCATGCTGGAAAGCCGCAGCCTCTCGATCTCGTCGTTTACGTTCGAGTCTTTCTCGATGTAGGTGTCCGTGCGCGGGATGTAAGCCTCGGGCTGGTAATAGTCGAAGTAGCTCACGAAGTACTCGACGGCGTTGTTCGGGAAGAAGTTTTTAAACTCCGAGTAGAGCTGCGCCGCGAGGGTCTTGTTGTGCGAAAACACCAACGCCGGCTTGCCGATCTGCGCGATGATGTTCGCCATCGTGAAGGTCTTCCCCGAGCCGGTGACCCCGAGCAAGGTTTGGTGCCGATTCCCTGCCTTGATCGACTTCACCAGCTTCTCAATCGCCTGCCCCTGATCTCCACAGGGTGCGTATTCGGTGTTGAGTTGGAAGGGGGAGGTCATGTGGAAATGAAATTCGATTTGAAGCTGCTAATGGACGCTGATGAATGCCACATCAAACCAAGGCTGTGCTCTTCTGAGGGTTGAAAGCGTGAGTTAAAGCACGTATGACCGGTGACTCTCATGCACCGATTTGTGACCATCATTGAAGTGGCAAAAGAGGCGGGTGTCTCCAGCGCCACCGTCTCCCGTGCTCTCAGAGATGATCCCCGAATCACTCAGGCGGCGAAGGTGCGGGTCAGAGAGGCGGCGGTGAAGCTGGGCTATGCACCCAACCCGCTCGTGCAGGCGCTCATGACCCAGCGCCGCCGAAAGCTGGACCCGCATGGTGAGACGCTGGCCCTGATCACGAACGTGGCGGATGAGGCATGGCGGAAAAAGGATGTCTGCCTCTGGTATCTGCGCGGTATCGAGCAGCGGGCGGAGCAGCTCGGCTATCAGATTGAGGTCTTCTCCCTCGGCTCCATGCGGCGAGATGCGCAGCGGCTGCGGCAGATGCTGAAGGCACGTGGCATTCGTGGCCTCATCCTGGGTTTCTCTGAGCGGGATGACCAGCCAGTGGAGCTGGAGGTGCGTGACTTCTGCGTGGTGGGCCTCGGTACCTATTTCCGCCAGTTGCCGGTGGATCGCGTGCAGTTGCACGGCTTTTTCAATGTGAAGCTGGCCTTTGAAAAGATGCGTGCCCATGGCTACCGGCGGCCTGCACTGATGGCCCCGGTCCGCAACAACAGCATCGTGGGTGGACAGTGGTCCGCCGCAGCGCTCAATGAGCAATGGCAGCGCCCGCCAGAGGAACAATGCCCGCCTTTACTGGTAGAAGGGGAACAGGTGAACATGACGCTCTTTCGCGACTGGTTTGAGCGACACCAGCCAGATGCTCTGTTGATGTATAAACTCGATGCCACCGAGCTTTTGGCACGCTTGAGTTTGCGTGTGCCGCAGGATGTCGGTGTGGCCTATCTCTTCGGCACGGAGCGGGAGCGCGTGAGCCTGGCGGGCATTGATGGCAACCTGGATCGCGTGGGTGCTGCTGCCGTGGATCTGCTGGTGCAAAAGATGCACATGCATGATCGCGGCATCCCTGAGCATCTGCGGGATGTGCTCATCACAGGGACGTGGCACGATGGGCCATCACTGCCGGTGCGATCTGAGCAAAAACCGAGCGCTCGCCCTGCCAGGAAAGCACCAGCTCGCAAGCGCTCGTGATCGTGCCGATGGCCGCGCACGCGATGTCGCGCTGATGAAAGGCGGCGATCACCTCACCTGACTTTTCAGGGGCTGCAGTGAGCAGGTAGCCATAGCTGGGAAAGGAAAGCAGCCAGCGTTTCATGTCCGCGACAGGTGGCATGGGCACAGCGTCTAAATTCACCTGGGCGCCGCAGCCTGAGGTGGCGAGGAGCATGGCCAGCGTGCCTGGTAGTCCGCCGTTGCTGATGTCCTTTCCCGCTGTCACCAGCTGCCTGTCGGCGATGTCTTTGAGCAGACGCAAATCACCCTGCAATCGTTCGGGTGGTGAGCCCACACTGGCATTCCAAAAGACCGTGCCCTGCCCGCGATAGGCTCCACGCAGGTCCACGGCCATGAGCAAAGTATCTCCGGGCTGTGCGTCAAAGCTGGTGATCAAGCGCGATGCCTTTCCCACCACCGAAGCGGCGAGAAGAGGTGTGCGCTCGATCGGAAAGCGAGTCGTGTGTCCGCCGACGATGGGCACGCTGTAGGCGGATGAAGCTGCACGCATTCCAGCCCAAATTTCTGCGGCCATGGGTGAATCAGGATGCGCCCAGAGCACGTCCACGATGGCCGTCGGCGTGCCACCCATCGCGGCGATGTCGCTGAGGTTTACCATCACCGCGCAGTAGCCGGCGAACCACGGATCAAGCTCGATGAAACTCTCCATCATCCCCTCCGCTGCAAAAAGCAGGAAGCCATCTCCATCAGGAATCGCGGCGGCGTCATCGCCGATCTCGACTCCGCCGGCGACTTCAAGCGCAGGGCCGTAGGCAGAAGCAATGCGGAGCTTCTCCGCCACATTGGGATGATCGCGCAGACTGCGGGTGAGGTCTTCGAGAGCGGTCATGAATGAACCTTACGCCACCATCGCCGCCGGAGGATAGTGCGGAAGCTCTGCCTGCATGTGCACGTGCGGACGGCCATGAAGCTGCCGCTCACCCAGCCGCTGCCAGTGCAGGCGCTGGAAGAACCGCGCATTCTGCTCCTGCACATCCGCCAGGAACTTGTCACAGCCGATTAGGTTCGCCGTGGACACCGCTTTGTAAATAAGACCAGCGCCGATGGCACCAAACCCACGATGCACTGGCTGATGGCTGCGCACGCTGGCGCTCGTGCTCATCTCGGTCAGACGGCGAAAGTCACGGTCCACACAAAGGCGGCTGCCGTACCAAAGGCGTGGCTCGCGCTCATCGATGCGCACGGCTCCGATCACCTCATCCACCATACCCGCCAGGAGCGTGGCGCAGATGATCGGTATGCTGTGGTCATCGATGGCATCACGATCATCGCCATCGTGAAAAACCTGCTGCTCTTCGCAAAACACCGCACGCCGCAGTGCCCAGTAGCCATCGAGTTCACTTGGCGTGCTGGCGATTTTGAAGACAAAATCCCGCGGACGAAAGGGAGGGTAGATTTCGAAGAGCATGGTGATGAAAGGCATTGCAGAAGACGTGCCAAGCTCACGAGCCAAGTGCCCACATGTTCAGTGCACTGCCCGCCGTGGTCCGGGCGGCGGCGGAGTGACGGGACTCGATGCAGTTGGCGAGGTAGCGCGCGTCCTGCGCTACACCGGAGAAGCGGCCGCTGCCCCAGGTGTACTGCCAGGGCAGGCCGATGAAATAGACGCCAGGGACGTTGGTCACACCGCGCTGATGTGTGGGGTAGCCTTTGCCATCGAAGAGGGGGATTTCGATCCAGCGGTAGTCGGTGCCGAAGCCCATGCTCCAGATAATCGACGTGATGCCAGCCTGCTCATAGTCGAGGGAGAGCGGAGGTGACTCCGGCTGCCAGACGGGTGTGTAGCGATCTTCGTGTGGGGCTTCGATGCCGTGAGATTCGATGAACTTATCAATCGTCGTCTTGATGCTGTCGGCGACGTTGTCTGCCTGATCGAGGTTTTGCTTCAAGTCATCGGCAAAGCAAAGCGTGCCGCTGTGAACGTCCTTCAGGCGGCCATAGAGTTTCATGCCTTCAAGCGCGAACTTGCGCAGGTCGATATCGCGTCCGCCATCGCGCCCGGTGACATAGTGATTGGCCTTTGCACGCACCATGTCCTTCTTCGGGTGCTCATGGATGGGCATGTCATAGTAGCCCATATTATGCAGCCACTCGACGACGTCTTTGCCGCGATAACGCCGTGCCGTACGAGGTGCGCCTCCGACGCAAAGATGGACGCGACGTCCAGCCAAATGCAGATCCTCGGCGATCTGGCAGCCGGACTGTCCTGTGCCGACGACGAGCACTTCACCCGGCGGCAGTTCGGCGGCGCTTTTGTAGTCGGAGGAATGCAGGTGCGTGATGCCCGGCGGGAAGCGCTCTGCCATGCGCGGCACCTTGGCCGTCTGATACCCACCCGTGGCGACGACGATCTGATCTGCGGTGAAGACGCCGATGTCGGTGGTGACTTCAAACGTGCCGGACTCATGCCTCCGCAGCCGTGAGACCGCGACACCTTCCTTCAGCGGAGGATTGAAAGAGCGGGCATAGGCTTCGATGTACTCGACGATCTGCTCTTTTACCATAAAGCCCTTGGGATCATCGCCCGCGTAGTCGAAGCCGGGCAGAGCGCACTGCCAGTTCGGAGTGACGAGGCAGAAGGAATCCCAGCGCTTGCTGCGCCATGCCTCGCCCATGCGGTGCTTTTCAAAGATGAGGTGATCAATGCCGCGCTCCTTCAGGCAGTAGCTCATGGAGAGCCCGGCCTGGCCACCCCCGATGATGATGACTGGGTAATGCTGTGTGGTCATCAGAGGGTGAGGATACGAACGCAGCCATCAGGCTTGCAGGAACTGCCCCAGCTTTCGATCTCGCTAAGCTGATCCATGGCGGAGGAGCAAGCGAAGCCGAAGCGTTGTCGCACGCGGTCACTGGCAGCATTCAGGGCTGTGCGGCTGCGCGAAATGAAGTCGCTCATGGTCATGACATCGCCCGCTTTGAAGTGCTCATGAATGACGGTGGAGGGCGAGTAGCAGTGGCGTTGCGTACCATCGGGCAATTCAACGGTGTAGTGGACGGCGGGCATGGGTTAAGCAGCGCAGGCGGATTGTTTTTCAAAGGCTGACAGTGATGAACAGGCACCGCATTTGGCGCAGCCTGCCTTCACGGTGTCAGAGGTCATGCCAGCACTCGTCAGCATGTCGCCCAGCGGTTGCAGGATGGAGCGCATGAAGTCAGCGCTCGGAGAGGGTTGGCCCTCCAGCGGCGTGCCGCCGATGGGCACGAAGGGCACAACGAAGGGATAGACACCGAGCTGGATGAGCTGATGGCAGGCATCAATCAGGCCTTCGCGGGTGTCGCCAAGCCCGGCCAACAGATAGGTGCTGACCTGGGCACGGCCAAAGATGGCGACAGCGGCTTTAAAGGCTTTCAGGTAATAGGACACGGGCACCTGCGCCTTCCCCGGCATGATGCGGGCTCTCACTTCTTCATCCCAGGCTTCGAGATGCATGCCGAGCGAATCCACCCCGGCTTCATGCAGATGCCTAAACCAAATAAAATCTGACGGCGGCTCGCACTGTGCCTGGATGGCGAGACCTGTGCGCAGCTTAATGGCCCGGGCCACGTCGGTCAGGATGGCGGCGCCCCTGTCTTCCGTCGGCGGTGTGCCAGTGGTCAGCACAACTTGCTCAATGCCGTCGTATTTCATCGCGGCTTCTGCCACCTCGGCGAGCTGCTCAGGCGTCTTGCGGGCGATGGTGCGGTCGCCTTTCAAAGACTCGCCGATGGCGCAGAACTGGCATTTGGTGGAGGCATTGCCATAGCGGATGCAGGTCTGCAGCACGGTCGTGGCGAGGACGTTGTGGGAGTGCAGTTGCGCGAGCTTCCAGTAGGGGATGTCATCCGCCGTGCTCATGGAGTAGAACATTGGCTGCCGTGGGAAGACGATGGGCAGCTCCAGCTCGCCATCACGATACAGCAGGGCGCGTCCATCATTGCCGGGCACCGTGGCGGTGAAGGGCGAGTGATGTGCGGGGCGCGTGTGGATTGGCACCATCACAGTCGTGCCCATGACGGATACGGCCTTGTGATCACTGGGCCCGGCGCCACCACGGCGACTGGAGGCGGAGTCCGCCTCATCCAGCATTCGGAGGCCGAGAGATTGCAGCTCAGAGAGCAGCCATTGCTTCCGGCTGAAAAGAGCCGTCTCGAAGGTGATCATGGGGCGCGGGGGTGTTGGAGTTTATGGAAAGGATGTCTGAAGCGGCAGGCTCGGGTGTTTGTCCGCTCATCTGCGAGCGGGCTGTGCTGTTCTGATGCAGAGTGAAAATGTCTGGCCGCGAGTAGTGGCCCACACTGTCCATCATGCGTTTGCGTTTAGTGATGAGGGCGAAGTCGAGATCGGCGATCGCCATGCCCTCGCCCTCGGTGATGGGTTCGCACAGCGGCACGCCTTCTGGGGAAATGATGGCCGTGTAGCAGCCGCCGCGCAGGGCCTTCTGCATTTTCGGATCACCGCTGATGGAGGCGATTTGTTCATCGGTCAGCCAGCCCGTGGAGTTGATGACGAAGCAGCCTGACTCCAGCGCGTGATGTTTGATCGTGACTTCGATTTGATCACGGAAGATCGGCCCGACCATACTGCCAGGGAACTGCGCGCAGTGGATCTGCTCGTGCTGCGCCATAAGGCTGAAGCGTGCCAGCGGATTGTAATGCTCCCAGCAGGCGAGCGCGCCGACGCGGCCGACTTCGGTCTGCACCACTTTTAAACCGGAGCCGTCGCCCTGGCCCCAGATCATACGCTCATGATAAGTGGGCGTGATTTTTCTGCGCTTCAGTGCCAGCGTACCATTGGCATCAAAAATGAGCTGCGTGTTGTAGAGTGAGCCATGCTCGCGCTCGTTCACACCGACGACGAGGACCATGCCGTGCTTCGCTGCCTGCTGGCTAAGCACCTCAGGAACCCAGCCCGGCACCTCGACGGCATTTTCATAAAGCCTCAGGTGCTCTTTACCAGCGCTGACTGGCGGCTCCACGAAGCTGAAGTACGGGTAGTAAGGAATGAAGGTCTCCGGGAACACGGCGATCTCCACGCCCCGGGCAGCGGCCTCAGCCACTGCCCGGCAAACACGGTCCACCGTGCCCTCGGCACTCGTCAGGTCCGGTGCGATCTGCACCGCGGCTGCTCGGATCGTCGCCATGAGTCAGGTGGCGATCAGAGATTCCAGGAGTGGATGACCACGGCACCCGCGCGACCGTGAACGAGATTGATGTCGAGCACATCCAGCGGGTTGATTGGGATGATGCCGGGGATGAAGGCCTTCTCCGTCTGGCCATAGAGCGCCTGGGTGGAGAATCGGCAGGCGTAGATTTTGCCGCCTTCCGCCATGAACTGGGCAAGGCGTTTGTTCACCAGCAGATGGCCAGGGAAAGCTTCATCGCCGAGCGTGGGGAAACCTTTCTGGAAACCCATGGTGACGCCGGGTCCATAGAGCAGGATGGAGGTCTCATAGCCTTTGCGCAGCAGCCGTGTGGCGACCAGCGTGTTGACGAGTCCGATTGAGCCTTCATGGGCGACGCCGTGGAATGTGACGAGGGCTTTTTCGCCTGGATTGGCCTTCACATCTTCGAAGACCTTTTCTTCATAATTGACGAGGACGTCGCCGTCCTTGTGAGCAGGGTATGTGACTTCTGGCATGATCGTGGTGGATTGAGTTTAGAATGAGTGAAGTGCTCACGGCATGAACCGCTGCACGAGACCCCTTTCAGCACCGCGAGTGCCAGACCTCTTGCCTAGTTCCGTGGCGGGAGGTGTGATTCATGCCAACCGTTGCACGGTCAGCCCGCTGACTCACAATTCCAGCAAACCTCGAACTCACCCGGATTGCTCTCGCCACACTTCTTGCAGATCCACTCGGCCATTTCAGAACTTGTTTCGGGATAGTGATGCGGCTTCAAAAGCTCGATGGCTTCATCGTAACGGCTGTCATCGACGATGCAGAGCGTGGGCTGGAAGATCGGCGAGATGACATTCAGCGTCTGGGCACCGGCATCGTTTTGGATGAAGCAGACGATCCCCGCCTCATCGAGCACCGACTTGTAAAAGCCGATGCGTGAGGAATCCATGCTGGTGTAGAGTTCTTTCATGATCGTAAAGACAGCTTCTGCCACAGCCAGCGGAAGCTTCCCACCAGAGTTTCCAGTAAGATGAAGCTTCGCGCCGAAATTTGCCAACGTTTACCCTGATAGTGCTCATACGTTGGGCCGTCCATCCAGATACCAGAGACAAGCCTGGCTGGGAGCTACCTTTTCTTTGCAAAACCAAGCTTGTGAAATTTTTCACAAATTCGTCTTGCTGCTGTTTCCCTGCGTAGAATACTCCGTCACTCCCCCCCACTATCCTGATGCCCACCATTACGCGAGAGTATGAAGCCCACGATGTCGCCGCCAAAGCTGCGCTACAGGCCGAGAGTATGGAGGTGACCACCACTGATCTGGTGGGAGAGAAAATGGTCCTGAATATGGGCCCCTCGCATCCTGCGACTCATGGCGTTTTGCGGCTGATACTGGAGATGGACGGAGAAGTGATCACCAAAGCCGATCCAGACGTGGGCTTTCTGCATCGCGGCGATGAAAAAATCGCTGAGAACATGCACTACAACCAGTTTGTGCCTTACACGGACCGGCTGGATTATCTGGCACCTCTCGCCAACAATGTCGCCTATGCCTTGGCTGTCGAGAAGTTGATGGGCTGGGAAGTGCCTGAGCGCGGGAGAGCCATTCGTGTTATTTGCTGCGAACTCGCACGCATTTCCGCCCATATGCTGGGTGTCGGGGTGTTTGCGATGGATGTGGGGGCAATGACCGTCTTCCTCTATACATTCACCGAGCGAGAGAAGATCTACAACCTTTGTGAGCAGCTCACGGGGGCTCGTTTTACAACCAGCTACACGCGTGTTGGTGGTCAGGTCCGCGACTTGCCGGAGGGATTTGCCACTGCGGTGAGGAAGTTCCTGGATGAACTGGAGCCAGTGATCGATGAAGTGGATAAGCTGCTGAGCAGAAACGCCATCTTCATGGCGCGCACGCAGGATCTCGGAGTGATCACGAAAAAGGAAGCTATCGAGTGGGGCATTACGGGCCCAAACCTGCGCGGTTCAGGTGTTGAGCACGATCTTCGGAAGGCCACGCCTTATCTCGACTATGACCGCTATGATTTCGACATTCCTGTTGGAACCAAAGGGGACTGTTATGACCGCTACCTTGTCCGAATGGAGGAGATTCGGCAGAGCGTGCGCATCCTCCGTCAGGTGTTCGACAAACTCCCCGGTGGCCCAATCAACGTCACGGATCAGAAAGGTTATCTCCCCAATAAGGAGAAAGTACTGATGAAAATGGAGGAACTCATCCATCATTTCATCATCGCCACCCAAGGAATTGATGCTCCGGTTGGTGAGGTCTATTTTGGTGCCGAAAATCCTAAGGGAGAGCTTGGCTTCTACATTCACAGCAAGGGTGGTGGAGTGCCTTATCGTCTGAAAATTCGCAGCCCCTCATTTATCAATCTCAGCATTCTTTCCAAAATGCTACCTGGCCATCTACTGAGCGACGTTCCCTCTGTCCTCGGTAGCCTCGATTTCGTGATGGGTGAGTGTGATCGGTGATGACGGCGACACCGCATCGAAACCTAGTGTTTACTCTTAACTAAGATGGCTTTGGCAATTCCCGCAGAACTCGAAACAAAGATTGATGAGGTCATTACCCATTATCCAGTTTCAAAGCGCAGTGCAGTCCTGCCTCTGCTGCACTTAATGCAGCATCATTTCCGCTTTATCAGTGAAGAAACTGTCAACTGGGTGGCGGACAAGTTAAGCCTGCCGCCGATTCAGGTTTTGGAAGTTGTCACGTTTTATCCCGGCTTTCGACAGACTGCGCCTGGGAAGTTCCACATCCGCGTGTGTCGCACCCTTTCCTGTGCGATGTCAGGTAGTTACGAGCTAATGGAATCATTCTGCCAGGCGGCTAAAATCGACCGCAGTCATTGTGATCATCATCATCCGATCGCTACAAGCGAGGATGGCAAGTTCAGCATCGAATTTGCCGAGTGTCTCGCCAGCTGTGGGTTTGGACCCGTATGTATGGTCGAGGACGATTTCTTTGAAAAGGTGGAGCCAGGTAAAGTCGATGAAGTTCTGGCGCGCTATCTTTAATGAAAAACGCGCGTCCTGAAGGACGCGCGTTCGCGGAGAATCACAAAAAGAAAATTATCTCCAAGAGGTGATGTCGTCCTTCGTGTTGCGAATTTTATCAGGACCTGTGCAATGCACTGCGGTGCTTAGAGGAAGGTATTGGGGAGCCCTAGCCGAGATACGTTGGTCGATGTTGTTGGCATCAGGATTGGTGATGCGGTTGTCGAGATTCGTGTCGAGGAGGATATAATAAGGCATACCCCAGATGTCATACAGGCGGACATTTCCGCCGCCAGCTCCACCACTCGGATCAACAATTCCAAAAGAGGTGCCGTTCTTAGCTAGAGGAAGGTCGATGAACTTAATGCCTCGGGGATTTAAATTCTGACCGCCTCCACCACCACTACTGTTTGGATTAGACATAGCCATCAGCACACTGATGATATCCGTGGTGTCATTCGTGGGGATTGGATCCATATCTTCACCGCCACTGGAACCGCTCAAATTAACAGGCAGGCGATTATATTCAGTTCGGAAGTGTCCGATCGCTACCGCTATGTCCTTCATTATGGCTTTTGTGCGAGTGGTGTTTGCCATCTGCATAACCTTGTTAGTGACCGGAACGGCAAGTGATGCAAGGATTGCGATGATCACGATGACGACCAGCAGTTCGACCAACGTGAATCCCCGCTTTGATTGACGGATGAATAAGAATGATGTTTTCATGGTTTTGCTTGGGGGGTGGCTGAAGCTTCAAGACTCCACATGAGATGGAACGTGATGAATTATTCAGTGTTGATTTGTTTAAATCACAAACTGCCCCGAGACGTCAAGACTCTAGAATTCAAAGTATCAAGATGCCGTACGAACCTCACGTTAGCATGTGGACAATGGCGTCATGAACCATCCTGGAGTTTGCGATCTACATGATCTTCATGAAGGCACGTGCGAACTTTTGATTGTCAACTTGTGCTTGCATCCTATAATCAAAAGATAATTATCGGCATTCAATCAAAATAAAAAACAAACCATTAAGCCGGTAACGACCCCAACAACTCTATGGCAAAAGCAGCGAGCACAGGTAGCAAGACAGTGAAATACGTTTACTCCTTTGGAGCAGGAAAAGCGGATGGTGACGGCTCCATGAAAGCACTGCTTGGGGGGAAAGGCGCGAACCTTGCTGAGATGAGTCGCATTGGTCTTCCAGTGCCACCCGGATTCACAATTAGCACGGAAGTCTGCACTTACTTCTACGCTAATAAGAAGAGCTATCCTGCCGAACTACAGAAGCAGATGGAAGCCGGTGTAGCTGCCATGGAAAAAATCATGAATGCCAAGTTCGGTGATGCCAAGGGCATGCCGCTTCTGGTTGCTGTGCGTTCCGGTGCTCGTGACTCCATGCCGGGCATGATGGACACCATCTTGAACCTCGGCCTCAATGATCAGACGGTTCTTTCTCTCGCTGCTGCGACCAAGAATGAGCGTTTCGCTTGGGACTGCTACCGCCGCTTCATCCAGATGTATGGTGACGTCGTTCTCGGCGTGCAGAAGACTGAAGGTGAAGACCACGAGCCTTTCGAAGTCGTCATCGAAGGCTTCAAACACAAAAAGTATCACAAAGACATCGTCGATAGCGATTTGACCGCCGACGACCAAAAGGAACTCGTTCGCCTCTTCAAAGAGCTCGTCAAACAGCGCACGGGTCACGTTTTCCCGAATGACCCATGGGATCAGCTTCGCGGTGCCGCTGGTGCTGTGTTCGGCTCCTGGATGAATGACCGCGCGATCGTTTATCGTCGCAAATACAACATCCCCGCTGAGTGGGGCACCGCCGTCAATGTGCAGGCCATGGTCTATGGCAACACGGGTGACGATTCGGGTTCCGGCGTGGCTTTCACCCGCAATCCTGCCAACGGCGTCAACGAATTCTACGGTGAGTTCCTCATCAACGCCCAGGGCGAAGACGTCGTCGCTGGCGTCCGCACACCTGAGCCTGTGCTTGAGCTTAAAAAGGCGATGCCAAAGCCATACGCCGAGCTTCTCAAAGTTCGTCAGATCCTCGAAAAGCACTTCAAAGACGTTCAAGACGTCGAGTTCACCATCCAGCAGGGTAAGCTGTTCATGCTTCAGACCCGCAATGGCAAACGTACCGCCGCTGCCGCGCTGAAGTTCTCCATGGACATGGTGAAGGAAAAGCTCATCGACTGGGAAACCGCCATCCTGCGCAATCCTGCCGACCAGCTCGAGCAGCTGCTTGCTCCTGACTTCGATCTCAGCGAGATCAAGAAGGCCAAGGAACTCGCGAAAGGCCTTCCCGCCGGTCCTGGTGCTGCCTCCGGCACCATCTACCTCAACGCGAACCGCGCTGCTGCGGCCGCCGAAGCTGGTGAAACCGTTCTGCTCGTCCGCAACGAAACTTCCCCGGAAGACCTTCGTGGCATGATCGCCGCCGCTGGCATCCTCACCGCCAAAGGTGGTGTCTCCAGCCACGCTGCGCTCGTTGCACGTCAGATGGGCAAAGTTTGCATCTGCGGTGCTTCCGCCGTCGAAATCGACTACGACAAGAAGACCGTCACCATCGCTGGTGAAGTCTTCCACGAAGGCAAAGACAGCCTCAGCATCGACGGCACCGCCGGCACGATCTATGGCGGCAAAATCAAGACTGGTCCTTCCTCCATCGTCACGGGTGCCCTTCACGGCGACAAAGCCGCTCAGGCCACCGAGAAGTACAAGAGCTTCCAGCAGCTCATGAACTGGTGCGGCAAAGCTGCTCGCCTCCAGGTCCGCACGAACGCTGACAATCCTGAGCAAACCGAAAACGCCATCGCGTTCGGTGCCCAGGGCATCGGCCTTACCCGCACGGAGCACATGTTCTTTGAAGGTGACCGCATCGACGCCGTCCGTGAGATGATCCTCGCCGACAACGTCGCCGATCGCGAAAAAGCCCTCGCCAAGCTGCTTCCTTATCAGCGTGAAGACTTCACCGGCATCTTCGAGTCCCTCAAAGGCCTGCCTGCGACCATCCGTCTTCTCGACCCGCCCCTTCACGAATTCGTTCCGCATGAAGAAGCCGCTCAGGCCGACCTTGCGAAGAAAATGGGCGTCTCCGTTGAAAAAGTGAAGTCCCGCGTCGCCGCTCTGCATGAGTTCAACCCCATGCTCGGCCACCGCGGCTGCCGTCTCGGCATCGCCTACCCGGAAATCACCGCCATGCAGGCCCGCGCCATCTTCGAAGCCGCCGCTGACGTGGCGAAGAAGAAGATCAAAGTGAAGCCTGAGGTCATGGTCCCGCTCGTCGGCTTCAAGAAGGAACTCGACCTTCAGGTTGAAATCATTCACCGCGTCGCCAAGGCCGTCATGGCCGAGAAGAAGATCAAATTCGCCTACATGGTCGGCACCATGATCGAAGTCCCCCGCGGTGCTCTCACCGCTGACGAGATCGCGCAGACCGCGGAGTTCTTCTCCTTTGGCACGAACGACCTCACCCAGACCGCTCTCGGCATCAGCCGTGACGACATGGGCTCGTTCCTCATGCCCTACACGGAGAACGAGATCTTCAAGAAGAACCCCTTCGCTACGCTCGACGTGACTGGCGTCGGCCAGCTTATCCAGACCGCCATCACCAAAGGCCGCAGCACACGCCCTGACATCAAGTTGGGCATCTGCGGTGAGCACGGTGGCGATCCTGACTCCGTGAAGTTCTGTCACAATGTGGGCCTGAGCTACGTCAGTTGCAGTCCTTTCCGAGTCCCCGTCGCCCGCCTCGCTGCTGCGCAGGCCGCCATCGAGGAAAAGCGAGCCGCCGAAAAGGCCGCTGGTACCAATGTCCGTGGTGGCAGCTCTGCCGCTACCTCGGCAAAACAAAACAACAAAGCAACCAACAACAACAGAAACAACACTATGGCTAAGAAAGCTGCAAAAAAGGCCGCCAAGAAAGCTGCCGCTCCAAAGAAAGCTGCTCCTGCTCCAAAGAAAGCTGCTGCTGCTCCAAAGAAAGCTGCAAAAAAGGCTGCCAAGAAGGCTAAGTAATCCAATAGGTCTCTCCTGAGATCAAAACCACGGCGAAGTTCTTCGCCAACGAAAGCCCTGTGGAGAAATTACTTCCACAGGGCTTTTTGTGTCGATATATTCAAGTGTTATCGGTTAGGATCTCACAGCCATGCTTAAAGGTATGTTTTTAGCATGCTGAAAATGGCCGTCACATGTGCATGTGTCTATTGAACAGACTAAGGTCTTCTATGCATCCTTTTGTGAATTTAACTGGCCACCTTTTTTCGAGCTGCTCCTCTCATGGAGACACAAATCGAACCAATCTTCACAAAACTTCGACTCGGAGAGTTTCGGCAACGGAAGTCCAAATTGGATTCGATGGTATTTTCAGCCCTTTTTATTTATCTTCTGCGACAGCCTTCTTTTTCTTTTTAGAGCCGGCATTGCGCAATACTTTAGGAATAGGATCTTCTTTTTTCTGAAGTGCACGGCGAAGTTTGCGGAGGGCGATGTTCTGAAGCTGGCGAATTCGCTCACGCGTTACCCCAAATTCTTGGCCAACTTCCTCCAAAGTGCGAGGTTTCTGTCCAGCAAGTCCGAAACGTGCATCAATGATTTTTCGTTCACGCTCATCTAGGACCGTCAGCAATCCATCGAGCTGACCATGCATGTTCTTGTGGCTGAGCAGCTCAAAAGGTGTTTGAGCGTTTTCATCGCCGACAATTTCGCCAAACTCAGTGCTGTCGTCATCACTAATTGGTGCATCCAGAGATGCCGGACGCATTGACGCTACTTTCAATTGGCTTAGCTTGGCTCGATCGATACCAATTTCTTCTGAAAGCTCGTCATCAGTCGGCTCACGTCCAAGTTCCTCGGACATGGCCATGGCGACGCGCCTCATTTTACTGATTTTGTCCACCATGTGGACAGGCAACCGGATGGTCTTGGACTGATTAGCAAGAGCCCTCTTGATAGATTGTTTGATCCACCATGCTGCATATGTGGAAAGCTTCCCCCCTTTGTTGGGATCGAAACGCTCGACAGCTTTCATGAGACCTATATTTCCTTCTGAAATCAGATCAAGGAGAGGGAGCCCATAATTCGCATAGTCTTGAGCAATTTTAACAACCAATCGGAGGTTGGCGCGGATCATGTGAGATCGCGCTTCGGGGTCGCCGCGCTTAATGCGCTCAGCAAGATCCACTTCCTGTTCCGGGGTCAGCAGATCAGTCTTGCCGATTTCCCGAAGGTAAATTTTAATGCCTCCGTCGAGTTCCATGTCAGGGAATACAGATGTAGATACTATCTAGTTACAGTTTTCTTGAAACCCGCCACAACAAACGGGGTACAAAATATAACACATGTTGATGAATACATCCTCAATTATTTTTCAGGGGTTTTTTTTTGTCATACTTAAGTGGTTCATTCCATCGCAATTGGTAAATCAAGCTCTGCGACGGAGAATGCAAAGAACTAAAGGTAGTCGTAGCGATAAGAGTTGCGGCGATGAAACGGCGTCGGGGACAGATATTGTTGTGTGCCGATGAGAATCATGAGAAGGGTGCCATGAAGGATCTCGACTTTGCCCGCACAGTGTGCGGTCCGTGCCTTCGGTGGAGCGAAGGCTACTGCGCATTGTGCGAGGATCGTCTGGAAGTGGCTGTGCATGGCTGTCAGCACCGCAAAGTGCCGCGCATCATGATCGACGGCTGGGCTGAGGCGTATCTGGTGGCCGCCACCTGCAGCCCGCAGCTCAAGCTGCTTGGAGATCACCTCGTAGGACTTGGACTGCTGGACAGTATGAGCAACCCGACTATTTGTAGGGCGCTCAATAAACATTCTAAAACCCTGGCAGGTGGAACTGTGGTGCCTGTAACACTGGGCAACCCCGCATTTGTGTTCGGCGATGGATGACATGTTCAAAGTTTAAAACGTCCACAGGTCTACCTTGATGAGATAAATGTGAAACTAGCTCATAGCCGAAGTGCACGCCCCACAGCCCGCGCTGCCCGGACTCGCCGCTAGGGGGGCATAGACCATCAAGTGGTTATGTAATGAAGTTTATCCGCAGCCGATAAATTGTGCTGGTGCAGGCAACCTTAACGCGCACACGACAGCCTCGCTGTATGGGGCTTTCGCGGCGCAGGAGGTGATGCGCCTGAAGGAACGCATTGAATGGCACTACCCAAGCAAAGCAACTGGCTGAGCATAGCGCAGCACGAAATCGGCGCGGCACAATATCAATGACTGAAACAACGCATCGGCGACCAAGTTACCCAGGAGAGAGAACTCATTGCATTGGAGTTAGAAACTTAATGAAGCCCACTGCGGAACCGACTAGACGCAAGCCTGGTAGTCCGCGGCAGCGGCCAGGGATCAAACCGTTTACCAGCCTGTCGGACTTTGCCAAGGCGCGAAGCGGATGGTAGGAATGGCGCATGGCCGCCCGCTTTGTAAACACTGACCGCGACACTCCCTGCTTATGCCGCCGGACCTGCGCGACTTGATGTGCGGCAACCACCTCGTCCACTTAATCCTCGACGCTGTCAGCCTGCTCGACCTGAGCACCGCACATCACCGCGGCACTTGTGACGCGCAGTATCAGCCCACCACCATGCTCGCCCTGCTCATCTACAGTTTTACCACTGGCACTTCAGCAGCCGTCAGATCGAGCGCAGCACTCATGAAAGCGTGCCCGTGCGCTACCTCTGCGCAGGCACCCATCCCGGCCACGGTTTCATCTGCACCTTCCGCGTGCAAAATGGCGAGCTGCTTGCCAACAACTTCCATCAAGTCCTTGAGCTGGCTGTCCGCGCCAAGCTGCTGAAAGTCGGTAACATCACCCTGGCGGCGGACGGCACCAAGATCCTAGCCAACGCCAGCAAGCATAGCGCCGTGAGGCATGGGCATGCCGTAGAGCAAATGCGCCTGTTGGAGGATGAGATCGCCACGCTGCTCCGTGCCGCCGATTCCGACAGCGCCCTGTTGAACGATGGCCTGAGCATCCCCGCCGAGATCGAGCGGCGGGAGGACCGCCGCGAGACGCTCGAAGCTACCGTCGCCGTCATGCGCGAGAGGGCCAAAGAACGCCACACCCAGGAGCAAGCCGAGTATTTAAAGAAGTTCGAGCAGCGCAGTGAAAAGGAACGCTAGAGCAGCCGCAAACCACGCAGCAAAGCCCCCCAAGCCTCCGTAGGCAGGCCCCAGAGACAGCGACCATTTCAACTTCACCGACCACGAGAGACGCATCATGAGCCGAACGAAGCGAGACAGCCAGCCGCAGGCTGCCCGAAGGGTGGAGCGCAGCGACAGCAAAGCCGAGCAGGCCTAGAACGCCCAGGCCGCAGTCGAAGTGGACAGCCGGGCTCATCATAGCCGGGAAGGTCGTCGATGCACCTAACGACAAGCAAGAACTCCAGCCCTCGCTGGGCACCCTGGGCCCGGTGATCAAGAGTGTGCGCAATGTGTTCATCGACATCGGCTTTTACAACGAAGCCACCGCCACCCAGCGGCACAAGCACGCGTAGCGCACTGCCGATCTCGAGATGAAAACCGAGCATGCGGAGCTGCCGGAGAACGCCCCGTTCATCGGGCAGATGAAGTGGCGGCTGCAAACCAGCGAAGGGCGGGCCGCCTACGGCCAGCACAAAAGCACCATCGAGCCCGTGTTCGGCATCATCAAAGAGGCGATGGGGTTTAGGCGCTTCAGCTTGAGAGGATTAGACCGGTTCTCGAAATGAATGTCTGAAATGACCGGCGAGCGCGGCGGCATCAGTGGCAAGGAAAGAACGAGGAGGCTATTTGAACAATAACTGACGAGTGAGTGACGCCGCCAATGAGGGAGCTTCGCTGTGCCTTTCATGAGATGACGCCAGTTCACCACCTCATCCGACGCCAGATAAAGCATCGCCGCACCACAGCCAACCGGCACCGCGAAGACGTCGCCCGTAAACGACCGCCTTCGTCGCCCACGGCCCATTAGCCGCTCCCGGTGTGGCAAAGAACGCCTGCTTCCACGTCTTGCCATCGTTCTCCGACACGATAATCAGCATCCCATGTCCAACCACGACGAACGACCCCACCTTCGGCTCCGGTTTGAAATCCCCGACGAATGGGATCGATTCGCGAATCTTCACATCTTCGGGTGATTCATCTGCGGCGAAGGCGGAGACGGCGAGAGCAAAGAGCAGGAAGGCGCGGTAGATTATTGGTCATCGGTAAGGTTGAGCTTTTGCGTGATCTGACGCGCAGAGCCGCATACACGCATCACTTCATGCGTACCAGTAGGGGGGGCATGCCGGTGAACTCAAAGCCCCTTCAAATACGCCACGATGTCCGCGATGCCCTGAGGCGTGAGACCGAGCATGCTGGGCTCATACATGAGGGAGGTTTTCAGCTTGTTGCGGGTGGCGATGCGGCTCTGCGGGATGGTCTGGACGACGCCACCCATGCATTTGATGATGAAGGGATCGCTGTCGGAGAGGACCATGCCGGTGATGACGAGGCCGTCGGTGGTTTTGATCTCGCTGCCTTCAAAGCCGTGCGAAATCGTGTGGCTGGGCTGGGCGATGGCCTGGATGAGGATGTCGTTGGTCTGCTGCTTGCCGTAGGTGGTGAGATCGGGGCCGAAGTCCACGCCGGCGGTGCCGATGCGGTGGCAGGTGTAGCAGGTGGCGATGGCGGTGGCTCCGCGTTTGGCATCGCCCTTCAAGGCGGCGATCTGCGCGAGGTCGAGCTTCGGCGCATTGGCGGGAGGCGGCGGCATGGGTGAGGCGACGAGCTTCACTTTGTCGGGATCATAAATGCCGAGGGCCTTCATGCTGCCGTCGATGTCGTAGGCCTTCCAATCGTTCCCTTTGCGATTCATCAGCCACCACTTGGCGAGATCCTGCATGGGGAAGCCCTTGGTGTGGGCGAGTTCGAGCATGGCACCAGCGGCTTCGCGTCCTGGAGCAAAGGCGATGGCGGTGAGCATGAGCTTGCGCTGATCGGGCGTGAACTTGTCATTGAGCGCACGGGCTTTGAAAGCACTCACGGCTTCAGCGGGATGCAAACGCCAGGCGATCTGGGCAAAGGCGTCGCTCCAGGTATCGCTACCGCCTTTCGCCAGTGGTTCGAAGGTCTTCCAACCTTTGACGTGGCCTGTGGTGAGAGCGCTGAAGAGTTCGCTCTCCTTGCCTTTGCTGCCGATGCCTAGGGCTTCGAGATAGGCCCGATCCTTGCCGTCAAAGGAATGGGCAAGTTGCACGAGAATGGGCCCGCACTCACTTGCGGGCATGTCGCGCACGGTCAGTGCCACTTCGCGACGCACGGCAGCATCCGAATCGGCAGCCATCTTTATCGCCATCATCAGCACATCGTGATTCGCACGACGCAGCGCACGATAAGCGACGAGTCGCTGCGTAGCATCCTTGGATTCCAACCACGGCTTCACCGCTGCGATGCCTTCATTACCCATCTGCGCGAGCAACCACGCGGCACGAGCGGCGATGAAGGAATCCTTGTCGGCAAGCAACTCAGCCACCTCAGGCACCGCTTTGGCACCGGCAGCTTTCAAGCGGGTGAAGCCGCTGTTGCGCACGTTGTTCGCGGGGCTCTTTAAGGCCGCAATCTGGCCTTCGACGGTGTTCAGATCGAGTTTGGGCACCACGCTCTTGAAACCCTTCGGCGCGATGCGGTAGATGGCTCCGGTGTAGCCTTCGTCACGCGTGCCGTGACCACCGACACCGGGGTCAAACCAATCGGCCACATACAAAGCGCCATCGGGCCCGACGCAGACATCGCTGGGGCGGAACTTCGTCTTCAGTTCGCCGATTGGGCGTCCGCCGAGGAAGTCGCTGCCAGCCCATTCCTTCTCTTTGTTGGAGGTGAGGAAGTCCATGCGCTCCAGCTTGAAGCCCGCACCATCAGCTTTCGGCAGATAGCCGAAGACGACGTTCTTACCCGCCTCGCAGGCGAGCAGTAGGCCGCGCCATTTTTCACCGAGTGCCCCATTTTCATAGAAGGCCACGCCGGTGGGCGATCCACCGCCATAGACATCGCCCGCGGGCATCGTGCCGGGGTCTTCCTGACGCCATTCCGCGGTCGGTGTGTCCTGACCGGGCCGCTTGTCCGCACCCCAACTGCGTTTGCCATCGGCGCTGGCGAATCCGGCATTGCCGCCCTCCAGCACATGGCTCACGCGGCAGGCAGGCGGGTCGTCATTGTCGCTCTGGAAAAGATCGCCGTTGCTGGTGAGTGCCTGCTCGTAGCTGTTGCGGTAGTTGTGCCCGATGATGTTCACGTTCGTGCCATCGGGATTCATGCGCACGCTGAAGCCACCGATCCAGACATGGCCGTCGTCGCTCTTCATGCCCGCGATGTTTTGCAGCATGTAAGGGCTGCCCATGCGGAAGGTTTTGCCGCTGCGATCCGTGAACTCAGCACCGGTATTGCCTTGATTGAAATACCACTGCCCGTCCGGTCCAGCGATGAGACTGTGCAGGCTGTGATCATGCTGGCGACCATTGAAGCCGGTGAGCAACACCTCGCGCTTGTCGGGAATGCGGTCGCCATTCGTATCGGTGTAAACGAGCAGGTCCGGCGGCTGCGACACGACGACCTTGTCATCGAGCACCGCCACACCGAGCGGTGCGGCGAGACCCTTTTCCTGCACGAACACGCTGCTCTTGTCCGCTTTGCCATCGTGATCGGTGTCTTCGAGGATCACGATGCGATCACCCTCCGCCCGGCGATTGCCTTTGCCGCGATAGTTCACGCCTTCCGCGACATACAGCCGACCCTGCGCATCGAAGTCGATGTTCGTCGGGTTGTAGAGCATCGGCGAGGCAGCCCACACGGTGACTTCCAGGCCTTCCGGCACGTTGAACAACTCCGCAGGCACCAGCGGCGGCCCGGCATTCAGATCCCCCTGCTGCAGCTTCGAAGGTAGCGCGGTATAAATGTGAAAGCGCATCGCCGCATCGCTCGGTTTGCCGGCGCGGACCATGCCGCCGTCATCGATCGCCACCTTCGCGGTGAAGCGCTCCACGCCAGCGGGCAGATCATACGCAATGGTCGATGACGCGTGCGTGCCGATGCCATTCGCATACACCTGACCCTCCACCTGGATCGGACCACCCGCATTGTTTTTGCCGATCTGCGTGCGGCCATAACCACGCTCCTCGCCCTTCCATTTCAAGGTGGTGAGGTCGATGCTCTTGCCATCCGCCAGAATGAGTCGCGGCTCGATCCACGAGGCCCAATCGCAGGAGATGCTGCCCTGATCCGAAGCGACGAGATACAGCTCCTTCGCGTTCTTGATCGCCACGTCGATGTCGATGAGGCGCGGCTTCGGATTCTTCGCCGTCATGAGCGGCGTCTCAAAAACCGGCTTCGCATTGCCCACCGGCATCGCACCCGCACCGCGAGCCTCGGCCATCATCGCATCCAGCTCCGCCTGCGTCGGTGTTTTCGAGGCGATGCCGCCCGCTGGAATCTCCAAACCGCTCACCCACGCCACGCCATTCAGCATCGTCGTGCGGAAGCTGTCGTTCGTCATGTTCGCGAAGAAGTGAAAGCCGGTGAAGCCGAAGCCGCGACCGCCCTTCGGGCGATCAAAAGCCCACGCGAGATGCTGCGGCTTGCCCGCCTTCACATCCGCGAATGCATCCGGGTTTCCACCGTGCGGACTCGGCTTATCGCCCTCTTTGAACTTCACCGTGTTCAGCGGAGCGATGGCGCTGAGCACTGGCGTCACGCCCTTCATCTCCGGCACGAAGCGCATGTGGTAATACCATTCGTCCTTCGCGGAAAAGGCCTTCACGCCATTCGCCACCGGATGCTTGCCTGGCAGCACGCTCGCGTCCCACGTCGGGTTCACGGAATAGAATGTCTCGAAGAAGCCGCCCATCCAGTCGAGGTAGTTTTTGCCCTGCGAACCGATCCTGGCCTCCACGCCATAATGAATCGCCGCAAAGCCCGCGCCGCGATCACAAGCCGCCTTGATGTTCGCATCGTCCGCCGCCTTGCCGCCGTGATTCAGCAGCACGATGATCGCATCCGCCTTCGTCAGATTCTTCGGCCAATTGTTCTCTGGATAGACCACCGCAAAGGCCTGCGGATAGGTTTCATTGATGCGCCGCGCCAGATACGAAGCCCCCGCGAAGAACTCATGCTGCCCACCACCGCCATGCGTGCCCTTTGCGGCGATGAACACCAGCCTCTTCGTGCCCGCCGGTGCGTTGTTTTGGCCGGTGTAGTCGAAAATGTCACGCGGCTGGGCGAAAGCGGCTGTGGTGAGGAGTAGAAGCGTGAGGAGGTGTTTCATAAAAGGAGTCCGCGAGTCTCCTCGCGGATATTTGGGGATGGTATAAGGCATCAAGACGAATTCTTCGCGAGCGGACTCGCGAACTACTTTAGCGGCACGCTCCAGAGATGTCCGCCGGAGGTGATGAAGAGCGTTTTTCCATCGGCGCCGCCAAAGGCGCAATTGCAGCACTCATCTGGCGACGTCGGGATGAAGTCGATCAAGCGTCCCGAAGACGAAAGGATGTAGCAGCCCGCCTTGAACCGCGTCGACTCAAACTCCGTGGCCTTGTTCGTCCCAGCGGCGACGTAAATGCGTCCCTGCGCATCCATCTTCATCCCATCCGGCCCGCGGCCATCTTTCCAATCAAAGAGCACCTTCCGAGTTCCAGCCTTCACATCGCCCTTCGCGTTCAATTCATAGCGAATCAGCTTCCGCGAGCCGCCATGCGTGTTGTTATTGTTGTCCGCGATGTAGAGAAAGCGGTCGTCAGGGCTAATGAAGATGCCGTTGGGCCGCTCCGCGCCGTCGCAGTGGATGCGGGTGACTTTGCCGGGCGAATCGATGAGATAAACGCCTTCGACTGGAACATCCCCCGAGAGATAGCCTCTGATGCAGCCTGCCCCAGGCTCAATGATCTCCATCCCTTCGCGTGATCCATAGCGCGGGTCGGTGAAGTAAATCCGCCCCTTCGAGTCCATGCAGAGGTCATTCGGCGTGTTGAAGCGCTTTCCGCGAAATCGCTCCGCCAGCACGGTGATGGAACCGTCCTTCTCCGTTCTCGTCACACGACGCAAACCGGACTCGCAGGCCACGAGACGACCTTCGTGGTCAAAAAGTAAACCGTTTGACGCGTTGTGGCGGAAGACGGTCGTTTTACCATCTGGCCCAAGGCGATTGATGTGCTTCCCATCGGTGAAGTAGAGCGAGCCATTCTTCCAAGCCGGGCCTTCACCCGCGCCAATGTGCCCATGATCTTTTGACACTGCCCGCGACACAACGGGCGAACGCTGGGAAGAGCAGGAGACGAGGAGAACCAACGAGCAGACGTAAAGCAATTTGGAGATCATGAGAAGGTGGCATTACTTCAAAAAAGGACGTGGATACAAGGAACATCATCCAACAAGCCGATGAACGATCATGACCTGAACCCGGGTCATTCGGCTTACCTCAACGAACCTTCCAGATCTTCACGTCGTCGATCCAGACGGTGTTGTTCACCAGGAAGCTGAACCAGCGCTTCATCGGATGCGCGAAGCCTTCGGAGCGATGTTTGACGATCAATTTTCCGTCGATGCTGAGGCGCATTTCATCGCCTTCGGTGACGAGCACGAGCTCATGCCACTTGGTGTCGGCTTTATAGGGCACGCTGATGTTTTTCGTCTGCAGCAGCGCTTCCAGATCAGCAGGGATCTTCTCCTTCTTTGCCACCGCATCGTCACGGCGTTTGCGATTCTCCAGATTCATGATGCCGGTCTTTTGGTCCGTCAGTGTGATGCTGCTTTGCGAAAGAATGCCGTAGCAGAGATGCCCGGCATGGACGCCCTTCGTTGTTTCACGATCCACGTAACCAAGTTGCAGCGTCTCCGCCTTGTTGATGCCTGGAAAACGAAACCGAATCACCGCGCCACCATCGGCAAAGCCTGCCTCGTGATGGATGTGCGCTGCGTGTTTCGCTTCAACGGAAGCACTGGCGATCTTGAGGATGCCTTCATCCAAATCCGCCATCTTGATGTGCGGCACACGATCTGCCGTCGCGCTGTTCCAGCTATTGCCGATGGCCTTGGCGAGGTTGCCATCTTCCTCGCGCTCGAAGGCATCATGGAAGATCAGCGTGCCTTTTTCTCGAAGCCAGGTGGCGTCGTCTTGGGCGGAGGCCAGCGTCAATGAGACGGAGAGAATGTGGAGAGCGAGAATGGAGATTTTCACGTGGTAGCTGGGAGGTCTCTTCAGGGATGGAGCAACACAGGCTAGAAAGCCCATGCCATATTACTTTGTCATCTCGATAAACTTGGCGGCAAAACGCTTCCCAATCTCGTTTTGCGCGGCAGTGTCAAAATGCACAGCATCGCCGATGTGCGTCTTCAGATCACGCGCATCCACGCAGGCGGTGTGTGGCACGGACTTCGGCAGGGCAAGCTGGATCTCATTCATTGCTTTCAGGTTCGTCAGCAGCGGTTCCGGCTTCATCTCTCCAATCGTGCAGCCGATGAAGGGCAGCTCCGGCAGCACCAAATCGGTCCGCAGCGCCTCGATCATCGCACGGAGACGCTCCGCATGCAGCGGCAGCTCCTGCGGGTTCGCGTTGGCCTCGCCTTGCAGCCAGATCACACCGCGAATGCGGGCCTTCACCGGCGCGGTGGTTTGCAAAGCCAGCTTCGCCCGGCGGATCGCCTCCTCATACAGCTTCGCGCCTTTCTGCCAGAGCTTGATCGACGATCCACCGACCGCACAAGGCACCAGCCCGATCACCGCCGTCTTGTCCTGTGCAGCGAGCACCTCGGCAAAGGCCAGCCCGGGGCCGACACCAGCATTGTCATGCCCTTGGAACGTCTTCGCATCGCCCGTGAGATGCAGCGGATGCCGGGCGAGATACCACTGGTCATCCATCTTGTGCATCATGACGATGCGCGGGTCCTTCTTTGGCTCCTCCGGCATCACACCGCGCCCTTTCATGTTCGACTGTCCGCACAGCAGCCACAGATCGAGATGCGTCGCGCCCTCCGGCAGTTTCGTGATGTCCACACTCACCAGCGGCGGCTTCGTTGGCGGCGGTGTGGCGGCCTTTTGAGCGTGGAGCGAAGAGCTGAGGGCGAAGAGACAGAGAAGGAAAACGCGGCGCATGGTGCGTGAACGGGACGCGGGTGAGGATGTTGCACCTCGGAGGCTCGGAGGCTGTTTCAAGCCGACGGAACCGGGGTGATCATGACATCGAATGGCAGAGGCAAACCCGTGTCGGTGACCAAAACGTTGGCAGGGTGAATGTCCCAAACATCGAAGCCATCTTTGCGGACGGAGAGTGATTCTGCGTATCCAAGTCCACGCCAGGGCAGTATTTCGAAACCAGCTTCGATGAAAGCCTTCTCCAACTCTTCCAAGGTGGCCTTTCGTCCTTCCACATGCGGCTGCGTGGTGACGATGGACCAATCATGCGCTTGAGGATTCCAAAGGCCGATCAGCTTCACGTTGTCGCCAAACAGCTCGTTCTGTCGAAGCATGCGCTCCAAGTAATCGAGCGGAAGGGCGTTGTGCAGCCACGGTTGGCCATCATTCCAACTCACCGTGTAACCTGCCATGTTGGGCTTGGTGTATTTCCACCAAAGTCCGCTTTCGGCTTCGTAACGCACATCGTGCTCGCGTCCGCCGTCCTTCGCCGGCGGCTGAAAATCGCATGGGAGGATCAAGCCACGGGCTTCGGCCCATTCGCGGAGAGCTGCCCATTCTTTTTCAGGTCGCTCGAAGTCGTCCGCCCCATCAACTGATCCATCTGCGAATAGGCACGCTCCGAGGTGACCCGCGGCATCTGAGAGCGAATCTGGCGGAGCTTGGCTGACAATTGTTGGAAGCTCATCTTTGATGGGGCAATGATCCTTGGTCGCGGGAGTCTGGCAAACAATTTCTCATGGCAGGCGGACCGACGAGATCCGCTCGCTCATGAATTCGTTGTGAGTTTCACATTCACGATCTTCCCCTCAAACTTCCCTTTCGCGGTGTAAGTGACCACGGGCACTTTGTTGTCGTGGCCGAGGCAGAAGTCTTCTTTGGGCTGCGAGCGGATGAGGCCGGGGCTGGTGGCGGTGATTGGCTCGTTTTGATCGAGCTGGAGGGTGAGCTGGCCTTTTTTGCTGAGGGTGGCGGAGATGCGGTGGGGGTGGTTGTCGGCGGGGTAATCGGTTTGGGCGGTGGTGAGGGTTTTGCCGTGGCGG
>JAGKWZ010000503.1 GCA_021151605.1 Verrucomicrobiaceae bacterium
CACCCTCACCCTCCTCACCGCCCTTCTGCTCGCGCCGCTGGCCGCACTTCGTGCCGCCGAAACATGGCACCAGCCGCGTCCGGCGCTCAGGTGCCTCTACAACATCGAGTCCCTCATGCACTGCAATGAGGACATCAGCGCGGCGAAGATCAAATGGGTCGTCGAAAAGCTGCGCGGCACCGATGTGGACGCCATCATGTGCTGCCCCACGGCCTGGCGGATGAACATGTTTCCCTCCGAGGTGGACCCCGAGTGGAAGAAGTTCACCCACATCCGCCAGATCCCCGCCTTCCAGCCTTACGATCATGTGATGCAATACATCCACGGCGGCGGCGATCCGGTGCGCGATCAGTTGGAGGCCAGCCGCGATATCGGCGCGGACTTTTTCATCTCCTACCGGATGAACGACTGGCACAACATCCACGACAAGTCCTTCCCCACCCACAACGCCTTCTGGCGCGAGCACCCGGAATGCTGGCTCGGCGATGCGGACAAGATGGGCACTTCCGACGGCCTGCGGCTTTTCAATTACCTCATGCCCGCCGTGCGCGAGCACTACTTCGCCATCATCGAGGAACTCTGCGCGAAGTATGACCTGGACGGCGTGGAGCTGGACTTCCAGCGCGTGCCCCGCTTCTTCCACGATGACGAGATCGACAAAGGCCGGCCCGTGATGACCGCCTTTGTGCGGAGGATTCGCGAGATGATGAACCGCATCGGCAAGCAGCGCGGCAAACACCTCCGCCTCTGCGTGCGCATCCCAGATTGCCTGCCCGCCTGTGAGAAGGCCGGACTCGATGTCACAGGCTGGGACGCCGCCGGGTTGATCGACATGGTCAATCTCTCCTCCTTCTTCTACCACAGCATGGAAATCGACCTCGAAGGCGTGAAGGCAGCCGTGAAAAAAGCCAAGGTCTTCGGCGAGATGAACCGGCTCTACGCGCGGACGATACCGACGTTCCCCGCCGGTCAAAAGGCCAGCGTCAACGCCTACAACGCGGCCACTTTCAGTCGTGGCACCACGTTTGAGATGTATCGCGCCACCGCCATGAACTTCCTCCACCGGGGCGCGGACGGCCTGAGCCTCTTCAATCTCGATTACGTGGACGGCGATGTCTTCAACCGCTCCCAAGCCCGGCTGGAGCTTCCGTTGAAACGCGCCGAAATGCCCGCCGTGCTGCGCGGCATCACCGACAGGCGCTTTCTCGAACGCCAGTCCAAGCACTACGCCGTCTACCCGAACAGCCAGATGCTCCGCCCGTCCTTCCCTGCGAAGGATGAGAAGACCCTGCGCCTCACCATCGCCGACGACCCCGCGAAAACGAAGTTCGCCAAAGCCGTGCTGCGCGTGGAGACCAAGGAAGACAGCTCCGCGCACCGCATCCAAGTCCTGTTCAACGGCCATGAGTTGCCACCCTGCGACGTGCCCGATACCGAACTCTTCGCGCCCATCCACCGCAACGCCGGCTTCCCCACCCGCGAGCACCTCAAGTTTTACGCCCTACCGGTGTCTCACATCGTCTGCGGCAGCAACGAAATCGCCATCACCAACCAGGACAAAGCCCAAAGCAGCCTCACGCTCTTCTCGTTGGAAGTGGCGCTGTATAAGTGAAGCCTCTGAAACATGAAACCCACCCTCACACTCCTCACCGCCCTGCTGCTCGCCCCGCTGGCCAACGCACAGGCGCAGAGCCCAGCGTTCATTACGCCTGCGGTGCGTGCGCCGCGCGTGGAGTTTCATACGTTCAACAGCCAGGCGGCGAAGGTGAAGGTCAGCTACCATCTCTACACGCCGGAGGCTTACGACACGGAGAAGGAGCAGCGTTTCCCTGTGCTCTATTGGCTTCACGGAACCGGAGGCGGGCTAGCGGGCATCGCTCCGGTGTCAGCGTGGTTTGATGGGGCGATTCGCGAGGGGAAGATTCCGCCGATGCTCGTCGTTTTTCCCAATGGGTTGGCGTCGAGCATGTGGTGCGACTCGAAGGACGGCTCGGTGCCGATGGAAACCATCGTCATCAAGGAACTGTTGCCGCACATTGACGCGACGTTTCGCACCGTCGCCGCGCGCGAAGGGCGCATCATCGAAGGCTTCAGCATGGGCGGCTACGGCGCGGCGCGGTTGGGATTCAAGTATCCGCAACTCTTCGGCGCGGTCTCCGTTCTTGCGGGCGGGCCGCTGGACCTGGATTTCGCCGGACCGCGGGCCACGGGCAACCCCGCCGAACGTGAGCGCATCCTGAAGGAAGCGTTTGGTGGCGACTTGGATTACTACCGCGCACAGCATCCCATCACCATCGCCGAACAGCAGGCGGATGCAGTGCGTGGCAAAGTGCGCGTGCGCATGGCCGTCGGATCGCGTGACAGCACCGCCCCGCTGAATCGCGCCTATTCCGCGCATCTCACGCGGCTGAAGCTCGACCATGCCTTTTCCATCGTGCCGGACGCAGGCCACGACACGCTCGCGCTGCTCCAAGGTCTGGGCGAGAAAAACTGGGAGTTCTATCGCACGGCCCACATCGACAAAGAACGCCGCTTTCCCGTGCTCTACTGGCTGCACGGCAGCGGCGGCAGTTCGCCGGGCGCTGCGGCGCAGATGGCGCGGCGTTACAGCGAGGCCATGCGTGCCGGAAAAATCCCGCCGATGATCCTGGTCTTTCCCAACGGGCTGCCAAAGGGCATGTGGTGCGATTGGAAGGATGGTTCCGTGAAGCTGGAGACGATGTTCATCAGCGAACTCATGCCGCACATTGATCGCACCTTCCGCACGCAGGCCACGCGCGAGGGTCGCATCATTGAAGGCTTCAGCATGGGAGGATACGGCGCGGCCCGGCTCGGCTTCAAACATCCCCAGCTCGTCGCCGCCGTGTCGCTGCTCGGAGCCGGGCCACTCCAGGCGGAATTTACCGAAGCGCCGCGAGCCGGGCCTCGCGAACGTGATCGCCTGCTCGCCACCGTTTACGGCAATGACATGGCCTATTACCGCGAACAGAGCCCCTGGCAGATCGTGGAGCGAAACGCCGAAAAACTCCGCACCGGCATGCTCATCCGCCAGATCGTCGGCGATCGCGATGAAACCCTCGGCTTCAATCAGGAGTTCAAGCAGCATCTCGACGCACTCATGATACCACTCACCTACCGCCAGCTCCCCGGCGTGCCGCACGACCCGAATCTCGTGCTCACCACCCTTGGAGATGACAATTGGGAGTTCTATCGCTCGGCTCTTTCCCCCAACACAACCCTTCGAACCCAATGAAGCCCACGAGCGTTTTCCTTCGTTTCACGTCGCGGCTCGCTTTAGGCGCGTTCCTTGCGTTGCTACCGCGCGCTGAGGCGGCAACGTTCGCGGATGAGGTGGCACGACTGGCGACGCCGCAGGTGGATGCCTCGGGGCTGACACCCACGCGTTCGGTCGGCTTGGTGGTCATGGTGGTCACGGACCAGGGCACGCGGACGTTTGGCTTCGGCGCACGCACTGCGGGCGGCGCGACACCACCGGATGGCGACACGTTTTTTCAAGTCGGCTCCATCTCGAAAACCTTCACCGGACTGCTGCTCGCCGCGCAAATTGAGAGTTCCGGCGGCACGTTGCTGCCGAGCACGCCGGTCAATGCGCTGCTCGCGCCCGATCTTCGGATGCCCGGCTTCGGCACCCAGCCGGTGACTGTCGCGCAACTGGCCACGCACTACGGTGGCCTGCCCGCGTTCCCGAATAACATGACCGGCCCGGCGTTTTATCCGGCGCAAGGTTACACGCGGGCGCAGCTCGCCACCTACCTCTCCGGCTTCACGCTCAGCGCGCCGCCGGGGACGACTTACGAGTATTCGAACACCGGGTCTGGCCTGCTCGCTCTCGCGCTCGGCGACCGCGCTGGTCTCGCGCCGTATTCCGCGCTGCTCTCAGCCCAGCTCACCGGCCCGCTCGGCATGAGCGACACAGGTTTGAACGAGGCACCGTTCGCCAATGGCATCGCCGCGCGTCTCGCCCAGGGCTACCGCAGCACCGGCACCGCACTGGTGCCGATGGCGCTTTCAGACATGGGCGTGCTAGAAGGCGCGGGCGAAATCATCTCCACCGGCAACGACATGGCGAAGTTCCTGCGCGTGCTCGCTGGGCTTGCGCCGTTTCCCGTGGCTGGTGCAGTTGAGCGCGCAGTCGCGCCACGTGCACCCGGTGCGACGGGCACGATGACGGGCTATGGGCTCGACATCTACACTCTCACCAACGGCGTGCAGCAATGGGAAAAGGCGGGGGTCGTCGCGGGCTACACGGCTTACATTGCCTTTCGCCGCCAACCCGGCACGGCCGTAGCAGTGCTCTCGAATCGAGCTCAGCACCAAGCCGTGGCTTCCGTAGCGCGGGAAATCCTGAGCCTTCTCACACCACCCACCTTGAGTGTCGAGCCGGTGGCTCCCGGGTCGATGCGGGTGACTTTCCCGGCCGCCGCGCGGCTCACCTATGAGGTGCAAACATCCCCGAACCTCAGCGACTGGTCCCCTTTCACGACCGTGACCAACACCACCGAGGCCCCGGCCACGCTGTTCATTGATGTCCCGATGGCACCACCGAGCAAGTTCGTGCGGCTCCGTTACTGATCTCGCGTTCGCCTCGCCCCACGTCGCGCCTCCCAGCAAACCAACCGCATACCGT
>JAGKWZ010000019.1 GCA_021151605.1 Verrucomicrobiaceae bacterium
TCACCCTGAACGAGGTCCAAAACTTCGCCTTCGGCCCGGATGGAAACTTCTACGTCGTCGATCATACCGGAGGCCGCATCGTCCGATTCGCAGGCCCGCTGAGCAGCACGCCAGGAGTTCCCTTGGGCAGTGCCCCTTATACCTTCATCGCCCGCGCTGGCATCCAGGACATCGCCTTTGGTCCAGATGGGAATCTCATCGTCGTCGTGCAGGACATCAGCACGCGTGACATCCGCCGATACAATACCAACACTGGCGCGCTGATGAATGTCATCGCCACAGATGCACAGATCGCCAGCATGATCTCGGGCGGCCAGCCCACACCGTTTGTTTCGGGCATCGATGTCGTGGGAGGCACACTCTATGGCATCAATCGCTCCGATGGCGAAGTCTTGCGCATCAACATCACCAATCCCGCCGCACCTTCGGCACCACAGCTCATCGCCACTCTCGGCAGCGCAGGTCTTGGTGATGTCGATACGCGTGACATTGAATTTGATCCATGCAGCGGCCAGCTCTTCGTCATTGGCTACAGTTGGGTCAGGCCCGTCATCGGCGGCACCTATTCGAGTGGGGCGCTTATCCGCGTCGATCCTGCGGGGGCACCGAACGGCACAGTAAGCTTCTTTGAGGCTCCTATCCCGACTCCGCCAGGCCCGAACAATGAAATCTGGTCCGGTCCGCGTGACCTCGCCCTGGGCAAACCACGCTCCAACCTCGCTCAGTCCATGTCCATCGGCAGTCTGGTCTGGAATGACGCGAACGCCAACGGCATCCATGACGCTGGTGAAAACGGCATCCCCGGCGTGCGTGTCGAACTCTGGCGTGATTCAGATGGGAACTCTGCAAATGGAGCCGAATCACGCATCGGCTGGACCTTCACGAACGCACGCGGCCATTACTACTTCTCCGGCCAGGCACCTGGCACCTACCAGCTCATCGTTCCCGATTCCAACTTCTTGGATGGTCAACCCCTGGCGAACTCCGGTTTCAGCAGCCCCATCTCCGTCGCTCTCGACAATCAAACGGATGGTGACGACAACGGAACCCAGACCGGCGGCGCACGCACGCAAGTGGTCAGCCCACTCATTACCCTGAGCCCAGGAAGCGAGCCCGAGGGTGATGCCAACACTGGAGTTGAATCCAAGTCTGGTGGAGATCTGGATGACATCACCACAGCCGCTTACGGCGCTGATGCGAACGGAGACATGACCGTGGACTTCGGCTTCGTGGAGCCTGGTGTCATGTCCCTCGGCAACCTCGTCTTTGACGACGCGAATGGTAACCGCCGCTTCGACAACGGGGAGGGAATCGATGATGTCGTCGTCCAGCTCTACAACTGGGGCTCCACCCCTGGCGTGAACCAGCCTGTGGACAGCACTGTCACCGCCAATGGTGGTAAATACCTCTTCAGCAACCTCTGGCAGGGACAGTACTTCGTCCACCTGCCAGCGGTTCAGTTCCAGATCACTGGCAACATCCGCGGACTCTTCAGCCTCGAAGGTGTGCAGGCTGGGGATGATGACGTCGGTGAAGACTCGCTCGACTCACTCCAGCCTCATGTGGATGGCATCAGCACGGGCCGCATTCTCCTCACCCGCGACAGCGTGCCCACTAACGCCACTACCGAAACAGGCTTCGACGCCACAAGTGATGACAGCGATGATGCGAATGGCGACCTCACTGTGGACTTCGGCCTCTTCCGCCCTGTCGCTCTCGGCAATCTGGTCTATCTCGACAATAACTCCAACGGTCTCGCAGACAGTGGTGAAGGCGTCAATGGCGTCACCGTCCAGCTCTTCCTTTCCACCCAGGATCCAAACATCGACACACCTATTGCCAGCACCGTCACCGCTAACGGAGGCAGGTATCTCTTTAGCTTCATCCGACCAGGAAGCTATCTCGTCCACATACCGAAGGCGATGTTTGCCAGCGGGGCTCCGCTCCACCTGCGTGTCAGCGTGGATGAAGGTCTCGCGGGTGACGATGATGCGGGTGAGGACGGGCGAAACGACACCGTGCCGGAACTCCAAGGTGTCACCACCCAGATCATCTCCATCTTCCCAGGCGGCTGCCCCACCGATCTCTCTGGCGAAACAGGTATCGGCTCCAGCACGGATAATGACAATGACGCCTCCGTCGATCTTACCGTGGACTTTGGCTTCCAGACACCTGTCGGCGTCGGTAATCTTGTCTTCGTCGATGGCAATAACAATGGCTATGCCGATGCTGGTGAAGGCATCGACGGTGTGAAGGTCGAAATCTACAAAGCGGATCAGACCCCGGGTCTCAGCGAGCCGCTCTTCACCCGAGTCACCGCAGATGGCGGCAAATATGGTTTCAACCATCTCGCCTCCGGCAGTTACATCCTCTTCATTCCACCCTCTGAATTCCAGTCTGGAGAGTTGCTCGGGCAGGTGGTTTCCATGGCTGGTTCCCAGTCGGACACCAGTGATGACCAACTCGGCGAAGACGGCATCGACAACAGCACTCCGGCCATCAACGGTATCCGTTCCCGCATCTTCGCCCTGAACGTGGACAACGCCCCCGTGGACACTGGCGATGAACTCGGTTTTAACAAAACCGACGACAACTTCGACGACAACAACTTCGACCTCACCATGGACTTCGGTTTCAGTGCGGCCAATGCCAGCGTCGTCGGCGTGGGCAACCTCGTCTTCCTCGATTCCAACGCCAACGGCACCTATGACGAAGGAGAGGGTGCGGATGGAGTCACCGTGCAGCTCTTTGCCGGAACTGCAAACCCGCTCACCGCCCAGCCCATGCGTTCGACCACCACGGCTGGCGGCGGCATCTATCTCTTCGCCGGACTCGATCCTGGAACTTACAAGATCCACATCCCAACCTCTCAGTTTGCCGTCGGCGGTGTTCTCGCAGGCTGGACCTCCACGACTGGACAAGGTGCCGACAGCGGCATCGATGACAGTCAGGACGAAAACGGCAGCGATGCAGATCCCGTCCTCAACGGTGTCACCTCCACCGTCATCACCCTCGGCATCGACGATGAGCCTGAGAACTTCAGCGGTGAGAGCGGACGCGACGCCTTCATGGATGATGCCAATGATGACAATACCGACCTCACTGTGGACTTCGGCTTCTACCGCTCTGTCAGCGTCGGTAACTTGGTCTTCATTGACGCCAACTACAATGGCCGTGCCGAGGCGGGTGAAGGTGTAGCCGGCATCGAGGTGAAGCTCTTTAGGAGCGGTGACTCGCCGATCTTCGACGCAGCCGTGGCTACTGCCACCACAGACGCCAATGGACGTTATCTCTTCACCGGCCTGACACCAGACACCTACTTCCTGCATGTGCCCTATGAGATGTTCCTGAACGGCGCTCCGCTGTATCAGCACGCCAGCGTCTTCAGCACCCAGCAGTTCGATGATAATCTGGGTGAAGACGGGCTGGACGATGGCCGCCCCGACATCAACGGCATCAGCACCGCCACCTTCACCCTCACCGCCAGCGGCTGCCCTGTCGGCACCAGCGAAAACGGCCTCAACGGCAGTAGCGATGACGCCGCTGATGCCTCCACAGACCTCACCCGCGACTTCGGCTTCGTGTCCCGTGTGCAGATCGGTAACCTCGTCTTCCATGATCTGAATAGCGATGGCGTCTTCGATCCCAATACTGAGCTGGGCCTTGATGGCATACCGATCCAGCTTTGGTCCAATAGCACCAGCGACACCGCGCCACTCGCCACGACCACCACGGCAGGCGGCGGCCTCTACAGCTTCAATGTCGCTCCAGGTTCCTATCATCTGCGCATACCAGCCAGCGCCTTCGTGTCCGGCGGACCAGCGGCGAACCTCATCGCCACCTCCCCCACAGCGAACAGCGCCGGACTCTACATCGATGATGATCTCGGACAGGACGGCTATTTCGATGGCAGCAGCATCCGCACGGCTGCCTTCACCATCCTGCCTGGACTCTCTCCTGATGACAGCAATGGCGAGACTGGCTTCATGTCCTACGATGACGACAGCTTCGACAGTGAATCGAATCTCACCGTGGACATCGGCCTCGCGCCCAAGCCGATCTATGTCGGCAACCTCGTCTTCAACGATCTGAATTCAGACGGGCACTTCACCACTGGCACGGATACGGGAGTTTCGGGTGTGCTGATTGAACTTTACACGACGGGCGCGCTTCCGGGCTCCGATGCGCCAAAGGCTTCAGTCTATTCTGAGCCGGGTGGCAAATACCTTCTCCGCGCACCTGGTGAGGGCAGCTACTTCCTCCATATTCCATCCACTCAGTTTGCTGCTGGTGGTGCCCTGCTCAATGCCCTGCCAGTGAATGGCTTTGGCGATGATGATGGCACGGACGACACCGCAAATGAAGACACCCTGACTGCGGCGAATCCTTCCAGCACCGGGGTTTCCAGCATCGTCTTCGATCTCGCTTACGGCACTGAGCCTTCGGGCACTCAGGAAAATGGTTTCCTCGGCACCAGCGATGACACCTTTGACACCGATGCCGACCTCACGATCGACCTCGGCTTCACCGGCGTCGCCAGCCAAAACGACCTCGGAATTGGCAACGTCGTGTTCATCGACAGTAACAACAACGGCCGCTACGATGCAGGCGAAGGCAAATCTGGCGTCTGGATGCTGCTCTATCGCGGCGCAAACACCCCAGGTCAGATCACCCAGTTCCGTAGCACTCACACGGACACGCAGGGCAGATACCTATTCACCAATCTTCCAGCGGACACCTACACCGTCCATGTCGCAGCCGATAACTTCAAACCCAACATCCCAGCTCCAGGCTACCCAAATCAGACCGGCTCTGGCAATGGCCCCTTGTTTGGGCACATCTCGCTGACAAGCAACGCCTCCGGGGATGACAACACAGGCGAAGACGGCGTCGATGTCACCAATCCAGACTTCGTCGGCATCAGCACCACAGTGGTTCTTCAGGCAGGTGCCCAGCCAGTCGGCGCCGCTGAAAACGGCTTTGATGGCGCTTCAGACAATGCCCATGATGCAGACTACAATCTCACGATCGACTTTGGCTTCAAGCCAGCCACGAGTGGAGCACCGCTCGCCCAGCGTGAGCGCAACACCACTCCGATGGCAACGGGCGTCAGCACACCGACGCCTGCTGAGCCCCTCACCTTCGCCGCCTGGCAGAAAGATTATCCCGGAGATGCTGAAGATGACACGGACAGCGACTCCGCCGCCAACCTCCTCGAATACGCCATGGGTAGCGATGCCGCCAGCGGTGCCTCCCAGCCTGTCTTTAAACTGACCACGGATGCCGCCACGGGCAGGGTCGATGCTGTCCTCACTCGCCCAACCAGTGGTCGTAGCGATGTGCGTTACAACCTGAGTTCCAAAGCAGATGCACGTAGCACCGAGTGGACACGACTTAGCCTCATGCCAGCGATCACTCAGAACAATGATGGCACCGAAACCCTGCGCTACTCAAACATCGCCAGCACCTCAGCCACTCTCGGCCTCGTCCGCCTCGAAGCCCATCTTGATGCCGATCTCAATGGCACTACCGAAGCCACCGCCAGCAGCGTGCCTCAGGCATGGATGCGCCGCGCCATCACTCAGCGCATGACCTTTGCCATGCCGCTGCTGAAAGAGGCGATCTTCACAGGCAAAGTCACCTCGGTCGAGGATCACGCCATCACGCTTCCGCTTAGCATCAGCCTGCCCATCGATGTGGCCTACTACGCGGAAGTACACAGCACGGGCGAGCGATTCGAGATCGACACCGCACTGTCCACTGGTGCTCGCCTCGTTCTCAGCGGAGACACAGCTCCAGCCGCCGGCCAGATCATCAGCATCCGGCCACACTGGAAGGTCGATGACATCTTCTCCGCCGACCTCTTCACCTCTGGCAGCAGCTCTGAGGACGCAGATCGTGTCATGGTCTTTGATTCCGCCGCCAATGCCTTCCGCACTGCCTGGCTCAGCAGCCAAGGCTGGGAGGGCGACTTCACCGGCAAGCGCAGCATCGCTCCGGGAGAAGGCTTCCTCGTCCATTCCCGCCATGGCACAGTCACGCTTACCATGACTGGTGCTGCCCGCACAAATCCCTTCAAACTGCTGCTGAAGTCAGGTGCCCAGCTCATTGGCAGCGGCTTCCTGATGGACCACAGCCCTCTGAGCCTGGGCCTCACAACGGCGAATGGCTTCACCGCTGGCACCGATTCAGCATCCTCCGCACGTCTCCGCCTCTGGGAGGGCGATCTTACCGAAGGAGCCTCCACCTACCGCAACCTCTTCCACCAGCAGCAGGCGGATGGCAGTGCCTGGATCATGGAAGGTGATGCCACCCAGCTCGACCAAACCCGCGCTCTGCTCATCCAGCCCGGCCAGGCTTACTTCCTGCTTCCCAATTCAGCTCTGCCTGATTACAGAGAGCCATGAGCACCCAACCACGCAGCAAAGTCAATAACAGCATCCAGGGCCTGCGCGGCCTCGCTGCTCTGACCGTGATGCTCGTGCATGTTCACTTCATGGCGGCCAGAGTCGGCTTCGCCCGACTGCGTGAGGATGCCTGGATTTACCATGCCGCAGGATACAGCGTCGTGCTCTTCTTCTGCATCAGCGGCTATCTCATCGTCAGCAGCCTCACGAAGTCTGGAGATGTCCGCAAATTTGCCTTCAACCGTGTCATCCGCATCTATCCGGTCTTCCTCATGCTTCATCTGATCATGTTTGGTCTGGGGCCTGTCATGAATTACGAATGGATGGGGTCTCTGCGGTCTGATCTGGCTGCCTGGGGCACTCACTTCGTCTCAAATCTTTTCTTTTTGCCGGGCATTTTCCACCTGCCGCTGGCCCAGAAAAACGCCTGGTCGCTTAGCTACGAGGCTGCTTTCTACATCATTACCGCCTGTATTTTCGTGGGACAGCGCAGTTGGACAGCCATGCGCGGGAAGTTACTGATCCTTCTCAGCCTTGCTGGCATCATCGCAGTCGCCGCCATTGAGGTCAAAATTGTCTTCTTCGCACTCGGTTCCCTCGTTTGGTGGCTGGAGCGGCGCGGTCAGCTCCGACTTCCATGGGCTGGTTTGGCTGGAATCCTCGGCCTCGCCGCAGGTTTCGTTTTTTACTGCCTAGACCGCCATGTGCTTTCGGCTCTCTGCGTGTTCCCTTTCTTTGCCGGACTCGTCATCCAGAAGGGTGCGTCATCGACCATTTTGAGCACCCGCCCATTCGTTTGGCTCGGCAAGGTGAGTTACAGCCTTTATTTGATCCATCCCTTTGTTCTCGATCCCCTGCGCCGCATCTGCGTGAAGCTCGCGGACAAGACCTCGACACACACGGCACACGTGCTCTTTGTCACTGTGGGCATTCCCTTAGCCATCACCGCTGCGGGCTTGAGCTATGAATTGATCGAAGTTCGCCTCACACGCTGGCTCATCCATCGCCCGGAGGTCGGCTAACCTGCTATATTGAGGAATGAGCCATGTGCGACGCTGTAAGAGTGTCGAAAATGTCTCACGATAAATGACTGTGGGGATAACGTCACCAGACTGTTTTTGCAGATGGTTGTGAGCCGAGAAGTATCGGGGTGGCATGTCATTCCTTTTTCGATCCATACTCGGTCTCGCACTGCTGATGCCTCAGCTTGTCGCTGCCCAAGGTCTGCCGGTTTCCACACCCACAGGTTTGTGGGAATTTAGCGATTCATCCTCCGTCGGCCAGGCGACACTGGGTTCAAACCTCAGTGTCGCTGGTGCCGCACCGACTCATTCGGCCACGCTTAGCGATGGCAGCAACAGTCTCAATGGCGTCATTGCCACGATAGGAGGCACGGCCAATCGCTTGGTGATGCCGAATCCGGCCGGTGGCAATGGCGGGGGCACCTACACCAATGAATACACCTTCCTCTTTGATGTGCTCTCGCCTGCTGCGAGCCGCAGTTCCTGGCGCTCTTTGTTCCAAACCAACACAGCTAACACCAATGACGCGGACTACTTCATCCGTAACTCGGATGACAAGATAGGCATCTCGAGTCCCCTGGGTTATTCCAGCACCGCTATCAATGATGCTGCATGGAATCGTATCGTCCTGGTCTTTGATGTGAATGCCGCAGGCACTGCCTCGACCTGCAAAGCCTATGTCAACGGATCGCTCTTTCACACGCACAACTTCACGGGCGGACGTGACGGCACCTATGGCCTCGATACGACGGTGCTTTTGTTCGCGGACAACAACGCCGAGAATGCCTCGCTCAACATGGGTGCCGTGGCCTACTGGGGCAAGATGCTGACAGCGGCGGAAGTGCTGGCGCTGGGCTCTGCGGGTGCGGCGATTCAAGGTGCCACGATTCCCAATCAAGCACCCGTGATCACGCAGGGCGCGACCTTTGCCATGCCCGATGCCACGCTCAATGGCCCTGCGGTGACTGCCACGCTCAACGTCACGGATGCGGATGGCGACACTATCACCTGGAACGTCAGTAGTGCGGCGACCAATGGCACGACCTCGATCACCGCCAGCAGCAACACGCAGGCAACGATCAACTACACGCCGAATGCTGGATTTACTGGGGTCGATACCTTCCAGATTCGCACGGCAGATGCCTCGGCCAATGACACCATTGATGTGACGGTCGTGGTGCGTGATCCGAATGTGCTTTTGTGGCCAGCACCCGTAGCGTTGTGGGAGTTTGATTTCGCGATCGAACCAACGTTGGCGACCATCGGCACGAATCTCACGGCGCAAGGCACAGGCTTTGCGGCTGCCGCTGGGGCGTCCTTCACGAATGACGCGGCACAGCAAGTGGACGTGGGCAGCAACTATCTGACCACCAATTCTGTGGGTGCCAATGGCGGCGGGACGTTCAGCAATCGCTACACCTTGCTCTGGGATGTCTTCATTCCCACCACGGCGGCGGGCACCTACAAGACGCTGCTGCAAACCACGACAGCAAACAACGACGATGGCGACTTGTTCATCAACCCAAGCGGACAGATCGGCACAAACGCAGGACTGGGTGGATACTCCACGAACACGCTCATTGCCGGAAGCTGGCACCGTGTGGTGCTGCGTGTGATCAATGGCCAGACAAGTGGTGCAACGATCTGGGTGAACGGAACGAAGTGGTTTACGGGAACGACCACTGGCGGCGTTGATGGTCGATACGGTCTCGGGAGCCAGTTCCTCTTGTTTGCAGACGACGATGGCGAGGATGGCACCATTCACGTTTCCAACATCGCCATGTGGAACGATGCGATCACGGATAGTGATATCATCTCAATGGGCAATGTCACGCGTCGTCTGACCAACCTGCCGCGCCCCACACCGAACTTCGCACCGGTCATCACCCAAGGTGACACAGCCACGCTCAACGCGCAGTTGAACTCCGCATCACCGATCACACTTCAAGTTACCGATGCCGAGAATGACGCGATCACCTGGACGATCAGCAGTACCGCGACCAACGGCAATGCGGTGGTCACGACGAGCAGCAACAGCCAGGCAACGATCACCTACACGCCCGCCCTGAACTACACCGGTGCGGACACCTTCACGGTGCGCGCTGCGGATGCCAGCAAGGCGGACACGATTGTCGTCAACGTATCCGTTCAGAACGGTGCGCCCGTCATCACCGAAGGCGAGAGCTACAACCTGAGCGCCAGCAAAAATGGCGGCGCACGCACGGTGACTTTCCATGCGGTCGATCCCAACGCCAACCCGCTAACCTGGAGCATCAGCGGACACGCGAGCAACGGCAGCGCGACTGTGACCGGCAACAACAACACCGAGGCCACGGTCAGCTACACGCCTGCGACGGATTACTCAGGACCAGATGCTTTCACGGTGCGGGTGACGGATGGAGCCTTGTCTGATACAATTTTGGTCAATGTTACAGTGAATGATCCAGCGTCGAATCCGAAGCTGACCATCATCTCCACACGCGCTACAGCGACGCCAGCTCCGGGTGTGTATCAGCATCCACGAGGCACGGCCCTTACCAACAGCGTTAGCGATGACATCGGAGCCACCACGCGCCATCTTTGCACCGGCTGGACCATGACAGGCGACGGGCCATCCACCGGCACTGCGAGCACGATGAACATGACCCTGACTCGCGACTCCGTGCTAACCTGGATCTTCCGCACTGAGCATCGCGTGGAGACCGCCGTCAGCGGAACGGGTTCAGTGAGTGTAAGCGGCGGCTGGTATGAGGCGGGCAAGCCTTTGCAGATCACGGCGACACCCGGCTCGGGGCAGTATTTCGTCGGCTGGTCGGGCGACACGACAGGCTGCCAGACGGGTGGAAAAAGCATCGTGGTGCCGATGGATCGTCCGCGCACGACGATCACGGCGACATTTGCCTTGAATGAAAATTTCACCTTCATCGCGCTGCCGGACACACAGAACTACACGAGCATCTCATCCCCCACAGACATCTACACGCGGCAGACGCAGTGGGTTCTCGACAACGAGCAGACTCTGAACATCCGATTCGTGACACACCTGGGCGACATCGTGAACTCGCCTGGCAGTGCGTCGCAATGGACCCGCGCCACCAACGCGATGAACCTGATGAACGCCCAGGTGCCGTATGGCACCTGCCCTGGGAATCATGACATCGCGGCCAATGACACCAACTACCTCATCCGCTTCGGCCCAAGTCCGACACACTCGTCTTCCATTGGACGCTGGATTGATCCGGCCAACAGCCAGACCTACAGTTGGTATCGCGGTGCCTCGCCGCGCGGCTACAGCTCCTTTCAGATCGTCAACGCAAATGGACGTGACTACATGTTCCTTCATATGGACATGGATGCGCCGGATCAGGATCTCGCCTGGGCGGCGGGCGTGCTGGCCGCGCACCCAAAAGTGCTGACCATGGTTACCACGCACAATTATCTGGCTGAGACCGGCGGGTCGGGCATCTACGGCAGCGGCACCGGACAGCGTGGCTACACAGCGCAGGCGAACATCGGCACGTGGGGGGATCGCCCCGACACCAATCGCCCGCTGGACGTTTTCAACGCCATCGTGAAGCCTTTCAACCAGGTCTATATGGTCATATGCGGCCACATGTTCGCGACTTACAATTTGCAAAAGACCAACAACGCAGGAAAGACCGTGCATGAGGTCGTGGTGGACTGGCAGTCGCTGCCCAATGGCGGCAACGGCTTCCTGCGCATCATGGAATTCCGCCCTGCGCAGAACCAGATCTACAACACCAGTTACTCGCCCTATCTTGGCCGATACATCAATCCCACCAACACGGCGGATCATCAGGGGATGCTCGATCTGCATGATCCTTATGGCAGCGAATTCGCACTGACCACCGACTTTGACACCCGCTTCAACACCACGCTCACGGTCGTCTCGGCGCAGGGTGGTGTGACACCGGCGGTCGGCTCCCATTCCATTGAAACAGGCAATCCCATCGCCATCTCAGCGCTGGAGCAGATCGTCGGCCAGACTCGCTACCGCCCCACAGGATGGACCCTGACCGGCGGCCAGACGGCGAGCGGTCTCGGCTCCAGCGCCGTGATCACCCAGGGAGCCAATGCCACGCTGACCTGGAGCTACGCCACCGAGCACTACCTCACCACGGCGACCACGGGATCAGGCATCGTCAGCACGAGCAGCGGCTGGCAGTCGGCGGGTGCCGTGGTCAATGTGCAGGCGCAGCCGGATGAGGGCGCGAGCTTCCTGCAATGGAGCGGCGACATCGCTGGCTGCACGCTCAATGGCGTGACCATCGCCGTGCCAATGGATCGTCCGCGTGGCCCGATCACGGCGCAGTTCAGTTCAGCACTGCCTACTTACAGCGTTCAGGTCGTGTCCGCCTATCCTGATGTCACTCCAGCCCCCGCGACCTACACCTATGAGCAGGGACAATCCGTGACCTTCACAGCGGCTGATATTCCTGGCGCGGACACTCGTCGGATTTGCACGGGATATTCCGTCACAGGAGCAGTGACGCAGTCTGGTCCTGAGAAATCCTTCACGCTTACCATCACCGGCAATCTCACGGTCACCTGGCTTTGGAAGACTCAGTATCTGCTCACCACGTCCGTGAATGGCCCTGGCTCGGTAAACACGGGAGCAGGTGTTTGGGTGGATGAAAACGCCGCCATCACGGTCACCGCCTCGGCGAATGCGGGCGCGGCCTTCACCTCCTGGAGCGGTGACACCGCCATTGGCAGTGCCAGCGCCAATGCCTTCACGATCGCCTCAATGACACGGCCCGTGGCTCCTCTGATCTCGAATTTCATGACGGGCATGCACACGCTCACCATCGTGTCCGCCCAGTCCGCGACAACACCTGCTCCGGGTGCTCATCCATATGCCTTCGGCACCACGGTGAATTTCTCCGCCCTCGCTGCCGAGGCTTCAGGCACAAGGCAAAGGCCCGTCGGCTGGGAGCTCAGTGGTGCGACGTCGAGGGCTGGCACAGGTAACAGCGGCTCCGTGGTGATCAGTGGAGACACCACGCTCACCTGGAGCTTCACGCCTGAAGTGCTGCTCAGCATCACCAGCGGCGCGGAAGGAGCGATCCTACCGATGAATGCAGCGGGCTGGAAGGCGCAGGGCAGCAATGTTCCTCTGCAAGCCGTCCCCGCACCATGGTTCACTTTCCGCCGCTGGACGGGTGATGTGCCCGCCAATTCCACCAGTGCCACGATCAATCTCGTGATGAGCCAGCCACGCTCCGTTACCGCCGATTTCATGCCCTACATGACCAGCGACGGCACTCCGAGTTGGTGGTTGAGCCAATACACCAACGTCACGGCCTTCAACTATGAAGCCGCGCGCGTGAATGATAGTGACTCGGATGGCAAGCTGGCCTGGGAGGAGTTCATCGCCGGGATGAGCGATCTGAATGCGAACGAGCGCTTCGAGATCAATGCTTTCAGCACGAGCCCGAATGGCGAAACACTGAACTTCACCCTGCCGATGCGCGATGGACGTGTTTATCAGCTCATGGAAAACACGACGCTGACCGGCAGCTTTACTCCCGTTGGATCACCCATCGCCGCCGTGCCGCCAGCCGCTACGCTGTCTATTCCAAAGCCCGTCGGAGCCACATCGCGCTTTTACTCGATGCAGGTCGCCCTGGGTGGCGTCAGCACACGCGATGCCGACCCAGCCGCCGCCAGCCACACACCTCTGCCTGGCAGCCTGGAGCGAGTCATGGTTCCGATTCCAGCGGGTTCCTTCATCCAGGGTGAAAACACCGGCCCCAGCACGACCCGGCCTGAGCACGCCACCCAAGTCGCCGCTTTCCGCATGGACAAGTTTGAAGTCACTCGCGCCGACTGGGAGTTGGTCGCCACCTGGGCGCAAACGCACGGTTACGACATCCCGGTCATCCTGCGCTACAATCAGGCTCCGTACAATGTCCCCATGGATCATCCAGCCGTGGCGGTCTCATGGTATGATGCCGTGAAATGGTGCAACGCACGTTCCGAGATGGAAGGCCGTCATCCCGTCTATTTCACGGATGCTACCGCCTCTGCCGTCTATCGCACAGGACAGGCCGATCTCACCAGCGCGCAGGTGAACTGGGCTGGTGATGGCTACCGTTTGCCCACCGAGGCCGAATGGGAGCGCGCGAGTCGTGGTGGTGCGGAGCAAACCCAGTTTTCCTGGGGAGATGCACTGCCTGATCTCCGAGCGAACCACTGGGATTACCAGATCTTCAAAGGCCGTGCGCCAAACGGCTCTTTCCCATACACCGAGCGTGTCGGCTACTTCGATGGCACCCAACCCGGCGACATGCCCGACATGGCAAACGCCTACGGCCTTTACGACATGGGTGGTAACGCCTGGGAGTGGACCTGGGACCGAATGAGCGACTATAGCCAAGACACCCAGCATGATCCACGCGGACCAGACTCGGGCACACAGCGCATTCAGCGTGGCGGGTCTTGGTGGAACTACACGGATCAAGCCAATAACTTCCAACGCCTGCCCTTCCCGCCCGACGGCAGCGATGATTACGGCATGAACGGCTTCCGCTGCGTGCGCTCGCTGCATCCTAACGAGTGACAATTCAGCCATGTGAAACCTTCGTCACATGTGGCCTTGTGGCGGCATCGTTGTTTGAGTTGGCACCTCCTCGGCTTCATTTGGCGAGCGTCATGAATCCCCCCGTTCATAAGTTCGCTAGCCTTGTTCATCGAGGTATCCTCGTCAGCTTTTGCCTATTGCTTGGCATGGCTGACACTACTCTGGCCCAAACCAATAACTTCTTTGGCACCAGCGGCACACTAAACGGCAGCGTCTGGAGCACTGCTGTCGGCGGTCCCTACACCTCGGCTCTCAACAGCACAGGTGGAGCGATCATCAACTTCGGAAACGCAACGACGGCCATCACCGGCGCCTCCATCACGGTGGCAGGCATCAACGCCACGGCAAATGCGACGATCACGACCATCGGCGGCACCATCTCCAATCAGGGCAACGGCATTGTGCCCATCTCAGTTGGCAGTGGCGCAACACTTGATTTCGCAGGCAACTCGTTCACTTCATCGGCCAGTGCTGGCTACATCAAAAATGGTGCGGGAGTCCTCGCACTGACCGGCAACACCTACGGTGGCGGTTTCACCTTGAACGATGGAACGGTGATCCTTCGCGGCGTCAATGCCATGGGCAGTGGCGGCACGTTAACCATCAACGGCGGTGTCATCGCGGCGAACGCGACGCGTGACCTCACAGGCAAGTATGGTGGTGGTATCGTCATTGGTGGCAATTTTACTCTTGGTGCCACCACCGGCTTGGCCACATCCGCTGCGAACCTTACTTTCAACAATGCCGTCAATCTGGGCAGCAGCACCCGCACGATCACACTCGGGGGCACGGGCACTTACACCATGAGTGGGACGGTTTCGGGTTCAGGCGGCCTCAATATCGCGGCGACAGCAGTAGGCACACTAGCGCTGGCGACAGGCAATACCTACACGGGCAAGACGACTTTCTCAGGCGGCTCAGTTTCAGCTACGGGTGAGAGCGCCTTTGGAGCAAACCCAGCATCCTTTGTGGCAGATCAACTCACCTTCAATGGCGGCACTCTTCTTGCCAGTGCTGGCGATATCAACTTCAGCAGCAATCGCGGCATCACCGTCGCTGCGGGAGGTGGCACGTTGCATGCAGCCTCGACCCGAACGATCACACTCAGCAATGCGGTGACTGGAGCAAGCGTTCTCACAAAGATCGGAGCGGGCACACTCACTCTACCAACATCTCAAACTGGCTTCTCGGGCGGCTTCAATCATGGCGCTGGTGTGGTAAGTGTGACGAATGAATCGGGCCTTGGTACGGGACCATTCGCCTGGACAGCTACCAACGCGACAGGCTACAGCCTGAACATGGTGGTGCCGGATGGAACCACCTGGACAGCGGCAAACAACTTCGTTCTGCCATCCGTTGGCACGGGCGGTGAGGCGCATCTGCTGCGCATCGGCGATGCATCACCCACGGCTAGCACAACACTAAAAATCACGGGGGTGCTTAGCGGCGGGGCAGCAGGTCAGACTTACACGCTGATGGATTCTGACACGGGCGGTAACCACAACGCAACGCTCGTGCTTGACAACGCTGCCAACACCTTCACGGGAACTCTGGAACTCTGGCGCGGAACGCTCGGTATCACCAGCAATGGTGCGCTGGGCAATGCCAACAACACGGTGAAAATCAATCTCGCTAATAACAACGGCGGGCTGCGCTTTGACGCCGACAACATCACCACCGCATCGACCCGAACCTTCCAGCTCGAAGCCGCCGAACGCATCGACACCCAGGCTTTCAATGCCACCATCAACGGCAATCTCACAGGCGCTGGATCGCTCAGAAAGATCGGCAGTGGCACACTGACGCTCGCGGGTACAAATACCTACGTAGGCGGCGGGACGGGTGGTGGTGGCACCAATGTCGCTGCAGGAACGCTCCGCGTCAGTGGAGGATCTGCCTTGCCTGACACGGGCATCGTTTCTCTCGACAACAGCGCCGGTGTCAGCCTGGAGTTGATATCAAGCGAAAGCATCGGCGCACTCTCGGGCGGGGGAACCACCGGGGGCAATGTTTCATTGAACGACAAGACCCTGACCCTGGCCGCTGCCACGGCGACGACTTTTGCAGGCGTCATCAGTGGCACAGGCGGTGTCCTCAACAAAACAGGGAGCTCAGTCCTGACCCTGACTGGCACAAACACCTACACCGGCGGCACGAGCCTCAATGCAGGGTCACTCAACATCAACAACAGCAGCGCGCTGGGAACGGGCGCGCTCACCGTGGGCGTCACGGCGATAGGCACTTTCCTGCAAGTGGCAAACAATGACGCAATAACCCTGGCCAACGACATGGTGCTGCCCAATCCTGGTGCAGCGCTGAGGATCGACATGATCAAGAACACCGCCAGTGCCTCGACTGGAACGGAGTTAAATCTCAGCGGCACCATCAGCGGAGGCGGGAGCAACCTCACACTTCGCGTCACCAGCAACACGTCGGGCGATAACACCACAAGCTACCGCTTTGCAGGCAACAACAGCTTCACTGGCAAAGTGGAGCTTTTTCGCGGTGCCATCACCATCGCCAACCCCACGGCGCTAGGCACGGCAACGCTCCAGCTCAATGGCAATAACAACACCACGCTTGGCGACCTGCGCTTTGAGACGGCGATGACTTTTGCCAACAACATCGAGCTAGTGAACACCGCCAACCCTGATCCGATCCATACCAATGGCAACACCGTGGTGCTCAGCGGCGTGATCAGCAGTACAGGTGATGAAAACTTGGTGAAGATCGGCGCAGGCACACTGACGTTCACAGGTGCCAATACTTACACGGTCGGCACCACCATTAGCGGCGGCACCTTGCAGATCGGCAATGGCGGGACCACCGGCTCTATCTCCGCCAGCAGCGCGATCACTAACAATGCAACCCTGGCCTTCAATCGAAGCGATACAGTAACGCAAGGCACCCACTTCAGCACCGCTGCCATTACCGGCACCGGCGCTCTCGCGCAAAATGGCTCAGGCACTCTGGTCCTCAACGCTGCCAACACTTACTCCGGGGGCACCACCGTCAGCGGTGGAGGCAAGCTTGAAGTGACCAACACCACCGGCTCTGCCACCGGGAGTGGCAATGTACAGGTCACGGGCAGCACGATTCTAGGCACCGGCACGATCTCACCAGCCTCTGGTGGCTCTGTCATCCTTGGCTCTGGAGCCAAGGTGACTGTTGGCTCCAGCGGTGACACTAGCGGGAAGTGGATCTCCTTCACACCCGCCAGCGGCACCACGACAACGAGTTTTCAAACTGGCAGCACTTTGGAAATGGATCTCTTCTCTGGTGCCGGTCTCGGTGATAACACGGCGAATGCAAACGCCGGAGATCGCTTCCGTACCGGGGGCACTTTCGAAATCGGCACCGGGGTTAAATTACGCGTCAACAGTGCCTTGTCTGGTTATGCAGAAAACGATAGCTGGCAGTTGCTGGACTGGACGACCCTAGGAGGCAGCGCACCCACAGGTAGCTTTGATGCTGGGCTGCTCGAACTCCCCACGTTGACCGGAATGCTGGGCTGGAACCTGAGCCAGCTTTACACCACAGGCACAATCTCCATCGCCATCGTCCCCGAACCCACGCGTGCTCTGCTCCTCATCCTCGGCTTGGCGGGTATCCTGAGCCTCCGTCGCCGCTAGCCATCATGAAACGCTCCGACTTCCTCCGCATCACCAGCACCGGCCTAGCGACCCGCAGTGTGCTGGGTCTTTGGATGGTCGAACGCCTCAGCACTGAGGCCTCGGCTCAAGGTGCCACATCCACGCTGCGGCCTTACCTGCAAACCAATCTCGATGGCTCCGTCTGGGTTTCCTGGTGGACCGATGCAGATTCGAGCAGCTTCGTGGACTGGGGCACCTCTGCTGGAGCGCTGGTGAATACAGTGATCGGTTCGATGCAGAACCTTGGCACCAACTACCGCTACCACTCTGCACAGATCACCGGACTAGCTCCCAGCACCTACATTTACTACCGCGTCCGCACTGAAAACCTGAACACAGCGGTATTCCGCTTCCGCACGCCGCCTCCTGTGGGCACAAAGACGGGGCGCTTCCGCGTGCTGGTGATTGGCGACAACCAGATCCTCACCGCCGAGCGCCGCTGGGAGAGGCTGATCGAGCGCTCCAGGGTGAAGCTGGAGGCGAAGTTCGGCACGCCCATTGAGGAGTCCATCGACTTCGTGCTCAATGTTGGAGATCAGGTGGATGTCGGCACGCTGCAGCATTACCGCCATCTGCACTTTGATTACAGCAAGCCCGTCTCGCCGAACCTTGGTTTCATGACCACCATTGGCAATCATGAAACCTACACCGACACCACGCTCTCGCTCTACAAGAGCCTCTTCTACTACGACGCGCTGACTTACCAGGGCATCGCCAGCCCGCTGCCGGAGGTTTATTATGCCTACCAAAAGGCGAGCATCCTGTTCATCCATCTGAGCAGCGAGCACACCGGCACCACGCAGGCGAACTGGGTACAGAGCCTCGTCACTGCCGCGCAGTCAGACGCCTCCGTGGACTTCATCATCAGCCTCTGCCATCGCCCGTATCAGGCCGAGCAGTACATCGGTGATATCTCCTCCTGGTTCCGCACCACGGTGATGCCCATCCTGGCGCAAACGCCGAAGCATGTGCTCACCATCGGCGCACATCATCACCTCTACGCACGCGGCCAGACACGCGAGTGGCCCTGCTACCACATTATCTCCGGTGCATCTGCCTGGGATCAATACTGGGGCCAATCCAGCGAAGCGGACTATGACGACGTGCAGAAGACCGTGGCGAACTGGGCCTGGCAGTTGCTCGACTTCGATCTGGCTAACCGCCGTCTCGATGTCGAATGCTACGCCGAAGCCAACGTGCGTTTCCCTGAATCCACCCGCTGGACCACGAAGGCCTACAACAGCCGCCTCATTGACAGCTTCCACCGTCAGCTCGGTCTCGCTGTTCCTGCGACGCCTTCCATCACCAACAACATCACCGCGCCCGTGGCGCTGCCGCTGGTGCTGCAAAGCTCCGCCTTCGCCACCAGCACGGCGGAAACCCTCAATAGCGTCCACTTCCAGATCGCCAAGGATGCCGCCTTCACCAATCTCAAGGTGGACCGCATCCGCGACATCGAGAACCTCTACGGTGACACCGGCGCGCCGGACTATGAGCCGGTGAACACACACGCCAGCGTGAATATCACGCAATGGAACCTAGCGACCAACGCGTTGCCCAACGGTGCCTACTTTGCGCGCGTCCGCCATCGCGACACGAATGTTTCCTGGTCCGCCTGGTCCACCGCCAAACAATTCACTATTCAGGGCAGCACCACCGGCACACCGAAGATCAGCCTGGCAAAGAATGTCTTCGCATCGAATGAGGACTTCAGTGTCACCTTCGAGTTCGGCCCTGGCAATCTGCGGGACTGGATCGGCATCTACAAAAAAAGTGATACACCCGGCCCTGTGGCTTCGACCGACTGGTTCTACCTCAACCGCAGCCGCACCGCGCCGACCACGGCGATCACCACCGGCAGCCTGCTCTTCACCACCAACTTTGCTGTCGGTGAATGGTACGCCGTATTCCTCGCCAACGACGGCTACACCGAGCTTGCACCGCGTATGCCGTTCTTCGTGGGCAGTAAACCGACGCTCGCAGCAAGCAAGGACGCTTACGCCCTCGGTGAAACCGCGCAGATCTCCTTCAGCAGCGCCCCAGCCACGGCGACCTCACCGCGCAACAAAGACTGGATCGGCGTCTATCGTGTCGGCCAGACTCCTGGCAGCGGCACTCCATCCACCCAGTGGAGCTATGTCACCGCCGCCGCAGGCACGCTGAATTTCGCCAGTCTGCCCAAAGGCTATTACTACGCCAATTACTTGGTGAATGACGCCTACTTCGAGATCGCCGAGCGCGTCTTCTTCTCCGTCGGCACAGAGATCGCCACCGTGTCTTGTCCCGCCGTTTGGAATCCGGGCAACCCGTTCGTGGTAAACTTCAGCGATGGTCCAGGCATCCCGAAGGACTATATCGGCATCTTCCGCCAGGGCTCCACACCGGGAGTCGGCGTGGACGGCACACTGGTGGATTACCTCTACGTCGGCGGCAACACGAGCGGCTATGTCACCTTCCAGAACACGCCCGCGCCGGGAGGTTACTATGTGGGGCTGTTCACCAACGACTCCTACACCAACGTGTCGAATCTGGTTGCCTTCAGCGTGCCACAGCCTCCGCAGCTCGTGCTGCAAAACGCCGAGATGAGCGGCGGTCAGATGAACCTCACGCTGCAAACGCAGACGGGAAAAACCTACCTCGTTCAGCGTAGCAAGAACCTTAGCGACTGGGAAACGGTGCAAACGATCACCGGTAACAATGGCGTACAAACCATGAGCGCCAGCACCGACCTGACACAGCCTGACCGCTGCTTCTTCCGTGTCGTGGAGCAGTGACGGCTTTTGCGCATCATCCTTCTCGCTCGGTGACTGGTTCATGCTAGGTAGCACCCGCCATGCACACCTTCATTCGTGAACCCCTGCTCCATTTCCTGGTCCTGGCAGGAATGATCTTCGCTCTGAACTCATTCTTGAGTGAAGGGAGAAAGCCCTTGGTGGAGATCACCGCAGCAGCCGTTGAGGCGCAGGCTCGCGTGAGCGAGCAGCGGCTCCGCAGGCCCTTGTCAGCGGCCGAAATTGAGCGCCTCACTCAAGAAATGCTCCAGGAGGAAATTCTCTTCCAGGAGGCGCAGCGGCGCGGCATGGTGAGTGACCATCAGGTGCGTGGCACCCTGATCTCCATGATGCGCACAGCTTTAAAGCCCATGGTGGCCGCTCCCGATGATGCCGCTTTGCTTGCGCTGCGCGATGAACTGCCGCGTGATACCACCACACTGCCGGAGCAGCTCAGCTTTGAGCACGTCTCATTCACCGCGCCAGACAAGGTGCCACCCGATCTCCTGGCGAAACTACGCGCGGGTGCCTCATCACCCTCGCTTGGTGAAACCATCCGCCTCGCCAATCCGCTGCCACCGACCTACCGCCCACAACTAGACAGTCTGCTCGGCACTGATTTTGTCGCAAAGCTCGTCAAACTTCCGCTGAACGAGTGGCACGGCCCGCTGACCTCCACGCGTGGAAGTCACTTCGTGCGCCTCATCTCTCGCGTCGCGGAGCAATCCTTGCCCATGGATCAACTTCGCCCATTGCTCGAGTCCCACTGGCTGAAGAGCCATGATGCCGATGTCGTCACTAGAGAAGTGGCAAAATTGATGGCAGACTACCGCATCCTCCTGCCTGGACGCAGCCCAGCCACGGAGGCGGCCAAATGATTCACCTCCGCCGTCTGGGTATCGCGCTCCTCTGGCTGCTAACCATCAGCAGCGCATGGGCGCACCGCACCGAGATCGATCAGGTCACCCTCGTGGAGTTGGCGCAGCATCGCTACGGCATCCGCTACAAGGCACCACCACCCGGCATGTCGGAGTTCGCCGCGCCGCTTCTGCCTGCGCACTGCCACTGGGCGGACGGCGAGGATTTCCCCATCGAGGAGACAGCGACCAGTCTCGTCTTCGAGTCCGAGGGCCGTCCTCTCACGGCTGAAGATCGGATCATCCTCCCGTGGCAGCGCCATGGCGTGCTCGTCCTCGCCCAGTGGCGTGATGGCAGCACCGCTCGACAGTTTTTCATGAGCGGCCCGGAGGGCATCGTCCTCGAGATGGCGCTGCTGCGAGCCGGAAGCGGCAGCATCAGCGCGACTGTACAGCGCTACGCCATGCTCGGCATGGAGCACATCCTCGGCGGCATTGACCATCTCTTGTTTGTTGCCGGACTGCTGCTCCTCGTCAAAGGCACGCGCAGGCTGCTCATCACCATCACCGCCTTCACCGTCGCACACAGCATCACCCTCGCCTTCTCTGTCTTTGACTGGCTCACCCTTCCCTCAGAGCCCGTCGAAGCAGTCATCGCGCTCAGCATCGTGCTCTTGGCTGTGGAAAAGGTGCATCAGCAGCGTGGACATGCTGGTTTGACCTCACGCCGTCCCTGGCTGGTCGCATTCGTCTTCGGTCTTGTGCATGGCCTGGGCTTCGCCGGAGCCTTGGGGCAGTTGGGACTGCCGCCAGCAGAAGCACCACCCGCGCTCCTTTTTTTCAATCTAGGTGTCGAAGCTGGCCAGTTGCTCTTCGTTGTCGCATGGTTCGCGCTGGTCTGGCTGCTCTCACGCCTCCGTCTGCCCCTGCCAGCGCGTCTCGCCTTGGCTCCCAGCTACGTACTCGGCACCATCTCCACCTACTGGCTGCTGGAACGCATCACCGCCATGTTTCCCGCCTGATGAGCCATTCGTCTTGGCTTATCCTTCAGATCAGAGGCCAAAAGGTGCTGGGAACTGGAAACCAGCGCCATGAGCTTCCCAGACTTCACCGTGTTTTCGACCTCCGTCGTTTCATCCGACGACTTGCCTAGCAACCCGCCCAAATGAAACAACGGACGAATGGCCTGCAGGCACGATGCGTCAGCGGGCTTCATTCGTCGAAATCGTTGCAGACCGGCATTTGCGCCGCTCGAACAAGGGAACTGTGTCGATCATGAAGAAGTTCATCTTGATGATCCTTGCCATGACCGGCCTCACCCTCGTGTTTTCGCAGCCATCGCCGCTGCAGCCCATCCCCAGTGACGATGCGCCCGAACTCGCCCTGCTCATGGGCGATCTCCAGAGGCTCACGCACAAGCTCGCACTCTCCGCGGAGGCCGGGAACGCAGAACTGGCCGCTTTTTACCTCCATGAAAGCCAGGAGCAGCTTCGGAAGATTCAAACTGAGGCTCCAGAATATGAAAACCTGCCTGTCGCGCTGCTTATCGACCGACTCGCTCATCCAGCGTATGAGCCGATGCAGTCCGCTGTGACCGCGAAGGATGCAAAACTCATGCGTGAGGGAGTCCAAGCCATCGTTCAGGCCTGCAACGCCTGCCACACCGCCACCCAGCACGCTTTCATCCGCATTACTCCCGGCACTGAGGTGAATCCCTTTAACCAGTCATTCCAGCCATGAGAAGGTACTCCAAAGCTTTAGCTCGCGCCGCATCTGCCATCTCCAAACGCGCACTTTTCAGGCTAGAACCCTGGATGACCTTGTTTCTTGCCACATCACTCCTCGCCGAAACACCGGATCGCGGCGTCGTGCGCATTCACGGCGGCATGAAACAGCCGCTGGAGGCTCGCGGACTCGGCTTCATCGTCGAAAAGGAAGGCTTTGTGCTCACGAACTACGACAACCTTGTCGAAAAAGCCTCCGAACGCCTCTTTGACCATTTCGAAGTCAGTTCCGGCTCGAAACGCTACGCGGCGGAAATCATCGGCGTCGAGCCGACGATCAATTTGGGCATCTTGAAGCTCCAAACCGACGAAACCCTCATCCCCGTCGTTTCTGCCGTGAAACGCGAACCGGCACCCGGTGCGGATTTGCAGGCCGTTTCGCTCGAAAACAGCGCTTTGAAGCTCATCGACGGCCAAGTGACTGCTTTGAACACCAAACAGTGTTACCAGCACAGCTTGGCCGCCACGATGTTTCGAGCCAAGCTCACCATCCCAACCGAATCCATCGGTGGTCCCGTCTTCTATGCCGATAGCGGCGAAGTGGCCGCCCTATACACCGGCTTCAAGCCCACCGCTGAGCCTGGACATGCCGAAAACACCGCCGAAACGCATCTGCTGCCCATAAACCTGTGCTTCAACATCTACGACAGCCTAAAAACCAAGCGCAGCCTGAAATCACCCTGGACAGGCTTCTCCGTGCGATCGCTCAACGACTCCGAAAAACGCTTCTTCCCCACCGCGAAGAAGCATCACGGCGGCGTCGCCATCGAGGACATATGGGAAAACAGCCCTGCACAGAAAATGGGCCTCCGCGAAGGCGACATCCTCGTCCAGTTCTCCTACAACCGCATCCTCAGCGTCGCCGACTTCCAAAAGTGGCTCTACATGTATGGCGTGGGTCAGCCCGTGAAGCTGTATGTTCTACGGAATGGCACCGAGTATCTCGTCGCGGACTATGTCATCGAGGAACGGCCGGAGTGGGCGAAACCCAAGTAGCCTGAGCGAAAGGGGGAACCCGTCAATGGTCTTTTTGGCTGGGAGCGCGGCGGCACTTTTACAAACGGCACGATTCACCTGCGAATCCGATGGATCGATAGCGTAGGTTTCGCTCATGAAATTCCTCCTTGCCTGCCTGCTTACATTATCATGTGCAGTCCATGCTGCGGAGCAGAAAACCAGCCTCGTCTTCTCCATCGACCAAGGCTTCGGCAATGGCATCGTCGCGAATGGCGATGTGGCGGCATTGAATCGAATGGTGACTGCGCTGGAGCCGCTGCGGTCCAAGTATGAAGTGAGCGTGCTGCTGAATCCGATGATCAAGGACAAGCAGCGCTTGAAGCTAATGCTGGACGCGCTGGTAGCGCAGAAGATGTCGTTTGTGTTCGATGTGTATTCCTCAGACAGCTTCACGCTCGGCGCGAATGGCCCGGCGAATGCGCCGTTTGATTCGAGTCACGGGCTGTCCATCTCCGCGGAGCAACTCGCGGCCTTCAAAGTTTCGTATGGTGCGTCGCTCGTGGGTTTACGCTTCATGGAGATCTTCGGTCAGGACTACGGCATCCGGGCGATGAAGACGACGAACCCCGAGCTGAAGCGCCCCGGAGACAAGTTGCCTGCCGACACCTTCTTTCGTCCCGATCTCGCTGAAGGCTTCATCCGCTTCGCCAAAGAGCACGCCATGTTCGTGCAGTGGGCGGACTTTGGCTGGATGCCCTTTTCGCCTTGGGACAAGGAGATGCCGCGCTACACCGAGCAGGTCAAAGCGCTGCTGCGACAGCATCCCGGCGTTGTCACCGTGACCTACAACAACAACGAGCCCAACGAAGCCTCGATCCCCCGCCTCAGCACCTGGCATACCGCTGTCGAGTCCTTCCCCAAAGACGGAGCCGCAGGCTACGGCCTCTCGAATCAAAGCTGGCTCCACAACTTCACCTACATGGACACGAAGCCGGATGAGATCATCGCTTGGACCCAGAGCGCCCTCGACAAAAACTGCCGCCTGATCCAGTTCGAACCCACATGGTATTTCTTCAACCTCCCCGCCGGCACCTTTGAACTCGGCGGTTCAAACAAAGTGCCTGCAGGAACAAAACCCGGCGAGGCGAAGGAGAGTTTGAAGAAGCTGATCGAGTTTCTTTTGGCCGCCAAGAATAGGGAGGCGGTAACGAAATAGAGCAGCAATGACACCTCGATTCCACCTCCTAGCTGCTTTCTTCTTCGCGCCCTTAGCCGCGCTGCACGCTGCCAATGTTCTCGTATTGTAGCGCCTCTCGAAGCAAGATGTGCGGCGGCTCGGCGGCGTGGACAGCGGCGAAGGCGAAGGATGTGAGAAGGAGAAAAAGAAGCGGTCTCATGGTGTGTTGGATTTCTTCCTCACCACGTTGTCGCTCAGGCTGGTCTCGGTTCCGTGGTCAATGATGGGCGAAGGGGTGAAGTTCCCGTGAATGAGGTTGGCCTTGGCACCAGCGGCGATTTCGAGTGTGCCATTCGCATGCGTATTGTCCGTCCAGATCCACTCGCTGGCGTTCAGCGTGAGGGTCCCGGCCATTCGCAGCAAGTTTCCCCGCACCACCACCGTGCTCGAATCCATCGTGCCCGCAGGCACGGAAAGGAGGTCGCCATTGCAGAGGTTATCCGCGAAGAGAATCTCCTTCAGGGAGGTCTTCGCGGGATTCCGCTTGTCACTGAACTCGATGTCTCCGTCAAAGGTGTTACCCGTGAAAACAATCCCCGCGTAGGAGCAGGACAGCGCCTCGACCTGTGTCTGGAGACGAACCGTGCATCGGGAGGTCTCATTTTGGCTACGGAACATGTTCCCGGTGACGACGACATCCGAAATCGTCGAGTGCAGCGGCAGTGGTTCGGTGCGGAAGATGAGGCAGGCGTTGGCGGGATTCTTCTTCATGTCCGGCATTGGCTCGACGTGGTTGCCACTGACGCGGATGTGATGCGATCCCTCCGAGATGTTGATGCCGGTTCGGGTGAAATAAACCGTGTTGTCTTTGATCTGCACGTTGCGGCTGCCGAAGATGACCTGCGGACCATCCACGACATTGACGATGTGATTGTCCGCGATGAGGCCGCTGTGGCACTCGGCCAGTTCGACCGCCTTGTTCCCGCAGGTGTCGATGTAGTTGTTGTGGACCTGCCAGTTCTTGAACTGCGTCGCCATGCGGTCGGCATCGAAGTAGCCGGTGCGGACCTTTCGCTTGTCTGCGGATGCCGCATTGGCTTCCGCGGCAGGGATGACATGCTTGGCCAGATACATTGCTGTCGCCGGTTTGGTGCAGCCTGCCGCCTGCTTCGCGTCGTAAATCCAGCAGTGGCGGATGGTGATGTTGTCGCATGACAGCAACAGCGACTCCGGCTCGTCCAGCCGCGCGTTGAAGCCCATGATGGAACCGCCGCCGATGGCCTTGTCATGGCCGGTGTAGCGCAGATGCTCAATCACCACATGGTGCGCCGGAGTTTTGCTGGTGCCGATGCGAATCGGAAAATAGCGCAGGTCATTCGGCGGCGTCTTCGGATCGAGATAGATGTGCGTCGCGTAACCCTGACCTCGCAGCGTCACGTTGCTTTTGATCACGACTGTTTCATCTCCCGCTTGGCGCGAGAGCTTGAAGTCCCCTGCGCCAAGCAACACCACACCGCCGCCCGCCGAGGCCACCGTGTCAATGGCGTCCTGAAGGATCGTGTCGGCGATAGCATCCGGTCCGGGTGCAGGCACCCGCACTTCATATCCACTCGCAGATCGTGTGGCGGATTCGCCGGGGGCCGCCGGACCAGCCGCAAGAGCTGAGCCGCTGCTAAAAGCGAGGAGGGCAGTGAGGAGGGTGATCTTCATGGAGGTGCAAAGCTAGCGCGAGACCAACTCGACGCGAATGTTCCGCAATGCTAACCCGAGCTGTCCATGGCTGCCTTTCGGCGCAAAGACCTCGGGGTTGAGATTGAAATGGATGAGGCGGAGATCGGCGATGTTGCCAGAAACGGCGGCTGTCTCGGTAAATCGCTTCTGCATGGCCACGATGGCCGTTTTCAGCTCGGCAGCGGTGACGCGGACATCATAGTGCCGATACTCTGCAAACGGCTGCGAGGTGAAAAGAGCCGAATCTTTGCCTGGATGCATCCACTGGCTCTTCTTGTTCAGCGCCGATTAGAGAATGGGAATCTGCGTGCCACCCTCCCAGCCGTCGAAATGCACCGTATCGGGGAACTGGCTCTCCGGGCGCATGTCGAAGAGATTGGCGGCGAGCCAGAACTGCTTTTTCGAGTGTGTGTCGAGAAAAAGGAAGTTCACGGTGATGTAGGGCTGCGCCTCTCCCTCGCGAGAGGCCGTGGGCACTTTCATCTCGAAGCTCATCGCCAGTTCCACGCCTTCTTTGGCAAAGGGCATCGGCGCTTTCGCGAAGTCCCACCACCAATACGCCGGCGTGATCGGCAGCAGCGAGCCGAGTGCAGGCCGTGGATGATCCGAATCAATCCAGATGCCAATCTCACGCCCATGCACCTGAACGGCGGCGCTGTTGTCGTCTGCCATCGGTCCGAATTGAAAGCCTGCGGGCACTTTCAAACCCGTGAATGCACCTGCATCCCATGCTTGCGACACCAGGGGCGTGGTTTTGCCGTAATTCCCGAGGCGCACATAAAACGTCTCGCTGTCTGGATGCACCTCACCGATCACGCACGCGGCGGCGGCCTTGGTGTCGCTGATGGCGGGCTGGTTGAAGATCGTGATCGAGCGTGGCTCACAGGCGAATGACGCGATAAGGATGCCTTGCGAGAGGAACAGCAGGATGAGTTTCAAAATTGGGTGAGGGGATGGGAGTTGGCCGCTTTGAAAGCACCAGGCCTTCGGGAAGACCGCTAGGGCGACGAGCAGCAGAGACAGCACGAGGACGATCATGGCGAAATCTACTTGGCGGGTAAGGTGTTGGCTAACCACTCGCCTGTATTTGCGTTGAAAATCTTCTCCCCCGCATCCGCTGCCCGCACTTCCACGCTGCTGATCTGTACGCCTAGCGTGCGCAGGTCGCTGGACTTGGGGTCGAGCTGTTGGGGCACCCAGCCATGGCTGCGGAGTTCGAGTTCAATGTGATCCTGCGTCGTTGCGGGTAGCTCCGCAGTCAGCGTGTCGCCAGCCGTGAGCGGAGCCATTTGCGTTGCCTCAATATACAGGCCCGCAGCGGGGGCGATCGTTTGGGGAAGAAAGTTACCTTTGATGGTGATCGTGCAAGGTTTGCCAGGGACAACAGGGAGGCGCAGACGTGCACTCACGCCGGTCCAGCGTGCGGACAGCTCGGAGATTTGCCATGCACCCAATAGATAGCTGCGGTCCCCGGGCTGACCGACGTGGATGCGGTAATGTGCGAGTGCTTCGTTCGTCCACTCGATCACGGGCGGCTCCTCGTTCAGCGCGCTCTGCGTACGCCGACCGGCTTGGTTTTCGATACGAAAGCCGCCCGACGCTTGGTTCCCATTGAGGATGGCTGACACGACCTTGCCGCCGATTTTCACGTTCGTGCTGCCGTCAACGAAAGTGCAACCCTGTACGATGGCCTTGCCAGCATCGACTTGAATGGCGGGCGAGCCGAGATTGCCAATGTCCCAATTCACGAAGTTGCAAGCGCTGGCAGTGAACTGTCCGGCGGTGCTACGCATCCACACGCAACGCTCGATCGGCCCCCAGAACGCACAGTTAGCGAGGCTCACCTTGCCCATCACTTGCGGTGCGATTTCCAAGCACACAGAATCCGTGCTGCCCCAGCGCCCAACGAACTCGCCGTTGGTGATAAGTAAGCCCGCTGGCTGCGCCTGCTCGACGACGACCGCGCGCTGGCATGAGTCCGCGCCGAGGCCGTTGAAGTTGCCATTCGCGCTGCCTTCCTTCGATTCGGAGAACTTGTAGCCGATGCCGTAACCGAAGCAGAACGTGTTCAAAACGTAGTGCCAGTCGGTGCGGGCAAAATCAAAGGCGATGCCATTTAAGTTCACCCACTTGCAATACGGATCATTTGGGTTGTAGGCGATGCCGAAGGGCCAGAAGTGGACGTTCTCGATGTGGCCAATGTCGAGGCAGTAATCCACATAGATGCCGCGCGAGGATGGATAGCCAGTGACATTGCGCACGATGTGCCGTGGCGCATTGATGAGGCGGATGCCCACATACGGATTGAGCAGCAGGCACTCGCTGACGCCGACATTGATCATGCCCACCGCATCCACACACGGTGGATACGGCACTGGCGGCACGTCCGTCTGCTTCCATTCCGGGTAAGTGATGATGAAGCCCGCGATGGCAGCATTGTCGCCCGCGAGATTGATAAACGGCGGCCCTTCCGCCGAGCCACGGCCCGCCATGGCTTCCAATACCGATCCCGTCAATGGCGCAGTCCTCGGCGACTTCACCGTCGGCGGCACTTTGTAGATGCCTTGCAGCGTGACGTTCGCCGGAATGTTCAAGTTTCCCGCGATCCGAAACAATCCCGCAGGCACCGTCACCACGCCGCCGCCCGCCTTGCCCGCTTCATCGAGCAAGCGCTGAAAAATGGCAGTGTTGTCTGTGGCGCCGTCTGGCTTTGCGCCAGCGGTGAGCACGTCCCAGGATGTGGTTTGAGCAAAAGCCGTGCTGGTGAGCAGGCAGATCAGGAGGAGATGTTTCATGATTTAGTTCATTCTACCTCGCGCTCCTCATTCGGTTATTCCAGGCAGAAGTAGCAGCGGCGGTGAGTTCGAGAGTGGTGACTGAATTGACGTCCCGAGTTCACCCCATTACCCTCACCGCATGAAAATCCATACTCTTATCGCCCGCATCTTGTGCGCTGTCGTTGGCATGAGCGATGTTGCCCAGGCCCAGGTCGGCGGGCTGGTGGGGCATTGGGCGATGGATGAAACGGCAGGCACTGTCGCCGCTGATAGCAGCGGGTTGGCGCAGCATGGGACGCTCATGAATACGAGCGGCACGGTGTGGGTCAGCGGGCACACGGCGGGGGCGGTATCGCTGGACGGCGTGAATGATGTGATCGCCATCGCGGACAGCAATACACTGGATTTGGGCAATGCCTTCACTCTCGCGGCGTGGATCAATCCGCGCAGCTATGCGAACTTTGGCCGCATCTTCAAAAAGGGCACCGTGACCGGCAGCCAGTATGATCTGGCGCTGACGGGCACGGGGGCCTTGCAGTTGAAGACATCGGTGGACTACACTTCGCCGGGCGGTCTGGTCAGTCTGAATGCGTGGCAGCATGTGGCGGTCACTTATGATGGCACCACGCTGCGGGTGTATGTGCAGGGTGTGGAGCGAGCAAATACTGCGCTGGCGATCACGATCTCGCCGAGCACGGACTCTCTGTATTTGGGCAATATCGCGGCCCTGACGCGGCCCTTTGATGGCAAGCTGGACGAGGCCCGTATCTACAATCGAGCGCTTTCACTCGCCGAGGTCGAGGCGCTGGCTGGCATCGTGCCTGTGCAGCCTGGAGTGCCGACGTATGCGCTGGCATTCTCCAGCTATCTCGGTGGATCTAACTGGGAGCATGCTCGCGATGTATGCTGCGATGCGGCGGGTAATGTGGTGGTCGTTGGCGGCACGGCCTCCAGCGATTTTCCGACCACGCCGGGCGCTTATAGCCGCATCTACAACGCAGGTGTCACCACTCCCGGCCCAGGCACGGGGGCGTTTGGTAACTGCGATGGTTTTGTCTCAAAGTTCGACAAGAATGGCAAGCTGCTGTGGTCCACGTTTCTGGGTGGTGCGGCGTATGATCGCTGCTACGCGGTGGAAGTGGATGCGCAGGGCTATGTGTATGTCTCGGGTCGCGCCGGGCCTGGATTCCCCGTGACCTCCGGGGCGTTGCAGCAGACGTTTGCGGGCACCTCCAACCCCAGCAACTACGGCAATCAAAATGCCTTCGTCGCAAAGCTCTCGCCGGACGGAGCCACTCTCCTCTGGGCCACCTACGTCGGTGTGGGCGAGCTGGTGCGGGACATTGCCGTCGATGCCGATGGTGATGTCTATGGCGTGCTGTCCCGCGCCGCTCTGTCGAGCAACACCATGCCCGCTGCCTTTGCCAATGCCTTCACCAACGCCTTCCAGCCCAGCTTCGGCGCAGGCACCGAATCGGGACTGGTGAAGATCAAAGGCGATGGAACGCAGGTGCTGTGGGCGACATGGCTGGGCGGCTCTGGCGATGAATCAGGGCCTGCATCCGTGCGTGTCGATGCGAACGAGCAGCCCTACATTTGCTTCTACACCAGCTCGACCGACATCCTGACGGCTGGCGCTGGTGCCGTGACGACGAACGCCGGGCTCAAAGACATGTTTGTGGCCAAGCTCAACGCCACCGGCTCGGCCTTGATCTTTGGCACCTATCTTGGCGGAGCTGGCGATGACTCGATGGAGACGCACAGCCTCGCCATTGATGCCAGCGGCAATGCCTACGTGGCCTGCGTCACGCAATCAGCCAACTGGCCGATCACGGCTGGCACCATCGGCAACGCCTTGAAAGGCTTCAGCGACATCGGCCTTGCCAAAATCGGGCTCGATGGCGGACGCATGATGAGCACGATCATCGGTGGCTCCGGCGGCGAGAACCCCGACGGCATCTACGTCGATGCGGCTGGCCGGATCATTCTCGTGACGGAGAGCAACTCCACCGATTTCCCGATCCCTCCCGGAGTGGCTCATCAAAGCTCAAGCGGTGGAGCCTGGGATGGCTTGTTTTGCGTCATCGCACCCGACATGAAGAAGCTGGAATACGGCACCTACCTCGGCGGCGCGCTCTATGACAACGGACGCACGGCCTGCATCGCGCCAGATGGCTCCGTCTATCTCGCAGGCGGCACGCTGAGCACGAACTGGCCCACGCTGCGCCCCTTCCAGAACTCCTTCGGCGGCGGCAGCAATGCCTTTGCACCGGGCAGCGGCGACTGCGTCTTCGCCAAGTTTTGTGAGCACGCCGACCGCGATGGCGATGGCCAATCCGGCATCAGCGAGTTCATCGCAGGCACCGATGCCTTGGTCGCCACCGACATGCTCAACGTGCAAGCCATCGCGAAGACCGGCGCCCAGTTTCAAACCACCATCGCAGGCAAATCAGGCCGCTACTACATCCTGCATCGCACTCCCGACCTGACCACCAACACCTGGACTGAAGTCACCCGCACCAGCACCCTGACGACTGATCAATCGCTAACCCTCGTCGATCCAAACCCTCCGCCTGACCGCTGTTTCTACAGAGTCGAAGTGGTGTTCCCGTAAGCGCCTTCGCAGCCAACCATAACGATTCACTCCACCTCCCGCTCCGCATGCGCCAAGGCCATGCGCAGGTAGCGATGGCTGTGGAGCGGGGCGAGTTCGGGGGTGAGGACTTTGGTTTTCAGGAAGGCTTCCACGGCGGAGAGGCGCTCGGTGAATGCGGGGGATTTTTTGTCATGCGCGAATTCGAGCAGCGCGGTGACGAGGCGGGCATACTTCACGGATTCGGCAGCCATTTGAATGCGGGCTTTCACGCCAGTATCGTCGCCTTGGACAAGCTGTGCGGCTTTGAGGTTGGCTTCGAGGGCTTGCAGCGCCTCCTCGCTGTAGTAGCGGCGCAACCTCGCGGCGTGAGGAGAGCGCGCGGCGAGCTGCGGGTCGGCGCGGACTTGGTCGCTGATCTTTGCCAGCCCAACAGCAGGTCAGAGAGTGGCTTCGAGAAGCACCAAGGGCGACTATTTTGATGCTACTGCGCACCTTTGTCAGTCGAGGTAGTAGTTGGGGAATAGACTCCTACTATGTCAAGGAACACGTCTGTGGGGGCTGTCTGGCTGTGCCTCACGGTCGCCTTCGAGTGTTTTATGGGGCTTGTGCTGCGGAAACGCCCGCTGGCGGAGGTGCTGGCCGACTACGACGTGCGCTGGTCGTCTTTGTGCTCTGGCTGCTGGTCGCGCCGTGGCTCTTCTTTGTTTTGAGAAAAGCCTGACCCAGCACCGCAAACATCCGCATCGCCAGCCCCATTCCTATTAGCCATAACAATGTCGCTTTCGAATCGCACGGTCGTCAGGGATCGTGAGGACGCGGGTGATGTTGCTCGGGAGACTTCGAACTCGGCTTTACAAAGCCGCGTGACGTTACTTGGCGGCGAAGCGCTTCTTCAGCTTCGCGCAGGGCTTTTCGATGAAGGCGTTCATCAGCCAGGCGAGTGCCATGGAGAGGATAAAGGCCGTCACTCCCTGCCAGAGCTTGGAAATAGGCAGATGAGTTTTCACCAGTGCGATCACAAGTGAATGCACGAGGTAGAAGGCATACGAGAGCACACCCATTTTCCGCACCCAGGCCCAGTTTAGAAAACGGAAGGGCAGCCAGTCGGCGTAGCGGATGACGGCGATGAAGACGGGGATGAGTGCCAGACCTTGGATCGTGTAGCGCCAGGTCTCGCGAAACGCCACGTCACGCAGGACGAAGCTCGCCAGCAGGACCGCTATGCTGATTGGCAAAATGATCCACAGCATGAGCCCACGACGGCCGCTACCGGCATCGAGGGCTGGATTCCCGAACACAGCCAGCGCGCAGCCGAAAAGCAGGCCGTCCAGGCGTGTGTCGGTGCCGTGGCAGGTGCGTGGGTGGTGGGCGCTGCCATTATGGAGGTCGATGACCTGCCAGCCATGCACCAGGAACATTCGCCAGGCGAGAACGAGTCCGCAGAGGCTCAAGATCGCCATGAATTGATGTTTGCGATCTGGCAGCACCCGGCGCAGCGCCAGATAGAAGAGGGGGAACAGCAAATAGAAGTGCTCTTCGACGGCCAGCGACCACATCACCTCCGTGCCAGCGGGTTGCAGGCCGCCCTGGATCTCCCAGTAGTTCGAAATAAAACCTGCCTGCGCTGCCATAGCCGCCCAGGAGAAGCCGCCGTGAGTCCAGCCGTTCACCCCGAGAAGTGCAATGACGCCGAGCACGAGATAGAAGGGGGGAAAGATGCGCAGTGCACGGCGCATGTAGAAGTCACACAGATTGACGCTGCCCGTGCGTTCACATTCCATCCGCATGAGCGTGGTGATGAGGTAGCCGCTAAGGAAGAAGAAAATGGTCACTCCAAACAGCCCTGGCACGATATGCGACAGCCCGGCATGACTGAGGAAGACGATGAAGATCGCGACCGCGCGCAGGCCATCGAGGGAGGGGATGTGAAAGGGTTTGGTCATGAAGGTGACTTGGCTCTCCAGAGCCGAGTGGTTTGGGATTTGGGGTGACGAATAAAGTCAGGAGACGTTCATCTCGGCTTTGGAAAGCCGAGCTACTTCTGCCCCATCGGGGTGCCCCAGTCGGGTTTGGTCTCACGGCGACCGAGGAGCCATTCATAGACTTGGACGATCTGCTTGGCCTTCGCCTCCCAGGTGTAAAACTCGCGCACATGGGCCTGCGCGCGCTTGCCAGCTTCGGCGAGGCATTCGCGATCTGAAGAGACGGTGATCAAAAGCTCACGAATGCGGCTGACGATGTCCTCCCGCGTGCTCATTGGCAGCACAAATCCGGCTCCGGGAGGAACCAGTTCAGGAGGGCCGCCATGATTCAGCACCACGGGCGGGATGCCGAGCGCCATCGCCTCTAGAACCGCGCCGCCACCGAACTCGCGGATGCTGGGGAAGACGAAGAGGTCGCTCTCACGCAGCCTGGGGCCGAGCTTCGCGTGATCGATCCAGCCTTCCATGCGCACGGCGTCGCCGAGACTTTGATCCTGGATCAGCTGCTGCAAGCGTGCGCGCTCTGGTCCGTCGCCGATGATGTCGAGTGTGGCAGCACCGCTGCGGAGAAGTGGTGCGGCGGCTTCCAGCAGCATGTCGATGCCCTTCAGAGCGACGAGTCTGCCTACAAAGGAGAGTCGCAATGGGCGGTCGGTGTCCGTCGAAGAGACTTCTCGAGGCGTGAGCGGAAATTTGGCTAAGTCGATGGCGTTTTCAGGAATGAAGACGCAGCGGCTCTGAATGGAGGCTGGTATCTCTTTGAGCGTCGTGCGTGAGGCGGTGAGTATCGCGCTGGAGCATTCACGCGACGATTTGAGGCCGGGAGTGAGCTTGTAAAGAACGCGCAGCTTGCCAGCGGCATCGCGTTCATTGCGGCGCAGTTCTTCGAAGCCCTTTGGCCAAGGCACGCCGCCGTTCAGCGGGCCGAGCACGAAGGGGACACCGATCTTTTTGAGCTTCGGTGCGATCCAGCTCGGAGTGGTGGGTGAGAGTGGCAGGACGCGATGGACGATGTCGAACTCGCCTGCTTTGAGTCGCGGACCGAACTCCTTCCAGAGCTTCCGCTCGAAGAAGGGATAGACGAGGTTCGAAAGCAGGGCGTAGAGGCTCCAACTGAAGTTTCCCTTGCCGCTGAGTTTGTTCGTGAGGCTCCAGGACAGGTGCTGGAGGCGGCGATTGTTGATGGCGGTGAAATCTTTGCCTTCGATGAGTCCAGCGCGGAGAAAGTCATCGCGATTCCGCCATTCGGTGACGATGTGGGCGTCCACTTCTGCGGCGATGGCTTGGGTGCATGCCCAGCCGACGAGCGCGGCACTGGTGAGCGCAGGATTGGCAGCTTCGGCGATGATGAGGACGCGGGGCTTTGCGGTTGCTTGGCTCTTTTGAGCCGAGCCTAGCGTCCCTTGATTCACTTCGGCGCGCTGGGTTTTGTTCGTGAGCCTGGAGACTTCGGTCTCTGCTTTGGAAAGCGTAGCTACGGTGGGAAGAGCGATCACGTTCACTGGTTTGAGCCTCCGATGTTGATGTTTACGCCGACTCCGGCAGCACCAGGAGCGCCCGCGTTGGAGCCTTCATTGGCAGCGACGAGACGGGTAAAGGTATTCACCGCCTCACGAGCCAGACCGCCAGGCGAAATGGAGCCTGGACCAGGCACATAGACGATGTCTCCGGGCTCCAGGCGGACGTTGGTGGCCTTACCATTCATGATTTCCAGAGCATTGACTGTGGCGATCTTCGGATCGGTGAGCGAGCCGCGAATGATGGAGACGCGTGTGAGGTCGGCGCCCGGTGTGAGCCCCAGTCCGCGTCCGAGCGCTCCGATGAGGTTCATGTCACTCATGAAGCCGACGGGGCGAGGCTCGGTGACGGCACCTAGCAGATACACTTCGTTGGTGAGCGAGGATGGCAGGTAGAGGTAATCATTTGGCTCCAGGTAGATGTTTTGGGTCATGTCGCCCTCGCGGATGAGCTTTTCGAAATTGACTGGCAGCGTGCGTCCGCCACGAATCATAAAGCTGTGCTTCAGATCAGCCAGCTCCTCCGTGGTGCCGGTGAAGCGGGAGGTGAAAAGACCACCAGCCTGGGACACGGCATCCAGCACGCGCATCGGCTGCTTGATGGGATAGATGCCTGGGGCGTTGAGTCGGCCAAGCACCCAGACGCGCTGGCTGACGGCCTCGCGCAATGTCACGGCGACCTGAGGCTGCTTGTAATACTTGGTCAGGCCGGCTTCGAGTTCGGTTTGAAGCTGCTGGGTGGTTTTGCCTGCGACATCGATGCCGGGCAGGAGATCAAAATAAACCTTCGAGTCCGGGGTGACAAATGTGTCGGTGCGGGAGCCTGCTTCGCCCATGATTTCGAGTTCGAGCTTGTCTCCTGGACCGAGTGTGTAGGCCTTGGCTGGCTTTTGCAGCCATTGCGGGTTGATGGCCTCCTTGGGGGTGGCGGATTCAAACTCCGGCGTGGCCACAGCAGCCGGTGAATCGCTCCGCGCATCAAAGCGCGGTCCTTTATGGACAGCCGTGCAGGCGGTGAGGAAGAGGAGTGGAAGCAGGCGTTTCATGACGTGAGAGTTTCGGCCTCAGGAGGCAGATCAACAATCCCCGCAGGTGGGTGGTATCGTCATTGAGCTTGGCTCTCGCGAGCCGAAGCGAGCGTCCACTGATTCAGTTCGAGACGCTAATTTTCTTCGGGAGCCAGCAGACCTCGGTCTCGGCTTTGGCTCCGGAGTGAGGCGGAGATAGAGGGCCGCAGGCTGCCCGTAGGAGAAGCGCAGCGAATCAAAACCGAGCTACGGTCAGGCCTGATGTTCCAGATACTTGATCACGGCTTCCGTGCGGGAACGCACATGGAGCTTGGCATAAACTGCCTTGAGGTAGTCGCGCACGGTCTCATAGCTGATGCCGAGATCATAGCCGACCTCTTTCGGCACCATGCCCTGAGCGAGGCGCTCGAGGATCTGGCTTTCGCGGGGAGTGAGGCCAGGGATATCCTTCTTTTGCGGTGCGACGGGTTCCTGAAAGGACTTAATCAGGAGTCGAGCGATGTCGGGACTGAGTGGAGAGCCGCCTTCGCTGGCCTGGCGGATGCCCGCGGCGATTTCGTTCGGTTTGGCGGTCTTGAGCAGGTAGCCGTTTGCCCCTGCGCGGAGGGCAGCGAAAACCTTGTCTGGATTATCATGGATCGTGAGCACGACGAAGGCTGTGTTGGCCAAGCGAGGAGAAAGCTGGCGGATCAGCTCCATGCCGGAGACTTTTGGTAGCTCGAGATCGACGACGATGACGTGCGGTTTGTTTTCGATGATAGGTTTCACCGCCTCCTCTGCCGTTTCCCAAGCCCCGACAAACTCGAAGCCGTTGGCAGGCTTCTGGATGAGCTTTTTCATGAAGAGTCGAAGCGTCGCGTCATCTTCCACTACGGCAACGCGAAGGGTCTTCAGGGCGGGAATTTCGCTAGAGGGCTCAGACATGTCGTAAATTAACGGCATGGGAAGTCATTTGGACAAGGGCTTTCTCGTATCCGGCTTGGGAAATTTGAGGCGAGGATTTGCTTCGAGATTCGAGAGACTTCTGGCTTAGCTTGGAAAGGCCAAGCTACGCGGCGTTACCTGATCTGTGGCAGTAGCGGTTGTTGGATGAAGGGGCCGATGTTGGCGCGGGTCCAACTTGAGACGGCACCTTGGAGGAAGGCGTTGATGGCGATGTTGACCAGTTCTTCGGCGCGAGCCCATGGCCGGTCGGCGACATAGACGATGTCCTTTGGCTCCAGGCGGAAGCCGGTGCTGCGGGCGGTCAAAATGTCGTTCATATCGACGACGAAGCGTTCCGGTTTCTCCAGCGAGCCGCGAATGACGAGGATGCGCTGGGTGTAGGCCTTGGGCGTGAAGCCGCCAGCCTGGGAGATGGCGCTGTGGACGCTGGTGTGGCCGACCAGGCCTTGCGTGCCCTGCATTTTCACATCGCCGAGGACGTAGATTTCGTTCGAGTTGGCAGAGGGGAAGTAAACGTAGTCGCCAGGTTCGACACGGACGTTTTGGGACATGTCGCCTTTGAGGAAGAGTGCTTCGAGGTTCAGAGGAAGGCGCTGCTGGCCGCGCATGACAAAGCTGCGACCGAGATCGGCCAGCTCGACGGTGTTTTGCTGGAAGAGGCCGGTTTCCAGACCGCCAGCCTCAGCGACGACTTCGAGCAGCGACATCGGGCGGTCGAGGTTGATGGCTCCTTTTTTGACGACTTTGCCGAGCACATAGACTTTGCGGCTTTGGAAGGTGAAGGGGGTGACGACGACCCTGGCTGTCTTGTAATAGCGGCGGAGTTCGGTGGTGAGTTTGGTGCGGAGCTGGTCCACGCTGAGGCCAGCCGCGACGATGTCACGGGCTTGCAGATAAGTGAGGCGACCGTCTGGTCCAATGGGCACGGCCTCGCGCTCATGGCCTTCCATGCCGGGCATGTTGATATTCACGGCATCGCCAGGGCCTAGCAGGAGAGTCGCCTGGCTATTCTGAGCCGAGTGCTGGGAGGTGGCGGCAGCCGCGGGTGATTCGGACTCGGCTTTGGAAAGCTGAGCTACGTCCTGAGCCTGCACGAAGCTCGCGGAGAGCATCAGAAGCGCGGCGAATTTCGCTAAAGCCAAGGGTTTGAGAACTGGAGCGCGATCGAGCACGGCAGCGACGAGGCGGCAGCCGGAATCGCGATACATGCGGAGGCTATCGCTCACGCTCTGCACGCGGGTGCTGCCGCTTGAGCCGATCCAGAGGAGGTTTGGCAGCTTTTCAGCGAGGAGGAGTGACTCGGGCTGCTCGACGGAGGGCAGGGTGATAAGGATGACGACTTCAGGAGCATTGCGCCATTTGGAAAGAGCGGCCCACCATTGCTGGCGCTGCTCGGCCGTCCATGTCCAGGCTTCATCAGTGCTGAGCGTGCAGACTTCGCCATGCTGCTGGCGCAGGTGAGAGATGACGAGTTCAGGATCACGCACGGCATCACGCAGGCTAAGGCTGGCGTTTTCAGTCCCAGGCACGATGGCGATGCAGCTGAGGCCGCGACGCACGGCTGCTGAGGCGAGGCGCTGTGTCATGCTGGAGGCAGACTCGGAGTCGCCATCATGCATGAGGCCGCAGAGGGTGGCCTCGCCGCGTGAAGGGATGAGCAGCATCGGCTGGAGGCGTGTCCAGGTGCGGAATGCCCACGCGGCCTCGCTTTCGTGCAACTGACGCTGATCTGCTGGCATGAGGCCGATCACGGGCACACCGGTGGCGCGTTTCAGATCCCCACCGCTGCGGATGCGGCCATCGAGCAAGGTGAGCATGATCACGGCAAAGGCCACGACACCTGCTCCGGCGGCAAAACCACCGCCGGCAACCATGGCGAGCTTTTGAGTTGGCGGCACGCTTTTGATGTCCTGCGGACGATCCATGGCGAAGAGTTTGAAGAAGCCCTGCGCGTTTTCTTCAAAGAGCATCGCCTCGCGCTGCCGACTGGCCAGCATGGCGCGTGAGGACTCGAGAGTCTGCTGCTTGGATTTGATACGGGCGTATTCCATCGCCTTGCGTGGGAGCTGGGCGAGGCGCTCGTTCAGGCCGTCGCGCACGGTATTGAGCTTGGTGAGTTGCTCGGATATGACCTTTTTCTCTGAGCGCAGGCGGACGAGTTCGAGGTAAAGGCTCTCTGCCACGCTGCTTTCACCGGGCTTTGGTGGTGCGTCAGCTCGTGGGCCAGCGGCGGCGATTTGCTGCTCCATGGCGGCGAGTTTTTCGCGGGCTTCCATCATGGTGGGATGCTCGTTTGTGTAACGCACGGCCAGCTCGGCCACCTCTCGGCGGGTGGCTTCTAGACGGGAGGCGTTTGTGTCCACCTTGGCGAGTTCACTTTCGACACCCTGGATACGGAGGTCGAGTGTATCGTGGTCGAGCTTCAGGGTTTCGTATTTGAGCGTGAAGTTGCCGAGTTCGCCGAGCCAGGCGTCCATTTGCTTGTCGGCGTCGATCAGCTGCTCACGGCGACTGTAGTCGAGGAGTTCTTCATTGGCCTTCACGAGGTCGCCATCGGTGCGCTCGATCTGCTGCTGCAAGAACTCGCGCATGTCTGAGGCGGAACCACGCTGTAGATCGCGGGAGAGTGTCAGCACCTCAGAGGTGTAGGCCTGGAGTATTTCCAAAGCGGTCTCAGGGTTTTGATTGGAGGTCATGCTGATGGAGACGATGTCGGTATTGCGCATCGGCGTGACGACCAACCCCGCGCGGATCACGCTTTCTGGCACACGGCCATCGAGGCGTTTGCAGGCGGCCTCGACCATGGCGCTGGAGTGCATGAGGCTCACAAAGGTCGGGATGGTGAAGTCGCGTGGCTTGAAGCTCTCGCCGGAGTCGGACTGGCGGAAGGCGGAGGCGGTCTCCTGCTTGATGATTTGAGCCTGGGCGGAATGAAGGGTTTCAAAGCGTGCTTTGCCGACAAAGAACAACGCCGCGCCAAAGATGCTGCCGACGATGAGCATGAGCCACCAGCGGCGAACGAGAGCGTCGATGAGACGCAACGGGTCGAAGGGCAGCTTGATGGCGGATGGGGCGTCCTTCGGCTCGGTATCGATTTCGACGATCTCCGAGCGGCGACGTGCCGCCACCGGACGCCGCAGCATGCGCGGCGGGACGGTGACTGGAAGCGAGGGTGGAACTGCGAGATCGGACATGGTGACGAAATGTTCCCTCAGGGCGACGAAGCAACAATCCCCCCAGGTGGGTGG
>JAGKWZ010000161.1 GCA_021151605.1 Verrucomicrobiaceae bacterium
ACCAAACTCAGTCAATCAAGCCCCACCCATGAAAGACCATCTCGACCTCTTCATCATGATCGACGCCTGCGGGTGGGAGATCATCAAAAAGCGTCCGCATTTCCTCCAGCACGCTGCGCCGCATCGTCGCAAACTGGAGAGCGTTTTCGGTTACAGCAGCACCTGCGTGCCCAGCATCCTCAGCGGTCGCTGGCCGGATGAGCATCAGAACTGGTGCTACTTCATCCACGATCCAAAGAACTCGCCCTTCGCCTCCCTGAGCTGGCTGCGCTGGCTTCCGAAGGCTCTCACCAGCCGCCGCATCGTTCGTCGGCACCTCACGAAGATCGTGAAGCGCTTCCTCGGATTCCAGGGCTACTTTGACCTCTACAACATCCCCTTCCAGCGCATTCACCTCTACGACTTCACGGAAAAGAAAAGCCCACTGAAGCCCAAGGGCATGAATCGCGGCGAAAACATCTTTGATCAGCTTGAAGCGAAAAAGGTGCCCTACTTCGTCACGAATCCGGATTTGAGCGAGGAAACCAATCGCGACCGCCTGAACGCCGACATCACCTCAGAGCGCATCCGTTTCGCTTTCCAATACTGGGCCGGCCTCGACGGCCTCCTGCATCGAGTCGGCAATCAGTCCCCTGAGATCGACACCAAACTCGCCGAATACGAAGCCTGGATCACTCAAACGCTCGAACTCGCCCATCAACACTACCGCAGCGTGACACTGCATGTGTTCAGCGACCACGGCATGGCAAACTGCGATGAACACCTCGATCTAGCAAAGCAAATTGACGCCCTCGGCCTCCGCATCGGCAAGGATTACAACGTCGTCTATGACAGCACCATGGCCCGCTTCTGGTTCTTCAATGACAACGCCCGCCAACGCATCACCTCAGCGCTTCAAACCGTAAACGAAGGCCGCATCGTCCCAGATGACGAACTCAAAGCCATGCGTGCCCACTTTGAAGATGGCCGGTTTGGCGAACTCATCTTCCTCGTCCGCGAGGGCACACTCATCGTCCCCAGCCACATGGGTGAGCGCCCAATCCGCGCCATGCACGGCTACCACCCGCATGACCCACAGAGCTACGCCACGCTCTTCAGCAGCACGCCTGAAGTGCCTGCCGACATCACCCACATCCCGCACATCCACCGCCTCATGGCACAAGCCATCGTACCTGCCTCTGCCTCATCCAACATTCACGCCCTCGCCGCCTAATCTCATGACTCTGTCCTATCCCAGCTTCATCCAAAACTTCCTCACGCGCTGGCACTTCAAGTACACCTTGCCCGCCAAAAAGCGTGCCACGCTCCACAGCGTTCATCTCGACATCAGCAGCCTCTCCCCGCTGATGAAAAACCACATCCTGCAGGACCGCTACGAGTTTCAGGAACGCCGACTCGTCCAGCAGTGCCTCACCAAAGACGATGTCATTCTCGAACTCGGCGGAGCCATCGGCTTTATCGGCCTCTTTTGCCGCAAGGTCATCGGCGTGAAGCATCACCTTACCGTCGAGCCGAATCCCAACACCCTCGCCATGCTGCGCCGGAACTACGCGCTCAATCAGATAACAGCATCGTCACCGCCAACGACAATGCCACGCAGATCACCGTGCCGTCATTGAGCCTGCACACCATCGTAAAGCAAATGGCAGCCTCTCCCACGGCCCTCATTTGTGACATCGAAGGTGCTGAGACCTATCTCGACTTCACTCAACTCCCCAAAACTGTCACCCGAATCATCATCGAGCTTCATCCCAGCATCGTCGGTGAAGCCGCCAACCAACGCGTCATCGACCAGTTCCACGCTCTCGGTTTCAAAACTCAAAGCGTCGAAGAGAACACCTGGCTGTTCGTGCGGTGACGAATCCTTTTCTTTAGTTGGTGTGGTTGAAGGGCCGGAAGATTCATTTCTTCCGGCCCTGTTTTTTTGGCAAATCCAACGACTACCACCCACCTGCGGGGATTGTCCCTTCACTCTTCATAAGCCACACTTCGGAACGCACATGACTTACACCGACGTTCAACACCGCATCTGGAGCAACGCACTCTCCAATTACCTTCGCACCGCTGTCGGCATCGTTGTGGGGCTTGTGACCTTCAGATTGCTCTATCAATCGCTGCCAAAGGAGGCATTTGGTTTCTGGTCGCTGCTGTGGAGCGTTTTCGGCTATGGCATCCTGCTTGATTTTGGCTTCGGATTCGCCGCGCAGAAGCGTGTGGCCGAGCTTTCCGTTTCCAAAGACTGGCCACAGCTCAGTCGTGTGCTTAGCACGATTCTCTTCTTCTACCTGGCGGTTGCCATCGGGCTCGCCGGAGTGGTCACGCTTGGGTCTCATCAGCTTATCCAGCTCTTCGATGTCTCTCCCGCGAACCATGACGAGTTTCGCATCGCACTGATCGTCTTCTTCGCCGCCATCGGGCTCGCGTTTCCGCTCGGCATCTTCCCGGAGATCCTGCGGGGACAACAGCGCATCAGCCTGGCCAACAACATCACCACCGGAGCCATGCTGGCGCGTCTGGGCGTCATCGCCTGGGCTGTTTACGCGGGCTGGAGCTTCATGAGCATCATGATCACCGCACTGTTCTTCGCGCTGGTGCCAGACTTGCTCGCCGCTTTCTTTGCCCTCAAACACATGCCCGAGGTGCGACTGCGCCCACAGCTCTTCTCACGCTCGATGATGCGTGAGACGATGGCGTTCTCCATCTTTGCCTACATCAGCACCGCCACGAACATCATTCTCGGCAAAACCGACCAACTTGTGCTCGGCGCCACGCTTTCGGTCAGCGCAATCGCGCTGTATCAAGCTGGAGCCAAGGTGGCTGAAGTCTTTGCTCAATTCACAAAGCAGCTTCAGGACACGCTTTCGCCTGCGGCTGCTCATTTGCATGCCAGTGGTGATCATGACTCCGTGCGGGACCTCCTCCGCCGTGGCACGCGCTGGAGTTCGCTGATCTCCACTCCGCTCTACATCTTCTGCGCGTTTGAGCTGGAGCATCTTCTCCACTTGCTCACGGGCGAGGCCACGATGAATCGCGAGACCGTTCTGGTAGCCCAGGTGCTGCTCTTCTGGTTCTACACCTCCACCCTCACGCACAGCGTCAGCAAGCGCATCTACATGATGACCGGTCATGAGCGCCGCCTCATGTGGCTCGGCATCGGCGAGGCTGTGGCAAATCTCGCACTCAGCATCACCCTTGTGCTCACCTTCCGCAGCGTCGTCAGCGTCGCCATCGGCTCACTCATACCCACGCTCTTCTTTGGTTGGTTTAAACTCTGGCCCTGGATGGCTCGCGACATCGGCATCCATCCTTTGCGCCTGCTACGCGAAACCCTCCTCGCTCCGGTGCTTTGCAGCCTGCCTGCCGTGCTCATCCTCGGCATTGCCCCCCACTTTCCTCCGCTTCAAGGCGGTCTCCTGCTCTCGACGTTCCTACCGGGCGGCCTAGCCGCCACCGTGACGGTATGGGCGTTGTGGCAAGCCGCCTTGAAGCCGGAGGAACGCACCGCCATACACAGCCGCTTCTTCAGGGGCAAAAGCCCCAACCCTCTCGCCTCTGGAGAAGCTGGCTACGTCGCCCCGTAAACGCCTCGCCGTAGCTCGGCTTTCCCGGACCGAGACCGAACGTAACTCGTCTTCCTTTCGCTCATCAATCCCCCAATCCTCTCACCTCTGAAGAGGCAATCTACTTCCAGCCATGCACATCTCACACATCCTGCGCAAATACGAGCCAGCTCAATGGGGCGGCACGGAGACGGCTGTGTTGCGTCTCATCCAGGGGCTGCAAACGCATGGCATCTCCTCCGCAGTTCACTCCCCGCATGGATCCACTACCTGCGAGCGTGATCCCATCTGCGACGCGGGAGGCAAAGTGAGCCGCTACCACGCCTTCGCCCCCGTCTGGGGCATCTCACAGCGGCAACGGGAAGAACTTGTCTCCTGGGGCGGCAATCTCTTCTCCTTCGACCTCTTCGCTCAGCTACTGCAAAGCCCTGCGGATGTCATCCACTCACATGCGCTCAATCGCATCGCAGGCATCGGACTCCGAGTGGCTAGGTGGAAAAAGATCCCGCATGTCGTCACGCTTCATGGTGGTGCGCTCGACATCCCGGTCGAGGTAAATGAAAAGCTCACCGCTCCACTTCAAGGCGGCTTCGAATGGGGCAAGGCTCTCGGTGCACTCGTGCAAAGCCGACGCGTTTTAGAACTCACCGATGCCATCTTCACCTGCAATCCGCGTGAGGCTCAGCTGCTCCAGCAAAAGTATCCGCATCAGCGTGTCATCGTGCAGCCTCACAGCGTCCCCGCCGCGCAGTATGCCGTGGATCATCGTTCCGCTGCATTGAAGGCCTTTCCGCAAATCACAGGTCGAGACCTAATCGTCAAAGTCGCCCGCCTTGATCCCGCCAAGAACCTCCCCTGGCTCGTGCGCCAGCTTCCCGAGATCAAGCGCCGCCATCCGAAAGCCATGCTCGTCCTCATCGGCGCGGGCACCACTCAGCATGTCGTCGAGGAGTTAAATCGCGAGATCGAACGCCTGGGTCTGCAAAACGACGTGCTGCTCACTGGCGGCCTCGCCTCGGGTTCTCCCGAACTCATCGGCCTCATCCAGCAGGCGCGAGTCTTCACTCTCAGCAGCACTGCGGAGCCCTTTGGCATCGTCATTCTTGAAGCCTGGGCTGCTGGCACACCTGTGATCTCATCACGCACCTCCGGCCCTCTCGATCTGATCGACCACGGCCGCACCGGCCTGCTCTACGATCTCGAAATGCCTTCGACCTTTCATCGAGCCATCGACGCCGTCTTTAATGATGACAGCCTGCATCGCCAACTTCGCGAACAGGCCCGCGCCCATGTTCTAGCCGAGTTTGATGTGCCCAGCATCGCAGGGCGAGTGGCCAAGGTTTATGGTGATTTGCGTGAGGAAGTCGCTCGACGCGCGAAGCCTGCTCTGTCCAGAATCGCAAAACCAGTGCAAGCCATCCCATGACCACGCCGCCGCTCATCAGCATCGTCATGCGCTCCTACAATGAAGCCTGGGCGCTGAAGGAGACTCTGCCAGCTCTCGCGGCGCAGGATTATCCAAACGTGGAACTCATCGTCATCGACAGCGGCAGCACCGATGGCTCACAAGATCTCATCCGTGCGGCCAATCCCGCACACTTCATCCAGATCACGCCGCAGGAGTATAATCCCAGCCGTGTCATGAATCACGGCATGAGGCTCGCCAAGGCAGATCGCGTGCTTTTTCTCAATGCTGACGCCACCCCTCAGGGATCGAACTGGCTTCGGCCGCTTGCCGATGCCCTGCTCGATGAAAAAGTCGCCGCCTGCTTCGGACGCCAGATTCCACGGCCCGATTGTCAGGCCGTGTTCGCTTGCGATTACGACCGCTGCTTTGGCCCCAACCGTGAGTCTGCCAAGTGGGATCACTTCTTCAGCATGGTCAGCAGTGGACTGAGAAAGGATGTGTGGGCGCAGCGCGGCTTCCGCGAAGACCTGCAATACGCTGAGGACGATGAATACACCCGCTGGTGCAAAGCCCGCGGCTACGAGGTCCACTACGTTCCCGAATCCGTCGCCATGCACAGCCACAACTACACGCCTGCTCAGGCTCACAAACGCGCCCAGGGCGATGCTCGTGCCCTGGCACAGGCTGGCAGTATCACACCACGTGACAAGAGCTGGCTCCAAACTGTCGCCTTAGGTGTCATCAATGACGCCCGGCACGATTTAACATGGCTTCTCGCCAATAAACGGCTCTCCGAGTTTCCCCACGCTCTCCGCATCCGCTGGAACCAGCGCACCGGCAAGCATGCCGGATTTGCTCAAGCGTAACTCAGCTCTTCCAAAGCCGAGAACGAAGTCTTCAGACGCACGACTCGGCTCTGAAGAGCCAAGCTAGATTTGGCCTAGCCAAGAGCCACCCGCAGATCAGCAGGCTTAAGTGGGGACGAAAGCACCACATCGGCCAATTCATTGCCTTTCCTGCCAGTATCGCTATTCAGCAGGATGAGGCGTGCCGAAGGCATCAAGCCTCGAATCGACTTCAAATCGTCCGGAGTGGCCACACTCGCATCCACAACGCAGATGGTGATGGCACTCAGCTTCGGCAATTTTTGCAGTGCCTCAAACGAGGCCACAGCTGACACTGACGCCCCAGTCTTTTCGATCACCCGCGTCGCCAGCATGGCCATCATGGAATCATCCGTCCAGAGCACAGCCTGACGGCTCAGTGGCAGCATTTCATTCCCAAAGCTCTCCACCCGCACTTCCACATGAAAGGCACTTCCCAGCCCAGGCTCTGATTCCACCCATAGACGGCCATTCATCTCGTCACACAGTCGCTTGCACAGAGCCAGACCCATACCTGTACCACCGTAGCGACGCGTGGTCGTACCATCCACTTGGAAGAGAGGCTCAAAGAGACGTTCCAAATGATCCGCATCAATACCGATCCCCGTGTCCTTGATGGTAAAGTGAAGGAGCCCACCTTCACCCTCACTGGTAGCACTGACATCGATCGTGATGCCGCCCGATTCAGTAAACTTGATCGCATTCGACAGAAGCTGTGACAGAACCTGCCGCAGAAAAGCCACATGACCTTTAAAACGCGAAGGACAGTCGTCTGCGATGGATTGCTTGAATGAGAGACCTTTCTCCCGCAGTTCCGAATCATGAGTCTGCAGTACTGCATTTAGCAAAGAGCGTAAACCGACCTCCTCAGACTCGGTATTTAAACGACGCGAATCCAACTGCGTAAACTCCAGAATACTCGTCAGCGTCGCCAGCAGTGATTCCCCCGATTTGGACACTGCATTGAGCATCCCTCTCTGCGTTTGATCAAGTTCCGTCTGCCCCAGCATCTCGCTCATGCCAAGAACAGCATTCAGCGGTGTCCTCAATTCATGACTCATGGCCCCGAGGAAGTCTGCCTTCACCCTTTCTGCCGTGGCAGCCGCGTCAGAAGCCCGCAAAACCTCCGCCACCGAGATCTGCAACCGCCGATGATACCAGGCCATCCACGCACCGGCCAGATAAGCCAGAAACAAGACCCCTGTCGCGCTTAACGTGGCCACATGTCTAAGGCCAGAGCGGTGCAGTTCATAGTCTTCCAGCGATATATCCACTCCAGCCACAGCCACGAGTCCGCCATTTGAATCAAACATGGGCGCAAAACCGCTCATAAAGGTCCCCCACCGGTCTGTGTAGGGCACCTGATCCACCCTGGCCAGGCCAGTGCGTAAGACCTCCAGGAGTGTGGGGCTTGGGTGCTCATAGATCTCCATCAGCTTCGCACGATCATTCATCCCGTCACGATCCGCATCTCCGTCAGGTGTTGCGTCCAGCACAAACCGCACTCGTGATCCATCAAGAATGCAGGTGTAGGCAAACTTGATCATATGGCTTGAATCCACTGCCATTTTGGCTGCGTCCAGCTTCCGAACCTGTTGGTGATAGGCGGCTGAGAGATCTTGCTCAGGCTTCCTCAGGCTTTCATGCACATCGACGTCAATGACCTCTGTCATCACACGGGCCGCACTCAGCAGTTGATCGTGGATTCCATGTTTCAGAATCTGATCTGCTTTATGGTACATGTTCCAGACCACGATCATCATCGGCACCATCACCAGCAAAAAAGTCACGAAGCCGACGGACACCGGTCGCCATTTAAACCAGAATTGAGCACGACGCTTGAACGCGTCTTTTGATAATTGGGTGACAGGCACGATGACTTGGGTTGGGAGGAACGAAAAAATAGCCATCAAAGACAGCTACGCATCCGTTTGGTCCACCCCCAATTGGGAGTAACCCATGCATTCTAAGCCCGCACTTGGGGGGAATGACACCCGGCTCCAGATGAGCGACGCATCCGACATCATTCCACCCGTCATGCGCATCCTCACACTCACCAACCTCTACCCGCCCTTTTACGTCGGCGGCTATGAACTCCGCTGCGCCGCTATCACCGAGGCACTCCGCCAGCGCGGCCATGAAGTTCGTGTGCTCACCAGCAACCACGGGCTCGATTCCAAACAGCCGCCAGCAAACCAGCCACACGTCCGGCGCGATCTCCGCATCCACGGTTACTACGGGCATCCCTGGCTCGGCCTCAGCCAGCTCCAGCACCTTGAAACGCACAACAACCAGACCTTGCGTGATGCCATCGCCGAGTTTCAGCCCGATGTCGTGCATGTCTGGTCCATGAACGGCCTCTCGAAGTCACTTTGCCTTACGCTTCAGCAGCTCGCTGTGCCCACGGTCTATGATGTCAGTGATCACTGGATCCTCCGCAGCCTGAAGGCCGATGTGTGGCTCGATTGGTGGAACCGCAGCACCGGCTCAGTCTCTTCCAAAGCCCAGCGCACACTCTGGTCGCTACTTGGTCGCCGTGAGAAGCTACAGCCCATCGCTCCGACGAATCCAGTCAGCGACATCCGCTTTCCAAGGCTCTACTTCACCAGCGCGAGACTCCGCGAACTCACAGCCGAGCAAGGCTACGATGTGAATCATGGCAGCGTGATCCATTGCCCTGTCGATACGGATCATTTCAGCGGCGCACCAGTCACCCGCGAGCCACGGAACTGGCTCTGGGTCGGACGCCTCGCCGAAGACAAAGGCATCCACACCGCCCTGCGAGCGCTGGCATTGCTCAAAGACCGCTTCCAGGGCGAACTCCGCATCTATGGCAAAGGCGATGCCGACTACGTCGCCAAGCTCAAACAATACGCTGAAGACCATGCTCTTCCCGTCACTTGGCACAGCGCCACACCCGATCAGATGCCAGACGTGTATCGCGCGCATGATGCGCTGCTCTTCACCTCCGAATGGGAAGAGCCTTTTGCCCTCACTCCGCTCGAAGCTATGAGCTGCGGCCTGCCCGTCATCGGCACCATGACCGGTGGCAGTCGCGAACTTTTCCGCCACGGCGAAAATGCCCTCACTTACGAAGCCGGAGATGCTGACCAGCTGGCTGAACGCATCCAACTCCTGCAGCGAGATACCGAACTCCGCCGCACCATCACCGAAAACGGTCATCTCGAAGTGCGCGAACGTTTCGCCATGAAACCCATCGTCGATCAAGTGGAGGACTTTCTCAGCGCATGAGCACCCGATTTACCCGAGATGGCAGCCCAGCGCTTGAGCAACACCTCGCCGAGGTCTGTGAGCAAGTGCGCGAAGGCATTCTCGCCATCGTTCCCTCCCCTCGGCTCGAAGGCATCGCCCTCGCTGGCGGATACGGTCGTGGCGAGGGCGGCGTGCTGCGCACAGAAGAGGGCGACCAACCCTACAACGACCTCGAGTTTTTCGTCTTCATTCGTGGCAACACCTTGCTGAATGACCGCCGCTACAAAGCCGCCTTGCATGAGCTTGGCGAGCGTCTCACACCCGCAGCAGGCATTGAAGTCGAGTTTAAAATCATCTCCAGCGAGGTTCTCCGCAGAGCTAAGCCAAGCATGTTTTACTACGACCTCGTCATGGGTCATCGCTGGCTCATCGGAGATGACAGCTTGCTCGAGAATACCGAGCACCATCGTGATGCCAGTCGCATCCCGTTGCACGAGGTCACCCGACTTCTTTTCAATCGCAGTTCCGGCCTCCTCTTCGCCAAAGCGCGTCTCCAGAAAAGCAGCTTCACCGCGGACGACGCCGACTTTGTGGCGCGAAACATCGCCAAAGCGCAGCTAGCGCTCGGTGACGCCCTGCTCGCCTCCCAAGGCCGCTACCACTGGAGTTGCATCGAGCGGCATGAGCGGCTTGCGGCTGACGAAGCTCTCCAGCGGCATCACGCCAATGGAGTCGCCTTCAAGCTGCATCCGCAGCGCAGCACCCTGAGCCGTGAGGATCTTGCCAAGCTCCACGCTGAGGTATCCGCGCTCGCCCAAGATCTCTTTTTGCGCCTCGAAAGCAAGCGCCTCGGACATCCCTTTCCAAACGTGACAGACTACGCCTCAGGCAAGATCAACAAATGCCCGGAGCAGCCCGCTTGGAAGAATATCCTCCAGCACCTTCGGACACCCCATGAGGCCCTGGGCATACCACAGCCCATCGAGCGCTATCCACGCGAGGCCCTGCTGCACGCGCTAACCGTGATGCTCTGGGTTAATCCTACCGTTCAGCGCGAGCGCGTTCAAGCCTACGAGAGGCTCTGGCATCGCTTCAACTGATCCCCGTAGCTCAGATTTCCAAAGCCGAGATCGAAGTCTCCTGATCTACGGCAAATCCCCCTCACTTGCGGGCGATGCGCAGCCCACGGTTCGGCATCACACTTCCACCGCACCCATGAACATCCTCGTCATCTATCCCTACATCCCCTACCCGATCGACCGTGGAACCTTCCAGCGCACATTTCACCTGCTGCGTGAACTTTCCCGCGAGCACACCGTCGATCTGATGGCACTTAGTGAAAACGGCGAGCGCCTGGAAGAGCGCCACGTCTTTGAGGAGTTCTGCCGCGACGTGCGCTTCGTGCCTTTCCAGCATCCAGCCTGGCCGAAGCTCATCCCAAACCGTCTCTTCAGCCGCACGCCTTCCTCCATCCATCATTGGAATCTGCCACACATCGCCGAGGCCATCCGCGACCAGCTGAAGCGCAACCAATACGACCTCGTTCACGTCTGCGACATCGTCCTGGCTCAGTACTTCCTCGACGAACACAAAGACATCCCGCTCAGCATCGACCGCAGTCGAGTTGATCTCCAGTTCCAGACGCAACAGGCCGCTTTCAATACCCGCACGCTGAAGGACAAGTTGCTCGCCTGGGAGAGCCTCGTCAAAATGCGCCACTTCGAAAAACGTATCGCCAAACGCAGCCAGCTTCAGGTGCTCTGCGGCCCCGATGACGAAGTCTTCGTGCGTCAGCACATCAGCAAAACCACGCCTCTCAAGGTCGTCGCCAACGGCGTCGATCTCGACTATTTCCGTGCCGACATCGACCCCGAGCCACGCAATGCGCAGCCCACCGTGCTCTTCTGCGGCGCCATGGACTACATACCGAACGTCGATGCCCTGCGCTGGTTCTTCGCTGAGATCCACGAGCAACTCCTCCAGCGCATCCCCGGCCTTCATGTCCTCATCGTTGGCAAATCTCCCACACCGGAAGTCCAGGCTTATGCCCAGCGCCAGGGTGTGACAGTCACTGGAAGCGTGGCAGACGTTCGTCCCTATTATCGCCGTGCTTGGCTTCAAATGGTGCCACTCCGAATCGGCGGCGGTACACGCCTGAAAATCGTCGAAAGCCTCGCCATCGGCACACCCGTCATCTCCACCACCATCGGTGCCCAGGGCCTCGGATTGACCCATGGCGCGAACATTCTGCTCGCCGACACCGCAGAAGCCTTTGCCGACCAAATCGTCAGCGCCTTGCAAAATCCACCACTACGCAGCCATCTGCGCAACAACGGCATCCGTGTAGCCAAAGAACGCTTCGGCTGGCGCAGCATCGGCGCAGGCCTCAGCGCCGAGTATCGTCAGCTCGAGCCCAAGCAGCGGAAGCAAGTGCGCCTTATGAACGTGCCCTTCGATGTCGTCACCATGCCGCAAACACTGGATCGCATCGGTAGCATGATCGCCTCGAAGCAACCGCATTACCTCGCCACCGCCAACGTCGATTTCCTCGTGCAATCACGCAACGACACCGAGCTGCGCCGCATCCTCGATCAGGCTCATCTGGTCGTCTGCGATGGCACACCGCTTATCTGGCTCTCCAAAATCCTGCGCCGTGCTTTGCCAGAGCGAGTCGCAGGCTCCGATCTCGTCCCGCAACTGCTCGACCGAGCCGAACGCGAGGGCTGGCGTGTCTTCTTCCTCGGCGGCGAGCCCGGCGCACTCACCAAAGCAGTGAGCAATGTCGAGGCAAAGCATCCGAAGATTCAGATCTCTGGATCCTATTCACCACCCTTCGCACCTCTCGACAAAATGGATCATGAAGGCATCTGCGAACGCGTGCGCGAAGCCAAGCCAGATTTGCTGCTCGTCTCCTTTGGTTGTCCGAAGCAGGAAAAATGGATCGCCCGGAACTACGCCGCACTCGGCGTCCCCGTGAGTGTCGGAGTCGGTGCCACCATTGATTTCCTGGCGGGAACCGTGAAACGCGCCCCGCGCTGGATGCAGGTCGTCGGCATGGAGTGGATCTTCCGCCTCGCACAGGAGCCACGCCGCCTGCTGAAGCGCTATTCCACTGACCTCGTCGTGTTCGGCATCGGTTCCATTCGCGAGATCGCCAGTTCACTCCTCACGCCCAAAGCTTCCCATCGCTCATGAACGTCGCCCTTTCCACCAGTGTCATGCAGCGTGGCAAAAGCGGCGTCGGGCAGTATGTCCTCGCACTCACACGGGCGCTTCTCGATCATGTAAATGAGGTGAATTTTAGCCTTCTCGTGCTGGAGGAGGACATTCCGCTCTTCGACTTCGCCCGTGACAAAATGCGCATCGTTCCAGTGGCTGAAAAGTGGCGTCCAGCCGTGAAAAACATCCTCTGGCATCAAACCGCGCTTCCACGCTGGATCGCCGACAATCAGATCGATGTGCTCCACGTGCCCAGCTACCGCCGCATGCTGCACAAAGCACCCTGCAAGCTCGTTTCCACCATCCACGACCTGGCCCCATTTCATGTGAAGGGGAAATACGACCTCGCGCGCATGTTTTACGGTCGCGTGGTCGTGAAGAGTCTCGCCCGAAAGCAGGATCAAATCATCGCCGTCAGCACTAACACCGCACGGGATGTGCAGCGGTTCTTTGGTGTCCCCGTGGAGCAGCAGAAGATCATCCTCAACGGCATCGACCACTCGCGCTTCCATCCCGGCAATGCGGAGGCCGCCAGAGCCTATGCAAAGCAACGCTGGGGACTCGAGCAGCCTTTTTTCCTCTATGTCTCGCGATTGGAGCATCCCGCGAAGAACCACGTCCGCCTCATTGAAGCCTTCAACCACTTCAAAAAGCTCACAGGCAGCCCATGGCAGCTCGTTCTCGCAGGCAGTGACTGGCACGGTGCCGAGCACATTCATGCCGCCGTGAAGGCATCCCCCTTTGCTTCAGACATTCGCACGCTTGGCTTCGTCGAAGACGCCGCCTTACCAGATCTCTACCGCGCCGCGTCCTGCATGACTTATCCCTCGCTTTTTGAAGGCTTCGGCCTCCCGCCCGTCGAGGCCATGGCCTGCGGCACGTCCGTGATCAGCTCCATCGCAGGTTCACTGGATGAAGTCGTCGGAAATGCCGCTCAAATCATCAATCCCGAAGACGTGCGCGACATCGCCGAAGCCATGCGGCTGATCGCTACCGACGAAGAGCGCCGCTCCCACCTCGTGCGAGTCGGTTTAGAGAACGCCCAGCGCTTCTCGTGGTCCAAAAATGCCGAGCAAGTCATGGCCGCGTATCTCGCGTAGCTCGGTTTTCCAAAGCCGAGATCGAAGCCGCTCGGCTCTTCCGAGCCAAACTACGACCGACCACTTCCACCCACCTGGGGGGATTGTTGCTTCG
>JAGKWZ010000162.1 GCA_021151605.1 Verrucomicrobiaceae bacterium
GTCGTAGCGCCCGGCGAGGTTTCGCACCCATTTCATGCGGTGGGTGGTGGGCTCGTGGGTGAGTTGTACGGGTTTCCAGCGTTGGGTGCGGTCGGCGGGTGGTTCTAGGTAAAAAACGGCCCCGCTGCCCGTGGTGTCGCCGGGATTCCACTGGGCACCGACGGCGATCTCGCACTTCCCGTCGCCATCGATGTCACGCGCGGCGATGCAGACGTGATCCTTTTCGGTGAGTTTCTCGGCGATGACGTGCTTTTGCCAGGTGGGGTTTTGATACCAGACGATGAGATCTTTGTCGCAAAGTAGGATGTCTGTCTTTGAGTCGCCATCCACGTCAGCGAGGGCGAGTCCGTAGCCGATGCCGACTGCGGTATCGATCTCTTGGGGCAGGAAGCTGGGTGTGGTCTCGGCCTGGAGGACGAGTGGCAGGATGGCAAAGGAGGCGAGGAATCGAAACATGGTGCAGAGATGCTGAAGGCTTCTGCAGCTTGAGGCGAGAAAAAGATTCCGGATCAGGAGCGGAAATATTGACATTGTAATCACAAAACCGGTATTCATTTCGAGCAAATCAACCCATTGCCTCTGTCTGAGCTAAGCAGAGCAATCAACCAACTCACTTTCTATGTCCCTCTCTCCCATGCCTCCGAGCAGGCTGATGATAGCTTTCCTGGGCGTCTTAGCAGTCTTTGCCCTTGTCCCCAATGCCGTGGCGGTGGCTCCGAAGGCACCGACCATTACTAAAGTGGACTTTTCTCAGGTGGGATATAGCGCGAACCAGGCGATTGTGATTGGAAGTCTGAATTCCTACCTTGTGTCCTGGGCGGACAACTCGCTGGATGAAGAAGGGTTCGAGGTGCAAATCCGGGCTGGCTCGACAGGATTGTTTAGCACTTTTGCGCGCGTGACGGCGAACAGTGTGCAGGCCCTAAACACGGGCTATTCGGGGTTGCCCGCAGGCCAGGAAGTGAACTTTCAGGTCATTGCCTGGAAATTCAATGGAGCCCTGGTCGAAACCAGCACCTCTCCCATTTTTAAGTTCATCATTCCCGAAGGAACCGCTCAGACCACACTGAATACACCTACTGGCCTGACGGTCGCGAATGTGGATGACAGCCAGGTCAGGATTTCCTGGACGGACAACAGCAACACGGAACTCTTTTACCAGATCGACTACCGTCAGGTGCAGAATCCGACACTGGCATTTCAGACCCTGGGTTTTGTGAATCATTCCAGTGTCATCGCGCCAGCGAAGACCACGCATACTCTGAGACTCCGGCTGCTGCCGAACACCAGCTACGAATTTCGAGTGCGCGCTACACGGGAGAATTTCACGGCCACCACGGCGGCATCATTCTACTCGTCCATCGTCGCCATCCAGACGCTACCCTTGGCCCCGCCGATCAACCTCCATGCGGACATTTTGACGGAAAATGCTGTGCGTCTGCGCTGGGAGGACAAGTCCACCAACGAAACGGCTTACGAGATTCAATACCGCCCGAGCAATGATCCCAGTAACCCAGACTTCACCGTGCGCGGCACCGTCAGTGAGGGAACTTCCGTGGTGGATATCCCAATTTCCCAGGGCTCTGACTTCGACTGGAGGGTGGTGGCGCTTTATAGTTACACGCCAGCAGGCGCGAGCACGGCTACGACTTTGCGCAGCGAACCTTCCAACATCGCCATTCTCAGCACCGTTTTCCCTGCTCCTAGCAATCTCATAGCCACCACCAACCCTGGTATCGCGAGTACTGTCGATCTCACTTGGGAGGACAACAGTGAGACCGAATACGGCTTCAACATTTACACGAGGCCACAGGGCACCAGCACTTGGTTCTTTGCCCGCGCCGTTCGTGAAGGTGTGGAGAAGGTCAGCGTGAATTCCCGCACGGAAAGCAATGACGCGACGGGCAAACCTGTCTTCACCACCCTGGAAACCGGAACAACACACGAATTCATCGTGGTGGCGGTGGCTTCGGATGAGACGACGGTCTCCGGCGACAGCAATACAGCCAGCGCAGCGGCCAAGGATGGCTTCACCAGCCGCACTTATCATCCCGCCGAGCAGGGTCAGCCGATCTTTCGCATCGTTGTGGTGAACAACGCACAGACGACTGAGGTAGGTTATCTGGCAGAGACCAGTAACGCCGTGAATCGCACCACATGGAATATTAGCAATCTGCCCAGCGGCTTGACCTTTGACTCCGGCACTGGATTGCTCACCGGCACTCCGACGGTCGCTGGTGTCTTTTCCTGCCCGATGACGGCTGAGTTCATCGGCGGGACGACCGCTCAGACCACCCTGACCCTCCGTGTCCTGCGCACGATCAGTTCCCCATTCGTCATCAAATCCATCCCTGGCACCACAATCGGCATCGGCACTCCTTTTCGTATCCCCCTGGCAGACAAGTTTACCGACGTGGATTCTGAGACGGGGGTCCGTTTGGAGACGACAAAGGGGAACATCGACATCCAGCTTTTTCCGAGTCTTGCACCGCAGGCCGTGGCAAACTTCCTCTCCTACGTGAGTGCCGGCAACTATGACAACATGATCTTTCACCGGTTAGTTTCAGGCTTCGTAGTTCAAGGAGGCAGTCTCAAGGCCGTCGCCGCGCCGAGAACCTTTGCCAGCATCATTTCACGAGCACCCGCGACCAATGAGCCCGGCATTAGCAATCTGCGAGGCATGATCTCTGCCGCGAAAGTGGGTGCCCGTAATTCCACCGCCGTCCTTACCACTGGCTCAGTGCCTCGTGACGACAGCTTCGGCTATGTGGGCAATCCTGACAGCGCCACGACGGACTTTTTTGTGAACCTGGGGAACAATGCCAACAACCTCGACAACCAGAACGGTGGGTTCACTGCCTTTGGCCGCGTCGTCAGCAGTGGCATGATGGTGGTGGACAGCATCGCTACTTTGCCCACCGGCAGTTATTTCAATAACAACACGACTAGCACCTACAACGCCAGTCTGGACAAGCGGATCATCCTGGATGGCTCCTTCACGCCGTTCTCTGGTATCCCGATGAACAGCAACCCGGCGCCGACTGACATGGACATCAACAAAACTGTCAGGGTCATCAAAGCCTCCGTCATTTCTCCGATCAGCTACATCCCGCTGTCACCCACTCCAGCCGGGATCGTCACGGCCACGGTTGACCCGATCACGAGGGAACTCGTCCTCACAGGAACCAGCGAGGGGTCCGCCACAGTTCGGGTCATCGCCAGAGATCTCGATGGCCGGGAGTCGAGCCAGGAGTTCACCGCCATTGTGCAAAGAGGCTACAGAGCCCCAGCCATCACGAGACACCCTGTGACCCAGGCTGTCGCGGCCGGCACTAAAGTCACCTTCAGTGTTACAGCCACAGGCACTGCTCTGAACTACCAGTGGCGTAGAAAGAAGGGCAGTGCTGCGGCGGAAAACATCGGCACGAATAGCAACACTCTCATCATTACCGCTGCCCAGGCCGCTGATGAGGCCGTCTATGATGTCGTGGTAAGCAATGGCACCACTAGTCTGACGAGCATTCCCGCGAGACTCGACCTGCGCGTCGCCCCGACTGTCGGCACATTGGCCGCATCAAAGCTCGTCGAAGTGGGCAAACCGCTGACCCTCACCGTCAACAACGTGACCGGAGCCCCCGCACCGACTTTCGCATGGAAGCGAGGCACGGCAGCGGTCGCAGGCCAGACGCAGGCCACGCTGAATATCGCCTCCGCCAAACTCACAGATGCCGGTATCTACTCCGCCACAGCCACAAACATCGTCAAACCGCCAGCATCGACAGGAAGCGTCAAAGTCTGTGTCGTGGACAAGCTGCCCAAAAGACAAGTTCTCACCACAAATAGGACCGTCAGCCTGACCGCCGCCGTGGCTGGCCCCGAAATGACCTACCGCTGGAGGAGGGGGGGCGTGGAAATCCCTCTCAATGAAGCCCGATACAGCGGGATGCAGGACCCTATCCTGAAAATCACCGGCACTCAGATCTCTGATAGCGGGGACTATACCTGTGTAGTCACGCTTCCTGACGGCCTCGGCACGACCGAGACTGGGGCCATCAGCCTGCTCATTGTTAACAGGCCCGTGCTTCCCCAGCTCACCGGCATCAATGCTCCTCCCACTGCCTTCATCGGAGTGGACTATGAGTGGCTGCTGCCATTCTCGAAGCTGCCTTCTCTTACGCCGACGAGTTTCAGCGTTACGGGCCTGCCGTTGGGCCTCAAACTGAATACCACCACTGGAGTCATCACAGGTCGTGCCAGTAGAACGGGGGTTTACCGCATCTCCGCCACCGCCAGCAATGTCGCGGGCGCTAGCACGCCGGTTTCTCTCGGAGACCTCACCGTTTCCCCCATGCCCGCATCTAATGTGGGCACCTTCACCGGCACCATCAGTGCCACTGCATTAAATCAGAACAAAGGTGGTCGCATCGATCTGACGGTGACAGACACGGGTGCCTACACTGGGAGGATCGTCCTGGGCACCGAAACAATCGCCGCCGCCGGAGCCCTCGGAATCGGTGTCGGACTGTCCGATTCCAGTGCCGTCACTTACCAAAATCGAGTCGAATTAAAGAGGAGGGACAAAAGCTCCCTGATTCTCACCTTTGAGCTGAGTTCTAATAGCGGCTATCTCACTGGCGTCGTGACCAACGGGACACACACATCCACCATCTCGGGATTCCGCCAGTTTTGGCATGAGACGTGGAATCCTTGTGACTATGGCGGAAGCCCGACCGCCCTCTCCTATAACCTGGGGCTGAACCTTGCCTCCACGGATATTGGAAAATCCCTCGTACCTCAGGGGAGTGGTTACCTGAATCTTCAGGTTGGCATCAAGGGCACCACCACCATCAGCGGCAGGCTCGCCGATGGCACCGCGATTACTTCCAGCTCCATGATTGGCCCGAATGGAGAAGTCATGCTCTTCAGCATGCTCTACAACAACACTGGCTCCGTCCTTGCCCAGATTGATATTGGAGACTCCAACCTCGGCACGGCTGCCGTTCCGCAGCTGCGAGTTGACGGGCAACTGCGCTGGATCAAAGACGGCCCCCAGTCCGTCACAGAGCGGAACTACCAGTCCGGCATCCCAGAGACTTTTCTCAGCGTTCTAGGCGGCCTTTATTTGAAGCCAGGCACCAACCTGATCCTCATGGGACTACCGAACGTCGCCACCACGGTTTCCAACGTGATGGTTGATTTCAGTGAAGGCGGCCTCTCCACGGCGAGCCGAAACCCTGATCGAAATGTCAGACTGACCACCGTAAACACGGTTGGCTATCCTTTCGCCAGCGATGCCAAAACCAGCCTGGCCGTCAATGCCGCCACTGGGGCATTCAACGGTTCATTTGAACTTCTCGACAATACGATCAGGCGCACCGCCGCCTACCAGGGGCTTATCATCCCGGCCATCCCGCATACACCAGCAGTGGTCAATTCGAGCAACGTCGTTCTTGCTAATGAAATCTCCGCCGTGGGTGCACAAGGAGTGGGCTACTTCCTCCTGCCTGAACTCCTGCCCACGATCACGAAATCCAAGATCAACTCCGGCAAGGTCACTCTTCAGGGGCAGCCCATCACCATCGCCACTCAACCAGCGGATCAGACCATAAATCCAGGGACCGATGTGGTGTTTAATGTCTCTGTCGCCCCAGGTAGCCAGGGTAGCCTGACTTACCGGTGGAGGAAGAACGGCAACACTCTCCTCGGGGCGACCACCAGCCAGCTGAATCTCGGAGCAGCGACAGAGTCCCTTCAGGGAGATTATGACTGCGTCATCAGCAATGGCTCCATCACCATCACCAGCGAGGTTGCTACCCTCCTCGTGAATGACCCAGTTACTGCCATCTCGATCACACGCAGCCCATCTTCTGCATCCGTCGCGTCTAATGTGGCGATCACCTTCACTGCCACAGCCCAGGGGACGGCACCGCTCAGCTATCAGTGGAAAAAGAATGGAGAGGTCATTACCGGTGCCACTAGTTCTACCTACAGCATCGCCAGCAGTTCCACCGCTGACTCTGGAAGCTACACCGTCACCATAAGTAACGTGGCATCTATCAGCGGCGTGACCTCCAGCGCAAACATCCTCACAGTCGATCCCTGATTTTGCCATCGTGTTTGACTTCACTTCCCACCTCGTCTCCTAACCTCCACCCCATCTGCCAGCCAGGATGGGGTCTTTTCATTTCTTTGAACAACCATGCACAACGCTACCTCCTTTAAACGCCTCTACGGTCACCTCGCCACTCTCATGTGGCTTGGATTCAGCGTCATTTCGGCGAGTTTGTATGCCGTAGCTCCAGCAGCGCCGACGGCCGGTACGGCTCAGTACACCCACTTTGGATATCCCCAAAACAACACAAACAATGCCCCATCGACTGACTGGCGGACTTGGTACGTCACCTGGGTGGACAATGCTAGCGATGAAGAGGGGTATTTCGTTTATGTCCGCTACGGCACTATTGGCCCCTTTTACCCTGTCCGTTCTCTTGCACCCAATTCCACCAGCGCGTCTTTCTCTGTGGAGAACAGGTCAGCTGGATTTCCCGTCCAGATTCGCATAGAGGCCTGGAAGAATAATGGTGCCTCTGTTGAATCCAGCACCTTTACCATTGTCACCAGCATTCCCGCGCAGACTGGGACGGAATTTGCCCCCCCATCAGCTCTGACAGGCTCGGGGGCTACTGCCACCGCTGCCGTCAGTGGCGGCGCAGTCTCTTCAGTCACGGTGACGAATCCAGGCAGTGGTTACACTGTCCCGCCTTCCGTAATTTTCGGTGGTAGCGGAACTGGAGCCGTGGGAACCGCAACTGTGGCCAATGGTCAGGTGACGGCCATTGCGGTGACGACTCCAGGCACGGGCTACAGCACTGCACCTACGGTCACCCTCGTCGCTAAACTAGAACCTGTTCTTGTGGACAAAGATCCCTCCCCCACCGTCACCGACCTCGAAGACGGACGCATCCTCCTGAGCTGGAAAGACAACAGCAGCACCGAGCAAAACTTTTTAGTTCGTGCCAGAGAGTTCAAAACCGGAGCTACTGACAGTGACTGGATCGACATCTATCTGCTCCCCTTCAATCAGACGAGTGTGATAATCCCGACTCTCTTTGTCGCAAATCAACAGCCGCTCTTCATCCCTGGAAAAGCCTACGACTTTCAGGTCCGAGCCACCCGCAACAACAACATCGAAAGGACGAACTCGGCGGACTGTGTGCCCATCACCATGCCGGCACTGAAGGCTCCGAGCGGCCTGAATGCGAGCACCGTGGATGAAACTCAGGTCAGAGTCACTTGGTCTGACAACTCCACCAAGGAAACGGGATACGAAGTCGAATTCAGATCCATTACCTCAGGCAGCAATCCCCCCTTCCAACTCGCAGGAACTGTTGGAGAGAATACCAACTCCGTCACCGTCCCTGTCTCCCAGAACTCCACCATCGAGTTTCGTGTCAGAGCGGTTTTTGCCTACACAGCGACGGGAGCCAGCACTGAGACGAAGGTTTACTCCGACTTCAGTACCGGTTCCGCCCAGGCCACCACCCAAACCTTCGCCGCTCCCACCGAACTCACTGCTGTTCCATCTCCTGGCGCTGCCTCGACTATTCTGCTCACTTGGAAGGACAACTCCCTCGTCGAGTCTGGCTTCGACATTCTTGCGCGTCAGGCGGGCTCCTCTGCCAGCTTCAAATTCGCCCGGGCCGTGCAAAGCAATATCACCAGCGTCAGCGTGGATTCTATCGCAGGCACGGTCGGAACCGATGGCAGGCCGACTTCTACGGACTTCGTCAAACTTACCCCAGGAACCGATTATGAATTTGTCGTGCGCGCCGTTGGAAATAGCGAAGACATCGTTTCCCTGAGCAGCAATACCGCCACGGCCACTCCGCGCGTCGGTTTCACGATGACGCGTCTATACCACCCTGCGCAGGTGGGGCAGATCTTCAATTATCAGCTCAACACATCCAGCACGGTTGCGCGCACTGGCTGGACCGTCACGAGCCTGCCATTAGGGTTAAGCTTCAATAGCACCTCCGGCCTCATTTCAGGCACTCCTCAATCGGCTGGTGTGTTCTTATGCCCGCTCACTGCTACGTTCAGCAATGGCGTTACCGCCACCGCCACACTCACCCTCCGTGTTGTCGGCAATCCTGGAGTTCCCCTTGCTGGAGGTCCGATCCCAAACATCACCGTCGGGCTCAATTCACCCGCCTTCATCAATCTGGCAGATAAATTTACCGACCCGGATGCCGAGACTGCCGTGCGCATGGAGACCTCTCGCGGGAACATCGATCTCATGCTCTTCCCCAGTCTCGCACCCAAGGCCGTGGCCAACTTCCTGGCTTATGTGAATGCGGGTGACTACAACAACGTGATCTTTCACCGTGCGCTCGACAACTTCGTCCTCCAGGCAGGCAGTGTCCGTGCAGTAGCATCTCCCAATACCTTCACCAGCGTTGGCCGCAGGGCCTCTCCTGAAAACGAGCCGGGCATCTCGAATCTGCGTGGAACCATTTCCAGTGCCAAAGTGGGCGCACGAAACTCTTCCTTCGTCAGCGGCAACCTCACCATCGATCGAGATGACACTTACGGCTACATCGGCCTGCCAAACAGCGCCACGACCGACTTCTTTTTGAACCTCGTCAACAACGCCTCAAACCTGGATAATCAAAATGGTGGCTTTACCACCTTCGGGCGCATGACGACCGCCAGTCTCGCCGTCATGGACCAAATCGCGGCATTGCCAAAGGGAAACTACTCTAGCAGCAGCCCTGAAAGGCGTCTCAACGTCGATGGCAGTTTTATCCCTTTCGCCACCATTCCCATGAATGCGGACACCGCCCCGGTAAGCATGGATGCAAGCAAGGCCGTTCGTATCATCAATGCCTCTGTCATCCCCACTTTCACCTACACGGTTGATAACGTCTCCGCCGATAAAGCCACCGTCGTGGTCGACAACGGCCAGCTTAAAGTTACGGGACTCGCCGAAGGCAGCCGCAGCGTGAATGTAACCGCCCGTGACCTCGATGGAAACACGGTCAGCCAAAGCTTCACAGTGACTGTCACCCCAGGGTTCCAACCTGCGGTCATTACGAAGCAGCCAGTGTCACTTGTCGTCAATGTCGGCACCCCGGCTACACTGGCCGTAACCGCCACCGGAACGAATCTTGCCTACCAATGGCGTCGTGGCGGTACGCCCATCACTGGTAAAACCAGCGCTACCCTGGCGCTCACCAACGTCCAGGCTGGCGATGCTGGAATCTATGATGTGGTCGTCAGCACTGGAGGCCGCTCGGTCACAAGCTCCCCTGCCACATTGGAAGTTCGTGTTCCAGCAGACATCACCAGCACCCTTCCCACGGAATTTCTGGTGGAGGCTGGCCAGCCTCTCGATCTCAGTCTCAATGTCACTGGGTCACCCGCGCCCACCTTCACCTGGAGGCGTGGAAGTACCATCATCGCAGGCCAGACCAGCCGCCGCCTGCTGATCCAGTCAGCCAGTCTGACCGATGCGGGCGTCTACAGCGCCACAGCTACTAACGGAAGCACCAGGGATCAAAGTAACTCATGCACTGTCCTCGTCGTGGAGAAGCGCACCCGCACCGTCGCGGCAGCTCCAGGAAAACCCATCAAGCTCGTGGCTCCCGCTGCGGGTCCTTTTGTCAGCTACAGTTGGCGTAAAGGCGGTGCCCCCATTACCCAACCTGGAGTCACTGGCATCGAAACTGCCACTTTGAGCATCACTGCTGCCCAGTTTGGCACCGACAGCGCTGACTATACCTGTGTGCTCACCCCGCCCGGTACACTCCCAGTCACCATCAGCGGCATCATTCATCTAGCGGTTTCTAATACACCTCAACTCAATCCGCTGACTCCGCCCAACGGCGTCGTTGGTTTGGGCTATCAGTATGCTCTTCCCTACAATGCCAGCGATGCCAATACCCCGAGTAGCTTCAGCATTACCGGCTTACCACCTGGCCTTACGCTAAACACCACCACGGGCGTCATCTCAGGCCGCCCTACCCAACCCGGCACTTATTCCATCACGGCCAGGGCCACAAACCCATCGGGCACCAGCCCTGCAGTCACTGGCACTTTGCGTATTCTTCCGGCTGAAGTCGCTGTTGCTGGCACCTATGTTTGCTTCATCAGCCCGCGCCAAAGCATCAATCAGAACAAAGGTGGGCGAATGGATCTCACCATCACGGATAACACCTCGTGGTCTGCCAGAGTCCAGTTGGGCAAAGACACCTATAATCTCAGGGGCACCATCGTTGCCGTAACCTCCATCTTAAATGGCGTTGGATCTGTCGTTTACGCAAGCCAGCTCAGCATTCCTCAGAAAGTCGGACTGCCCCTCTCTCTCTACTTCGAGATCAATCGTAGCTCAGGTGAGGTCACAGGCATCGTCTCATCCTCCAGCGAGCAGACCGATGTTATCGGTTACCGGCTGGTCTGGAACTCTCCCCGCAACTCCTGCATCTACGCAGGTGCACCATACAATCTGGGCATCGGCCAGCCGACCCATCCAACATACACCCAGGAAATCCCGCAGGGGAGCGGCTATATGACCCTGAGCGTCTCTGGAAATGGCACCGGCATACTTGCAGGCACCTTGGCGGATGGCAGCACACTGACTGGCAGCACTTTCCTCGGTTCCACGGGCCAGTACATCTTCTTCCAGATGCTCTATCGAAATACTGGCTCCTTCCTAATGCGTGTGGGAGCTGTTTTTGGAAGAACCAACAACTCCAGCGAGCCTTCCAGCATCTTCACTGGCCTCAGTGGCACCTCACTTTGGACCAAAGACACGCAGCCCAGCAGCGAGCGAAATTATCAGGCTGGCTTTCCAGGTCTGTCCTCAGTCATCCGAGGCACTCAATATCTGGCTCCTAGGGCCGAAAATACCCCCATCTTCATGAACCTGCCCAACGTGCCGGGGAATGTTTCCATCGACTTCGATGGCGGCGGTCTCGGCTCTGCCAGCCGCAACCCCGATCTCACCTTCCGCCTGCTAAACTCCAACAAAGCTGACTTCACTGGCGTTTCGAATCCAGCAAAGGTCACTTTGAACGTCATTCCCAGCACGGGTGCCTACTCGGGCACTTATGAACTCGAAGACAGCGGCCTCAAACGCATCGTCAAATTCCAGGGGCTCGTAATCCCGGCTATCCCCGGCATTCCCGGACTCGATGCCGCCACTGTGAATTCCATCTCCTACGCCGCTCAGGCAGGTTCTGCTCCAGCGCCTTCCCATGGTGTAGGTTTCTTCCTTCTCGATAAGCTGCCCGTCGCTCCTTCCACCAAAAGCGTCGCCTTGCTTTCAGGTAATGTGCGCATGAATGCTCCGAGCATCTCTATCACCACCCAGCCCGTCTCGCAGACCGTCAACCCAGGAGTCAATGTCACCTTCACCTGCGCCGCCTCAGGCGGTCTTGGAGCCACCCCAGCCATCACTTACCAGTGGCGGAAAAATGGCATTAACATCCCCTCAGCCACCACCTCCACCCTGGTACTCACTAGCGTCCAGGAATCCGCCCAGGCATCCTATGATTGTGTGGTTCGCAAAGGCACATTGCTAGCAGGGACTCCCCCTAGCATTCCTGACAGAACCTTTGACGATGTCAGTGTCGCCACCACCCAGGCCGCCACACTTACCATCAACGATCCTGTGACCGATGTCATCGTCACCCAGGTGCCCGCACGCAGTGTATTGCCAACCGGCAGCAGTGTGACCTTCACCGCAGAACAAAAAGGAACTGGTCCGTTCACCTACCAGTGGCGCAGAAATTCCACCGACATCGGTAGCCCCAGCTCTGATCCCACTTTCACCATTGCCTCTATTGGCGATGATCAGGCCGGTGCCTATTACGTCATCGTCAAAAGCTCCATCACCAGCGCTGGAGTCTCCAGTAGCGCCAAAACCATCGGTCATGCCGCCCCGGTGACCAATGTCACGCTCTCCCGTT
>JAGKWZ010000163.1 GCA_021151605.1 Verrucomicrobiaceae bacterium
GGTTCCGGCTGCTCTTTAACTGCCGATTCTATTATCCGATCTTCACCGTGCTCTTCCTCGATCTCGGGTTGAGCATCGCCGAGTTCGCCGCGCTAAACGTCATCTGGGCCATCACGATCGTGCTGCTGGAGGTGCCATCCGGCGCTCTCGCAGATCAGTTTGGCCGCAGGCGAATCATGATCATCGCAGGCTGGCTGATGGTGGCCGAGATGGGTGTGCTATGCCTGATGCCGGTGGGAAATCACGACGCCGTACTCTGGCTCTTCGTGCTCAATCGCGTCCTCAGCGGCGCAGCGGAAGCCTGCGCGAGCGGGGCCGACGAAGCTCTGGCCTATGACTCTCTCCCTCAAGCCGAACGCACCACGCTGTGGCCGAAAGTGATGGCCCGCCTGAGTCGGGCGATGGCGCTTGGCTTCATCGTTTCCTCCATCTCCGGCTCTGTGCTCTATGATCACACGAAGGTCTCTGCTTTGCTGCAATGGCTCGGCATGGGAGATGTCGAACGCGCGATCACCATGAAGCTGCCGCTCATGCTGAATTTTCTCACCGGCGTGGCCTGCCTCACGGTGTGTCTGCGAATGGCTGAAGCTCCGCTGACTCCGATGCAGGCCAGCTTAACCGCACAAGTCCGCGAAGCGGTGCGCGGAATCCTGGAAACCGGGCGCTGGATCTGGCACACGCACGCCGCACTGAAGATCATCGTGCTCGGCATCGTGTTCGACAGCATCATCCGCCTCTTCCTCACCGTGGCATCCAACTTCTACCGCCTCGTCGGCATCAGCGAGAGCTGGTATGGCGTCATCGGCACGGCAGCCTCCATGCTTGGATTACTCACTGCGGGAATCATGGAGCGCTGCACCGGGCGTTTCAGCCTGGCGCGGAACTTCACGGGGCTCGCACTCGTCATCTTTGGCAGTCTGCTCTGTGCCGCACATCCACAGTCAGGCTGGCTCGGCGTGACTTTGATCATGCCGCTCATGCTCGGCATGCGCTTCCTCCAGTTCTTCCTCTCTCATTACCTGAATGCCGAAGTCAGTTCCGAGCGCCGCGCCACTGCTCTGAGCTTTCGCGGCATGACCATGAACCTCGCCTATGGCGGCATGACCTTGCTCTTTGGCTGGCATACGCACTGGCTGGAAGGCCGCCTCCACCTCCCCGCCGAAGATCCTCAGGTCTTTGCCGCCAGCCTTACATGGTGGCCGTGGTGGTTTGCCGGGACGCTAATTCTTTCCGCACTGTTTCTGAGGCTACGTCCGCTTCAGAATGGAGGCTCGCAGCCGAGATAAAGCACCACCGAATAGGAAAGCTTACAGAAGTAGTGCAGGATTTGGTCCTGGTGGAAGTTCGTTTTGCCACTGCACTTGAGAACATCAATGATCCAGTGGGCGATGAACTCGATCAGGCAAAGAAGGAAAGACCCTGTAACCAGCCAAACCGCGCCCGCGTGTAAAAAACAATGGGCGCTCATGCACCAGATCCAGATCTGCACGGGCCGTGATGGGTCCTGGAGTTTCTTCAAAAGTCGCCAGTTCTTACCAGTGGCGATGTATTCTCCCTGGAAGGGAAAGTCCATCATGGCATGTCCGATGGACAAGGCGAAGAACACCTGAACGGCGGCCAATAGGGTATGCGGGGGGATCTCCACGAGTCCAGACATGTAAAATAAGTTCCGCTTCACCTCCAAAGCTGGCAACTTGAAATTCAGCGCTTCACCATCTTTCCAAAGAAGCACGACAATCGCGCTCAATCCTGCTTCACGTGACGGCACATTTTGGAAACATCATCTCGCTGATGCCGATCGCTTATAACAGCCATCACGAGAAGCGATGTACTGGCTCCTTCGACACATCGTTACCTTCCATGCATATACCATGAACTCATCCCACGAAGTTATCATCATTGGCGGCGGCCCTGCAGGAGCCAGCACTGCGGCTATTTTGGCAGAGCAAGGACACCGCGTGCTCGTTTTGGAGCGCGAAAAGTTCCCGCGTTACCATGTCGGGGAGTCTCTCATCCCCTTCACCTTTGGTCCGCTAGAGCGGCTGGGGATGATCCCGAAAATGCGCGGCTCGCACTTCGTGAAGAAATACAGCGTCAATTTCGTGCAGCCAGACGGTCGGAAGTCACAGCCTTTCTACTTTTACACACGCTACGACAAGGAAACCGTCGCCCAGACTTGGCAGGTCATGCGCTCAGAGTTCGACCAGATGCTGCTCGACAATGCCCGCGAAAAAGGCGCAGAGGTGCGTGAAGAGACGAAAGTCACCCAACTTGTGCGCAACGACAGCGGCCACGTCATCGGTGTGGAGACGGAGTCGAAGGACGGCACGAAGCAAACGCTGCTGGCGAAGCTCGTCGTCGATGCCACAGGCAAGGAGGCCTTTGCCTCGAATCGTCTCGGCTGGCGTGTCGGTGATCCTTACCTAAACAAGGTGGCCGTGTGGACCTATTACAAGGGCTCAAAGCGCGCAGAAGGTATCGACGAAGGAGGAACGACCATCGCCTTCATTCCGGACAAAGGCTGGTTCTGGCACATCCCCATGCATGGGGACATGGTCAGCGTCGGCGTCGTGGCGGAGGGCAAGTATCTCAGCCGCGATGGGGTGCGTGATCCGAAGACGATGTTTGATCGTGAGATCGGCCAGAACCAGTGGATCAAAGAATACCTCTCCACAGGTGAATCCACCGGCGAATTTTGGCTCACCAGCGAGTATTCCCGGCACTCAAAGTATGGCTGTGCCCAGGGTTTGCTGCTTGTAGGAGATGCCTTTGCCTTCCTCGACCCAGTCTTCAGCAGTGGCGTCATGCTAGCCATGAAGAGTGGCGTGATGGCTGGCGATACCATCCATGAGGCGCTCACAGCGGGCGATGTCTCCCCGGAGAGATTCGCCGAATATGGGCGGCAAATGCGCGTGGGCGTGGAGAACATGCGCAAGCTCATCTATGCTTTCTACGACCCGAACTTCTCCTTTAAGGACGTCGTCATGAAGCACCCTGAAGCTGGTGCCGAGATCACCGACTGCCTCTCCGGCGACGTAAACAAGGACTACAGCCGTCTCTGGGAACGCATTTCCGAGTTTGTAAAACTGCCCGACGACCTGCCCTACGGCGCACCGCTGGCGGCGTGAAAATCTGCCACAACGCAGGTTGAGTTCATTCGGTTCGTGGTGGCTCAAAAGGCCACCATTGACCCGCTGGAAAGGGTTGCTCACTCGGCCGCTCGGTTTAGAGCTTCGGGCAGCAATCTCATGAAACGACTCCTTCTCCTCGCGATCCTCGGCTGCGGATCTCTATACTCCGCTGAACGGGAAATTGGCATCCCTGTGTTTGGAACACAGAGCTACTGCGAGTATCTACCCGGAGAACTGCCTTTGGTGATTTCGACTCCGCATGGCGGGAAGCTAAAGCCAGATGAGTTGGCGACGCGCAGGTACGGAGTGCTCAGTGAGGACTCCAACACGCAAGATCTGGCGCGTCGTATCTCCGCGGAGGTCAAGAAGGCTACGGGGAAACAGATGACGCTGGTGATCAGCCATCTTCATCGCAGCAAGTTGGACCCAAATCGCGAGATCAAGGAAGCCGCCCAGGGAGACAAGATGGCGGAAAAGATCTGGGGCGAATATCACACCTTTATTGATGAGGCTCTCGGGGCGGCAGTTGCCCGGTATGGACGAGCCTTTTTCATCGATCTCCATGGGCAAAGTCACCCGGATGTGAGAGTGGAGTTGGGTTATCAGCATCCTGCGGAGGATTATCAAAAGCCTGCCGCTGAGATAAACTCCCCAGGCTTTATCAAGAGCGGCAGTCTCGCCTACCTGCTGGAATTAAATCCAGGCCTGGACTACACGGAGCTCCTGCATGGGCCTGAGAGTCTTGGAGCACTACTGGAGGCACGGAGCTTTCCTGCCACGCCGAGCCCTCGCATGCCAGTGCCCAGTCAGCCTTACTTTCGCGGCGGCTACACCACCTTTCGCCACGTCCCGGAAAATCCAAAGGTGGCCGGGCTTCAGATCGAGGCGAACCGCGTACGCCTGCGCGATACGCCAGAAGGTCGGCAGCGCTTTGCTGAGGCACTGGTGAGTGCGCTCCAGGTGTATTTGCCGAGGTTTTTCAAGATGGGCCTGAATGGAGAAGCGGTGAAGCCTTGATGCCGATGTATCTTCACGAACTGAGCTATGATGAGCTAATCGCACTCCTCGTGCAGGATGGCCTGCGCCCCGCTCATGGCATCACGCTTTGGAGCGCCCTCCAGCACCGCGCTGTCACGGAACTGAGCACTTGCACGCACTTCCTGCCGCCACTGAGACGCTGGCTGGACTCACATGTGGGAACGAAGGATGGGCACACCTTGGATGTGCTATCCGTAGCCGCTCATGTGCCGAGTGAGGATGGACTGACGCAGAAGTTTCTGCTGCGATTGCACGACGGGCAGGAGATCGAAACCGTGGTCATGGGCTACAAAGGCAGACACACCGCCTGCATCAGCACGCAGGCAGGCTGTGCCATGGGCTGCGTCTTTTGCGCGACTGGGCAGATGGGTTTCGTCCGCCATCTGCGTCCTGGCGAGATCGTCGCACAGGTGCAGCACGCGCGGCGCATTTTAGCTGAGCGCGGCGAGCGGCTGCGGAATCTGGTGCTCATGGGCATGGGCGAGCCGTTGCATAATTACGACTCGGTGATGAAGGCAATGGATCTCATCAGCGACACGCGCGGGGCAAACATCGGCCCCAGCAAGATCAGCATCAGCACCGTCGGCGTGGTGCCCGGCATCCTGCGTCTGGCGGAGGAGGAGCGGCCCTACAATCTGGCCGTGAGCCTGCACGGCAGCACTGAGGCCGAGCGAGCTGCGCTGATCCCAGCAAACCAGCGCTGGCCTCTGGCAGATCTCATCGCCGCGTGCCGAACTTACAATGACAAGACAGGGCGGCGTATCTTCTTCGCTTGGACGCTTATCGCTGGAGTCAATGACACTCCGGAACACGCGCGCCGTGTCGCCACTTTGCTTCAGGGTCTGGACGCTCATGTGAACCTCATCCCGCTAAACGAAACCGCCGGTTACCTAGGCCGCGAAGGCACGGAGAGTGCGGCTGAGGTCTTCAGTGGCATCGTCCAGGCATCTGGCATTCCTTGCACGATTCGGCAGCGTCGGGGTATTGATGTCGCCGCCGGCTGCGGGCAGTTGCGTGCAGAGAAAAAGCGCCGCGTCAGTGCTGCGGCAGCATGACCACATCCGCTGCGGCGGCCATGACCCGGACGTCATCCGAAGATGGCGGGCGGATCTGGCGCGGGTTCATCTCACAGACTTTGAGTTGCGGGCCGCCCGTAATCTGGAGCTGGTATTGCACCGTGGCGCCTAGGTAAACCGTATCCACAATATGGCAGGGAAGCCTGTTTGTGGACTCCAGGATGTGACCAAAGGTCAGCGCCTCGGGCCGGATGGAAAGGGTAACGCTCGTTCCCGGCTGAGGATACCAGTCAGGATGATTGGTGCGGGCACACAGAGGACCGAAGTCTGTGCTCACATCATAAAATCCAGGATCACTACTTTGGCTGCGGACGCGGGCTTCGATGAAGTTTGTCTCGCCGATGAACTCGGCGACCATGCGAGAGGCTGGGTCTCGATACACTTCCTCCGGAGTGCCGACTTGCGCGAGCCTTCCTGCGTCCATGACAGCTAGCCTGTCCGCCATGCTCAGCGCCTCATCGCGGTCATGTGTCACATAGATGCCCGTGAGGCCAAACTCCTTGCAGATCCGCCTGATCTCCGCGCGCATCTCATGGCGGAGCTTGGCATCCAGATTGGAAAGCGGCTCATCCAGCAGCAGGCAGCGTGGACGGATTACCAGCGCCCGAGCCAGGGCAACACGCTGCTGCTGCCCCCCAGAAAGCTGAGAAATGCGCCGCGAGCCGAGCCCGCCTAGCTGCACGAGTTCCAGCGCCTGCTCCACGCGCTTCTCGATCTCCATTTTGGGTCTGCCGCGTTCTTCCAGCCCGAAAGCCACGTTCTGGGCCACATTCAGGTGCGGCCACAGGGCATAGCTTTGAAACATCATCCCCGTGCCACGCTTGTGCGCGGGCAGACGGGTCACATTTTCCTCATCAAAGAAGATGCTGCCCGCTTCTGGTTGGTAAAACCCCGCGATGTGGCGCAGCAGCGTCGTCTTCCCACAACCACTCGGCCCGAGCAAAAAGAACAACTCTCCCTGACCAATCTCGAGATTCACGTCATTGAGGACAGTCTGCGCGCCGAAGCGCTTGGTGAGGCCTTGAATGGAGATATGAACCATGCACTGACCATTGGATGGCGCGCAGCCGATGTGTCAACCGGGATGGAGCGAGCGGATGTGCATAGTTAGCGGAGATGGACCTTGATTCGAAGCTGGGACATTTTTCACTGGAGCCCATGTCCGGCCACATCACTCGTTTCGCCCCCAGCCCCACTGGCTGGCTGCACTTGGGGCATGCTTACGCCGCGATCTTTGCGGCAAAAATGGCGAACGGTGGGCGCTTTCTGGTACGTCTGGAGGACATCGACGCCACCCGCGCACGCCCCGAGTATGAGGCGGGAATCTTTGAGGATCTGGCCTGGCTCGGGCTGACCTGGGAGCAGCCCGTGATCCGTCAGTCGGAGCATGTCGAGGTGTATCGCGCCGGCCTCGCTGAACTGGAGCGGCTGGGGCTTCTGTATCCCTGCTTCTGCACGCGAAAAGACATTCAAATGGAGATCTCCCAGGCCGGCAATGCTCCGCATGGCCCAGATGGCCCGCTTTACCCAGGCACTTGCCGTACCCGCAGCGCTGCGGAAAGGCAGGACCGCATCCAGCGAGGCGAAGCCTACGCACTGCGGCTGGATGTGGCGCGGGCGATGAGCCTCGTCGGCAAAGAGTTGCGCTGGGAAGATCGTGCTCATGGGCAATTCATCGCCACTCCAGGCATCTTTGGGGATGTGGTGCTGGCACGCAAAGACACGCCTGCGAGCTACCACCTCGCGGTGGTGCTCGATGACGCTCGTCAGGGCGTCACCCTGGTGACACGTGGCGTAGATCTGCTGCCCGCGACACATCTCCATCGCCTGTTGATCGAGCTACTAAATCTGCCAATGCCCGCCTGGGAGCACCATCGCCTCATACACGATGAACAAGGCCGCCGCCTCGCCAAGCGCGATGACGCCAAGTCCCTCCGCACTCTGCGCGACCAAGGCTGGTCCCCCGAGCAGATCGAGCAGTCACTCGAGCGGGTTTAAACCGGTCAACAGGGTGCCAGAAGATTCGATTTCGCGGATGATTGCACGATCCTACAAAAAAATTTCTCGCCATTTTAGCGCCAAGTTTGTCTAATCACGTTGAGCGCGGGGAAATTCTCCCGGCGTTCATCATACATCATAACTAAACCAAACAACGCACTACTATGAAAAGAGCACTCCAACGAGGTTTCACCCTCATTGAACTCCTGGTGGTGATCACCATTATCGCGATCCTCGCGAGCTTGGCGGTCCCTACTTTCAACGTCATCCAGGACATGGCGAACCAAACCTCCGCCTCAAACAATTGCCGGCAGATCATCATGGCGATGAAAATCTTCGCCAATGACAACAACTCGATCTACCCGGACACCTACAACAACCCGCAGACAGGCGGTATGGCCATCACGGCCAACGACGCCTTCCGCGTGTTGATTCAGGAACAGATCATTCAGGACGAGCGCATCTTCGGATCCAAGGCCTCAATGTTCATTCCTGACAATAACATCGGCACCGCACCTTCCTTTGATCAGGCGCTGCAGGCCAATGAAAACCACTGGGCCCTCACCCAGGGTCAGACGACCTCCAGCAACGGCATCATGCCGCTTGTCTTTGAAAACCCCCTGGCCCCTAGCTGGCCGCCGCACTGGAACTGCGACGCAGCAGGTCAGCCAAAGCCCGGCCGTGCCTGGCGTGGTGGTAAGATCATTATTGGTCGCAATGACAACTCCGTGAACGTCGAGTCACTCGCCTCCAAAAAAGGCGGATCCGTCGGTCCAAAAGCAATGGCAGGTGGCTATGACATCTTCACGATGGCCAGCCAAAACATGCCTCAGCAGGTGCTGGGCATCCTCGGTGGTGGCACACATGGAGCGGGAGGCGATTCAAGCTTCACCAATCCTGGTATTGGCGCTCTGCCAGGCGCTCCTGGCGCTCTCCCCGGTCTCCCAGGCGCTCCTGGTGCTCTCCCCAGCCTCCCAGGCGCTCCTGCAGCTCCAGGCGTACCCGCTGCTCCTGGTGGTCTGCCTGCACTTCCAGGCGCTCCTCCAGCGCTGCCTGGCCAGTAATCTTCAGGCAGTTTCCACTGCCCTGTAAACTCAACAACGCCGTCGGGATCAGCTCCCGGCGGCGTTTTCTTTTTCTTTGCGGGCACCGGTTTTGTCCGCCTATCCTGTTCCTATGCTCACTGGCTCTTTCCTTGCCTTCAGTTCCATCACCGCAGTGACAATCCTTGCCATTCTGCTTGGTAGTGTGGCGCTGGTGCACCTCTTGACTCGGCAGAGAGATCACCGCACTGCCGCTTTTTGGGCGGCTCTCATCGTTCTATCCCCGATCGCGGGAGCCTGCCTGTACGCGCTGCTCGGCATTAACTTCATCCGCCGCCGTGGCAAACAGTACCGTGGCAGCGTCGGTCCTGCGTATCGGGACCCTCCCCCGAATTGCCCTCATTTTTACCAGGAAGACCCGGTGATCGCGGCGCAGGACTGCTCTCTAGCCACTACTTTGGATCGCATCTCACGGTTCAACTTCAGTTCGGGAAACAGCGCTGAGCCACTTATTAATGGCGATGATGCCATGCCCGCCATGCTTGCGGCCATTCGTGAGGCTAAATCCACCATCGCCCTATCCAGCTACATTTTTGAAGCCACCGGCATCGGCGCAGATTTCGTCAGCGAACTCGCTGCAGCGCATCTTCGTGGGGTCAATGTGCGGGTCATCGTCGATGATGCGGGCACGCGCTATTCCTGGCCGCCAGTTACGCGGGTGTTAAAAAACCTCGGCGTTCCTGTGCGGCGTTTCATGCCGATGCGTTTCATCCTCCGGCTCATCACGATGAACCTGCGGAATCACAAAAAACTGCTCATCGTGGACGGGCATACCGCCTTTACAGGCGGCATGAACATCCGGGAGGGCAACATGCTCTCTAGAAATCCGCCACACCCCGTGCAGGATCTGCACTTCAAAATTACCGGCCCCGTCGTCAGTCAACTTCAGCGCGTATTTGCAGAGGATTGGGCTTTCTGCTCAGGCGAGACACTCGATGAAGTCCTGTGGTTCCCAGAAATCAAGCCCACGGGGCAAACCCATGCCTTAGGCATTGTCGATGGACCTGATGAAGACTTCGAGGTCATGCCAATCGCCCTCTTCGCTGCGCTGAATGCCGCACGGCATCGTGTCTGCATCATGACTCCTTATTTCCTTCCGCCAGCCACACTCATGGCCGCTATGAAGCTCTGCGCTACACGAGGGGTCGAGGTAAGCATCGTCACCCCGGCACAAAACAACATCCCCTGCGTCTCCTGGGCTGCTCACACCCTGTATCCCGAGTTGCTGCACGCTGGCTGCCGCATCTTTGAATCACCGGCTCCGTTTGATCACTCCAAAATCCTACTCATCGACGACTCCTGGTCCATCGTGGGCTCCACCAACTGGGACCCACGAAGCTTGCGCCTGAACTTCGAGTTCAATGTCGCCTGTCATGACCGAGGTCTCGCCGACCGACTTGCAGCCATCTTTGAACAAAAGAAGAGACTGAGTCAGGAAATCACGGAGGCAGACCTAGAGTCCGCCACGAAATTCGTGCGACTGCGAAATGGCTTCGCCCGCCTTTTTATTCCAGTGTTGTAAATTGAATGTCGAAGGCACTGCCAGCTTACCTCGCCGAAAGCAGATAGCCCAGCACCATCACAGCGAGAAGCACTGCCGCCACGATCTTCCAAAGCGTCTCCTTACTCAAGGAGGCGCGGCCTTCCCGATCTGCTCCAAACTCCCGCTGGATGAAGTCATCGTAATCAAAGTCTTCATCTGGCAGGTCCAAACCGTCATAAGTTTCCGCCGCTTCATTCCAGCCGGACTTTGAGCAGGAGCCGCAGTCATCACAGGCTACAGCTCCACGAGGCACCCACTCTCCACAATTTGGACATTGGCCGGGTGGTTTAAAGCGAGCCATGGCGGGGCGCGGGTTCAGATCATCCCCAGCTTCATCTTTCCCTCGATGGAGATCATGCCTTGGTTCCAGGCAGGATCCCATACGAGTTCCACTGCAGCGTCATCCATCTCCTCAATGGTCATGATCCGGCTCTGCGCATCTGCTGCGATGGTCGGCCCCATGCCACAGCCTGGTGCGGTTAGAGTCATCTTTACCACCGCCTTGTTCTTTCCCTCGGCGTCCTGTTCCACCTTGCAGTCATACACCAGTCCCAGGTCCACAATGTTTACGGGGATCTCTGGGTCATAGACATTCTTGAGCTGGTTCCAAACCTGACCTTCTAGGTCGCTGGCATCTGCCGGAATGTTTGAGGAACTGCTGTCTTGTTCTTTTTTGCTGGCTTCGGGATCAATTCCCAGTGCGTCTGCATCGTTCGCACTGATGCGGGCCAGACCAAAATCCGTGGCCACCGTGTAGGTGCCACCGAGAGACTGGGTGATAATAACCTTGAGACCGAGAGGTAGTTTAATGCTCTCCCCGCTGGGGATCTGGACGGCTTCGACTTCGCGCTTGAGTTCGAGGGAGGAATGCATGTGAGGGGTAAAAAAGACGAGATGTGTAAGGCGAAGACAAACGTGTCATCCGCAGCATTGGACGCCCGAGAATGCCGCCCCTGGCAGGGGTGTCAACCATCCATCGTTCCCAACGCCTTGAGTCTTGTCGCGTCCAGGATTTCAGGTCGAAGGAGGATCGATCGTGATGGCGATTGGCGGACTTGCTACACCTGATGGCGTGGCAGGATTGAAAACGACGATGTCGTAATTGGTGGTTCCTGGCGTGCCTTCTGCCGTGATGTTAAGGATGGAGCCTGTGGCATCGGGGATGTTGATGCCGTTTTTCCGCCACTGGTAAGTGTAGTCACCTCCGCCGCTGACAGTGACGGTAAAGGTCAGTGACGCAAGGGCACTTACGGTAGTAGAACCCGGATTCGCGAGAGTAATGTTGACAGTGTTGACCGGGTCCATGACGGCCAGAGCAACGACATTGCTGATGACTCCACCTGGTGTGACGAGGTTGGAAACGCGTACGGAGTAGTTTCCCGCATTGGCGTCAGTCACACCATTGAGGGTGTAACTTGACCCGGTGGCGTTCGGGATGTCGGCATCGCCTTTTATCCACTGGTAGGCCAGGTCGGTACCCACTGCCGAGACAGAGAAAACGACATCGGTGTTGGTTGGAACGGCTGCGGCAGAGGGTGAACGGGTGACATTGACTCCGGAAACTGGAGTGGCCACTCTAAGGCTGAAGAAGGGACTGAGGATGCCATCAGGCACAGCAGCATTGCTGATGAGGACGTCGTAAAGGTCAGGATTGGCAGTATTGACGACTGCACCGGTGTTGATGGAGAGGATATTATTGGTGGCACCGCTGATGTTGGTGCCATTTTTCCGCCACTGAAAGCTGGGGGAGGTGCCGGTAACGTTGGCAGTGAGGGTGACAGTGGTGTTGGTGGGCGCAGCCTGACCATTGAAGTTAGAGGTGATAACTATGTTGGAAAGATCGGTGGTGATATGGAGTGGCACCTGATTGCTGACGACGGCATCGGGGGTGACGCTGTTGGTGACGGCGACTTTATAAACGGCCTGATCACTCATCGCAGTGGAAGGGATGGTGAAGGTGGGGCCACTGGCGGAGGGGATGGGAATGTCGTTCCGCAGCCATTGATAGG
>JAGKWZ010000164.1 GCA_021151605.1 Verrucomicrobiaceae bacterium
GAGTGGCGGGTTAGCAGGGATCAGATTCCGCGACAGGGGCGGAAAAGGGCGCGGATAGTGGCGTGCTTCCCCAAAGATGGCAAACGGAAATCCCACCCCCGAATTGCGCTCTGGGGTGATCAAGCCAAACTATCCGTTGGGCATGGCTGAATCCCTGGTGGATCAATCATAGCACGAATCCCTTCTTGAGAAACCAGTCCTGGCGGGCGATGAAGCGCGCCCCCTTTCCTCCTTGTTCCCGTCCTGCCCATGTCCGCCGTTTCTGAAGTCGCCCGCCGCCGCACCTTTGCCATCATCTCCCACCCGGATGCGGGCAAGACCACGCTCACGGAAAAGCTCCTCCTCTATGGCGGCGCCGTGCAGCTCGCAGGCAGCGTGACCGCTCGTAAAAACCAGCGCGCCACGACCTCTGACTGGATGGAACTGGAAAAGCAGCGCGGCATCTCCGTCTCCTCCACGGTGCTCCAGTTTGAGTACAAAGACTGTGTCGTGAATCTGCTCGACACCCCGGGACATAAAGATTTCTCCGAAGATACCTACCGCGTGCTCACCGCCGTGGACGCCGCCGTGATGGTGATCGATGCCGGTAAAGGCATCGAAGCCCAAACGCTGAAGCTCTTCGAAGTCTGCCGTCGCCGTGGCGTGCCCATCTTTACCTTCATGAACAAGCTGGACCGCCCCTCGCGTCCGCCGATGGAACTGCTCGATGAACTGGAACGCGTGCTCGGTATCGCCGCGTTTCCCATCAACTGGCCACTCGGAGATGGTGTGGATTTCAAGGGTGTCTTCGACCGTGAATCCAATCAGGTCCACCTCTTCGAGCGCACCGTGGGCGGCATGTTCCGCGCTCCCGTGAAAGTCAAAGGAATCGAAGACGACAGCGTGCGCAACGCACTCCCGCCGCTGGTTTATGAGCGCGTCTGCGAGGAACTGGAGCTTCTGGAGGGCGGCGGCGCGGAGTTCTCGCTGGAAAAAATTCGCCATGGCCAGCTCACCCCCGTCTTCTACGGCAGCGCTATGAACAACTTCGGCGTCCAAATGATGCTCGACCGCTTCCTCGAACTCGCCCCACCACCAGCCCCACGCATGAGCGGTGAGGAAATCATCTCCCCAGACACTCCCGGATTCAGCGGCTTTGTCTTCAAAATCCAGGCCAACATGAACCCACGCCACCGTGACCATGTCGCCTTCATCCGCATCGTCTCCGGCTGCTTCCAGCGGGACATGATCGCCACCAACACCCGCACCGGCTCCAAGCTCCGCCTTGGCAATTCCCAGCGCCTCTTCGCTCAGGAACGCGAGACCGTGAACGAAGCCTGGGCAGGCGACGTCGTAGGCCTCGTCGGCAATTACGGCTTCCTCATTGGCGATACTCTTTCCGAAGATGCCAAGGTCAAATTTGACGAGATGCCGCGCTTCGCCCCCGAGTGCTTCGCCTACATCCACAACGAAAACACCGCCAAGTTCAAACGCTTCCGCGACGGCCTCGATCAGCTCCTCAAAGAGGGCTTGGCCCAGCCTTTCGAGCTGCCAGATTCCTTCGTCCGCCTGCCACTCGTCGGCGTCGTCGGCTCCCTCCAGCTTGATGTCCTCAAGTATCGACTCGAAACCGAATACGCCGCCGAAGTTCGGCTCGAATACGCCCCCTGGACCATCGTCCGCTGGCTGCGTGAAAAGAACCCCGAAGACGCCCCCAAACCTGTCCGCGGCCAAACCACGAAGCCGAAGCCCAACCTCGCCGCCAGCTACGATACCACCCTCGCCCTCGACTCCCTCGGCAACTGGGTCGCCCTCTTCAGCGACAAAGTCAGTGCCGGCTACTTCGAGACCAAAAACGGCGAGAAGTTCGACATCAGCCCCTTCCCATTTTGAGCGTGAGTTACGATGACGGCGAGCATGGTCATTCTCCCAGGATCACTGTCCTCCTCATCGAAGATCATCGTGGCACTCAGGCGGAAACGTAACGGAGGCACCTTCCGAGAGCCGGTCATTGATGGAGTCGGGAAAGTTCCGCTACGGGTCCTGCGCTGATCCCAAAGGCTTTTAACTTCGCCCATCATGTCTGCAGCAAGCGCACCCAATGGCAGGGCGTCAAATGCACCGACCTCGACGGCAAGTGCGGTGTACATTTTTCCGCAGGCGTCAGTCTTTCTTTTTCAGCACGAGCACGATGTCGGCATAGCTGTCATCTAGCTTCCGGGGTTCGGTGATGTCGTAGGTGAAGTCGTAGCACTGCACGACTTCGAGCGATGGCACTTTGCGCAGCAAGGCGCGCATCTGGGCGGCGCTGTAGGTGCGGAATTGCCACTTGGTTTCCTGAGTGTGCGTGCGGCCTGCGTGGGTGATTTGCAGGCGTGTGCGCAGGTCTTCGAGGCGGGTTTTGCGGTCCGCTGGCGAAGTGTGGGTGTTGCAGAGGACGCGGATGCCATCGCGCTCCGCCAACCAACGTTCGTGCTCCTGGGAGGTGCGGGCGTAGTCGGTGAGATGCACTCCGAGAACGAAGAGTCCTCCGGGCTTCAGGCAATCGGCGACGCGCTGGATGCAGGCGGCGGCATCGCGCTCGGTTTGCAGATACTTGAAGCTGCTGACAAGACAGTGCGCGAGGTCGTAGGTCTGCTTTTTTGGCAACTTAAAACTCTGCATCCAATCCTCCCAGAGGCGTGCTTTCAAACCTTCGCGCTTCAATCTCTCGCGGGCGAAGTCGAGCATGCGGGCGTTGCCATCGAAGCCACTGACCTTCCACCCACGGCGGGCCATTTCGAAAACGAGGCGACCGCTTCCGCAGGCGGGCTCCAGCATCTGGCGTGATTTGCCACCGGGCCCATGTTTGGCATACACGGCTTCGAGGAAGGTGCCCTCCTTCGGCGTGTCGGCATCGAAGATGATGTCGTAATAGAGCGGCGTGTCGTACCAGTCGCGTAGTTCGGGCATGGGTCGTAAAACGAGCTTACCAGCGCGTTTGTCAAACTCTGCGCACACGCATTGAGACCCCCCAAAGCGCGAGAGCCAGCCCGAGCCAGATCAGATTCGACATCTTTCCCGCCTGCCAGGGCTCATGGAGATCGAGTTCCAGAACGGCGTGATCTTTGAGCTTCGTGAAGTGCCGCACCTCGCCATCTGCTGGCACCTCAATCATCAGCGAGCGGCGACCCGTCGGGCGGAGGAACTCGGCGCTTTGGGCAAGTGTGAGCGTGCCTGCACCGGACTTGATGAGTCCGACATCGTCAATGCGTTGGGCTTTGTCGAAGGCATCCATCTTCGCAGGCGGGCTGGAGGGCACGGCCCGGCGTTCGGAAGGGACTTGGTTGATCGTCAGCTCCTGGGCTGTCGCAGGAGCTGCTGCGAAGGGATCGGCTGCCATTGCTGGAGTTGGTGTCGCAGCGGCATCTGGCACCGGGGAGGCAACCGAAGCGCCGAAGCCGCCACCAGCTTTCGGCTCATTCGCCGTGATGGTCGTTAAGCGGTTGTCGTTGCCCACTTCGGGTGTCGCTCCAGGTGCACCGACATTACTCAAATTATTCGCCCGGGCATTGCCGATGTTGAAGGTGTTCTGACCGACCGTGGCGTTGGAGATGAGAGCGTTATTGAATACCTGCGCGTTGCCTGCTGTGACTGTGGTGCCGCCACTATAGGTCGATTGACCCACCTGAATGGCCCTGCCGCCATTCATCACGATGCCGCCTGTTCCCGAGATGGCACCACCCAATGATTGTTCCGTGATGGTCGCGTTGCCAAAGAATCCGTTGTTCACGGCGATGTTGTCATTCACCACAGCGGCTCCGTTTTGAGTCAAGGTGGTGCTGCCTTTGAAGGTGTTGCTGCCGCTGAGTTGCAGTTTTCCTTCAACTTGGCCGTTCGCGTTCCAGTCGGTCTTTGCTTTCAGGCCAGGCTTATCAGCAGGGGCGGGTTTGCCGGGCTTATCGCCATAATTGGAGGACCAGTTCTTCGAGAGCAGCTCTTGCTGCTTCTTCGTGCCGATGTCCAGCTCATCGGCGCTTTTGTAGAGTCGTTGGTCTCTTGCAGCGCCTTCTGCCGATGGCTTGTCATTGCGCAGCATGCCTCGGGCGCGGCTCATCACGCTTTCTTTCGCCTTCTGCACTTGCTGGGCTAGACCATCGGCGCGGGTGTAGGCGGCTTTGGCGTCGTCGTAGCCAAGTTTGCCAGAAGCGAGTTCGCGATTCACATCGCCGAGTTCGGAGAGCATGCCTTCGAGCTTTTGCAGCTCGCGGCCTTCGGCATCCACTTCCTCCATATTGCCATCGAAGTCGTCGATCACCGTGCCCTTCGGCGTCCACACGGTCCAGGTCGTGCGCTCGATGCTCAGGCCTGGAAGTTCGGGGTCATCGAACGTAGAACGAATTTTCAACTCGTTCTCCCCGTTTCTAAACCGGCACACCAGTCGCACCTCCAGCGCGCGCTGCCCAGGCTTCGTCTGAATCAGCGGCACCAGCTTCACGACCTTCCCATCGCGCGACTCCTCATCCGCGCGCACCGGCTCGCCATTCACGCTGGTGCTGATCAGCTCCGCACGCGGATCGAGCCGCACGGGCAGGAACTGCATCGTGCGATTCAGTAGCGAGTAGGTGATCGTGTCCCAGCGCTCGCCATCGGCACGCAGCACGCTGGTGATGTCCGCCAGCGTCACGAGCGCGGCATTTGCCTCGGTGGCAGTGAGCTGCTGGAAAGCCAGCCGCAGCGTTCCATCGCCCGTGGCCCGGTAAAACTGCGGACGTGCGAGACCGCTCGGCAGATACGGCATCGCCGCATCCGCCACGGTTTCCAGCGCGATCTTCTCCGCTACGCTGGCTTCGCGAGCAGAGACGTTGTCGGTGACAAAGTAGCGCGTCAGTCTCTCGGCGGAATCCACTTTCACAAAGGGCACCACCAGCTCCGCACCGAGTGGCAGATCGTGATCAAAGGTTAGTTCGGCGCGGTCGAGCACATCGGTTTGGAAAGAGCAGTCATAGACGCGCTCGCTGCCCTCCACGCGGCTGCGCAGCTCACGCAGTAGCGGTCCCGTGACCACTGCCTCTGGCAGCGTTGCTGGCAGTCGGATTGTGGCCTGACGCAGCGCGCCCTGAGTCACCTGCACGGCCACTTGTTGGGAGAGTCGCACGCCCGAATCAGACACCAGCAAGAGCGCCACTCCCTCGGCGGTAAAGCGCGCAGGCTGCGGCGTGAGCGGCACCGCGAGCGACCACGCGGCGCTGTCATACTCCAACGCGCGCTTCTTTTCGATCGGCGGCGCGATGGCGATCACGCCATCGAGCGCTGTCGCATCGATCTCCTTCAAACCTGAGGCTGCGGCGAGCGCAGGCAGACGCACCTCACTCGCCGCATGAGCCGTGATGAGCACGCGCCCCGTCGTCTTTTCAAAGCCTGTCATCTGCAGCGGCTCCAGCGTCCACGACAACGCCGGCTGCGCCACCGTGCGCGCCAGATGCACGATGAAGCGCGCGTCCATGCCCGCCACACCCGGCTGGAAGTGCAGATACAAATCCGCGCCCTCATGCTGCCAAGCCTGGAGCGCCGGACCCGTCACACTCTGCACTTCATAACCACCCGCAGGCAACGTCAGCCGCGCATGAGCCCAGTGCCCCGACTTCCGCTGGAGTGAGAGTGCCGCGATCAGCTCGATTTTCTGCGGGCTGATTTGGAAGACGTAATCCACCGCTGCTTTCGTCAGTGCCGTGCGCGGAGTCGCCGTGTAGTTCAGCGCTGCGTGAGTCGTCTGCTGAAAGCCGAGCGTAGTGAAGTCCTTCTGCGCCGTCATCTCCACGCGCCGCTGCGTGGCTGCGGGCAGAGCCTTCAGGTCAAAGCTGGCATCGTGACTCACGCTCACGGTTTCCTGCACTCGCCCAGCCTCCACGCGCGGCCCACGAATGGCCTGCTGCGCCCCCGCGCGACTCCGCACATGCGCGGAGAGATACAGCTCCACGCGATCCGCCACCTCACGCCCGAGTGTGATCACATACCGCCGCTGCTCTCCCTCGCTCGTCACGGCGATGCGTTGGATCGGCACGCTCTCTTTTGAGCCAGCCAACTGCGCGCGCAGCGTGTGCAACTCATGCGCACTGGCATCCTGCGGCGCGACATCGAGCGAGAAGCCGAGCGTCCTCCGCGTGCTGCCGGGGAACTCATAAGTGATCAGCGTGCTCATTTCATCGCGCTTGCCTTCCTTCAAATAGAGCGCTGCATTCACCGTGGCCGAGGCCGCCGGAGCATCGAGCTGAGTCGCCAGACCACGCGCGCTGCGCTCCAGCGTGAGCGTCGTGACATCGCCCAGCGCCGTGGTGAAAATGCGGCCCGCGTCCGTGTCTTCCACGCTCAGCGCCGGAGTGCCATTCACCCGCAGCCAACCGTCCGACTTCGGCACCTGCACCGCCAGCAACGCTGCGAGCGAAGGCGGCAAAGTGAGCTTCGCCGTCTGCCAATCGCGCGCCAGTGGCAGCGTGGCCGTGAGAGTGATGTGATGCGAGCCGGGGCTTTCCAAAACAAGCGCGCCTTCATTCAGCGCCGCCGCCTTGCCATACACGGTGACCTCTCCCACCAGGAGCGATTGCTCACTCTGGAAAGGCAGCGCCAGCTTCGTCCAGTCCCCACGCGACACCGCTTCTAGCTTCATTTCCAGCACCAGCGCGCGCTCTTCCGCGCGGGCCTGATAAAGCGCGCTATGGATCAGCGCCTCCTGCTTGTCCGCCGCCAGCACCGGGGGGCGACGGTTCGTCTTCGCCTGTGCCCAGAGCTTCTGGAAATCCGCATACGGCAGGTAGTAACGAGCCGCTTTTTGCTCGGCCATCGGCTGGGTGGTATCGAAGGGCACGATGACCGTGTGGGCAGCGGGGTCGGGGCCTTCGGCCAATGACGAATGAGTAAGCCCGAATGACGAAAGAAGGACGAATATCGAATGACGAACTTTGGAGGCTCGGCGGATCGGCCCCCTCGCCCCGGCGGTGGATGTCGTGAACAATTGAGATTGCCTTCCGGGGAGAGGGTTGGGGTGACGGGGAGGCGCTGTTGACGAATCTCGGGCTTGAATTCCAAAAGCCGGACTAGATAATCCGGCCATGACGCCAAACGATCTCCGCAAACTCCAGGCACTTCCCGTCAGCGAGAAGCTGCTGCTGGTGGAAGTTCTTTGGCAATCCATCGGCGACTCCAACGATGAGCCAGAAGTCAGCGAGGCGGAGAAACGAGAACTCGATACCCGCTGGGCTCGGTTTGAGCGCGATCCTTCACGGGCACTGACATTGGAACAGTTCGATACCTTGTTGAAAGCCAAACGCGGATGAAGCTGCTGCGCATCCTTCCGGAAGTCTGGGAAGACGCTGACGAGGCGGCTGGGTGGTATGACAAAAAAGGCGGACGTGAGTTGGGCGACAGATTCCTGTCCGCTTTCCGCGCTCAGCTTCCAGAGATCATCCGCCTCGCGGGAACGCACCGCCAAGTTTACAAGGAGTTCAGCCGAGTCTTCGCCAAGCCCTTTCCATATGCGATCTACTTTCGTCTTCATCAGGATTGGGTGGTGGTCACGTTGCTGTGGCATACGGCAAGGAATCCCGAGGATTTGAGGGCCGCACTCAGCGAGCGTCATGGGCTGGAATGAAGAAGGAATATCGAAGGCCGAATCACTACCGTGCGAAGCTCGGCTGCTCGGCCCCCTCGCCCCGGCGGTGGATGTCGTGAACAATTGAGATTGCCTTCCGGGGAGAGGGTTGGGGTGAGGGGATATGGCTGGTGCCGATTCGCGGAGCTGTGCGCCCCTCACCCAGCCTCTCCCCGCAAGGAGTCGAGGGTGTTCTTCGGACATGTTTGGCGGGGAGAGGGGCCAATCCGTGACGCCCTCGATTGGAGACACAACCTGTGCATGAAGAGACCGAGTGACTGGCAAAAGAGTGTTTTTCATACAGCCACCTCCTCACCCTTCGCGAGTTTCAGCGCGCCTGCCGTCTTCTCCACCGCACGCCAGACGATCCAGCCACCCAGCGCGAGTAGCCAGCCAAAGAGCAGTGCATTTGCCAGGGCCAAAGCGGGGCCGGTCATCATCAGCGGCGCGCCAAAGGTCAGCACCGCCACGACGAGCAACGAACTCCGCCAAGGTCGCCGCCTGCCCCATCGTCCAAAGGCCGCGATCCCCGTCACCGCCGCCAGCATGGCAAACCCAAGCTGCCGTTCCCAAGACACATACCGCAGTGTCAAAGCCTCTGGTGCCTGATGCCCCGAGAACCGCAGCACCTGACCTGAGGCGGGGAGATCCAAGTCGAGGGAGATGAGGTTGGATTTGGTGGCGAGAGCTTGAACACCAATGGGGGATATAAAGGATTCGATGAGATCAAGGTTCGGCCCGGTATTCTTGACGATGAGCTGTGATGTCTTCGGATCGAATACGGCTGAGGCACCTTCAGGGAATAAGATGCCTTGAGCCTTCAACATTTCCGAAGCTGTCATGGTTCGGATCAAAGCCGAGGCAGGGGCATCCGGTGAAGCGAATGGATCAGCAGGAGCCGCGCTTGCAGATGCGCTGGAAGCTCCACCCATCGTCAGGAAGTCTTTTGGCACCTTGTAAACACGAGTGAACTGTTCCGTCGTCGTTTCCGTCACTGGCACGATGCGGATGGTATCGCCTTCGACCCTGTATTTCATGCCTGCCAACTCCGTGACATAGCGCAGGGCTTCAATGTAAGGCACGTCTTTGAGATCGAGAGTGATGGAGGCAGTGGATGGAGAGCTGCCAGAATCCAAAACAAGAGTCGGGGCTTTGAAGCCATCGTCATCCGCCAGATCAAGGTCACGGAATTTGAGGCGAAGGAACTCCACGGCTTCTTCGATGCTGGCTCCTGAAAACTGGACTTGAGGCAGGATGATCTTGTCGAGCCTCGCCATGTCGGCTGTGCGCTTCTTGTAGTTCTGCGCATGTTGCATTTCCTTCGTCACATCATTCACCAATTGCATCCGAGCAGTCTCACGTTCGGCTTCGTTCATTGGGGCTGGACCACCAGGCAGGAAATCGACTTCTTGCCCCACTGTCTGACTGTGAAATTGAACAACCCCAGAAGCTAACCCAGACGTCATCAATAGTTGTGGTATGATTCTCGGCACGTCCTCGTCAGCTTCTTGCTCCAGAGTCGTCTCCACCTTCGGATACTCATACCCCGGCGGCACGAGAACGCGCCAGTCGGTGGTGAGCACAGGAGTCGTGCCGAGGACGCGGACGGGATCGAGTCTGAGGCTGCCTCGGCTGGTCCAGCGCTCTCCGGCGAGGCGATACTGCACGCGGAGGTTGGTGTCGGGCTGATTGGCGGAGCCGGGTGGCAGTGGAATGGCGAGCGTGCCTTCGGCGGAGCGGATGGGTTTGACCGGGATGCCATCGCTGGCAGTGGCGAGCAATTCAGCCCCCTCTGGCAGAGCGAGCGCCACGAACTGTTCGCCGCTGTGCTGGATGCTGAGCAGTGCCTCGTGAAGAGCGGTGCCGTCTTCGCCGAGGGTGCTGATCATGCGTAGTTCGTTGACCACGAGAGCCGCGAGTTCCGAATGCGCATGACGCTTCGCCGTGAGGCTCAGCGTGTGGGCTCCGGTGCCGTAGGTGTAGGCGGCGATGAGGCGATGGCGCGGTTGGTAGCCGGTGATGGGCGGGGCGCGCAGGACATCGAGCGGCTGGATGGACTGGGATTCGAAGCTGACCTGCGTGTCCGTGTTTGCCTCGATGACCCAGGTGCCGGCGAAACGACGCGCGGCGGGCAACTCGATCATGGGAAGGCTGGCCTGCAGGGTTTGTTCGGCGCTGGCTGCAACCTTCGCAGGCAGGCTGAGACGGAAGCGCAGCGGCTGACGGCCTGTGCTTTCCTGCCGCAAGGTGAAGGTCCACTGACCGGTGGCTTCATCGAGCTGCTGCTGGCCGATGAGGGGTGAGGTCATGCGCAGGAGCTTGGCCTCAGCAGCGGGCAGTTTGAGCTGAAAGGTACGCAAGGGCGCGCCGCTGATGTCGAGCGTGATTTCGCCCTCGATCTCGACGGTGCGTGCGCGTGGCAGCGCATACGCGGTGATCTCGGCGGAGAAGAAGGGCTCGGCGCGCTCGACCTCGAATCCGAGCGCCCAATCACGCAGGCCGAACCAGGCCATGCGGCCTTTGACCGGTGCGAGCTTGGCATCGCGATCCTCCAGACCGGAGGTGTCCTTCAAAGCCACGCGCCAGGAGTCAACGAAGCTCAGAGCGCTGTATCCGGCGATCTTCACGGCCTCGGGGATGCTCAGCGGCTGCACTTTCACCAGCTCAGGAATGCGCGGGCCGCTCCAGGCTTTGAGCAGCTTTTGTCGTGTGTGCAGATTCACCAGCACCGGCGCGGCGAGCGTGACCCCGACGGGGAATCGCATCTCGATGACCCGAGCCACGCGCTTCCACTCGAAGTCCTTCGCGGCGCTTTCGATGCGGATGAATTCCTCGCCATCCGGCAAAGTGACTCGCAGTTCATGCACCGGGCGATCCGTGCGCAGATTCAGCGTGCGGGTGAGCGTGAGGCTGTCCTTGTCGAGCTGCACGAGCGTGTCGGAATCGACTTCGAGTCGCGGCTTGGCGGCGCGGACTTGGAGGGCGGGGAGGGCTGCAAGCGTGGCAGTGAAGGTCTTCATGCCTGCGGTGGAAGAGTCTCGCAGTTCGGTGCCTGAGGCGGCGAGGAGTTCGAGTCCTTCGCTGGTGCGGAGGTTGACCGTGGCTGTGGTTGGAGAAGGTAGGAATATTTGAGGCAGGGAGATTTGTTTGGCCTCGGGCTCGATGGGCTGTCGCAGCGTGGCGGTGAAGTCGGTGATGGAGGCATTGGCGGCGAGCGTGAGGTGGAGCTGATCAGCCTCCTGATGCCATTCGATGACTTCGGTGCCTTTGACGGCGGTGACTTGGGCCTGAGGCGTGAGCCGTAACTGAATCGCTCGTGTGGCAGCGCTGGTGCCGCCTTTCGTGAGGCTGAGTTGCTGCTCGGTGATGATCTTGGTTTCACTCAGGCTGGCATCGAGTGTGGTGCCATCGGCAAAGCGCGGGGCGTCATTAGGAAGCGTAAGCCCCGCCGTGGTCCATCGCGCTACAGCGGCGACGGGGATGTCCAGACGTCCTCTTTTTTGGTCGGAGCGGTTAATGGTGGCGATGTTGAAGGTGGTGTTTTTGACAAAAGGCAGCCTCACCATGCTGGCATCAAGCTTTTGAAAAGCACTGCTATTGAGGAGTTGAAGGTCCCCGGGCATTTCAAGATCGAGATAACCCGCGAGTGCAGGGCCGCAGACATAAAGCTCACCCCATCCACGAGCGACATCTCGCTGTAGATGGAGATGCGTGTCGAAGGTCAGCAGGTGTCTGCCCCTACCTTTGACGTGCAGGTGAAGGGTGCGGGGAAGAGTGAAGGCGCGTGTGTCGAGGAGTTCGATGCTTTCAACCTTGCTCAAAGACGCGAGCAGTGTGCCATTCGCATGAACGGCAAGCAGCGGCAGATGCCACGGCAGCTCGATCTGCGTCCAATCCTCCGAGGTGGAGAAGACGGTGAGCGTGCCGGTCAGGCGGATGGTTTCTGCCTCGGGCTGGAGCTTGCCTTTCAGATGCAGACTCTCGATCACGAGATCGACGGGCGGCTTATTCTTTGGGTCTTCGACGGGCTTCAGCTTGCTGGCATCGCGGATGAGCGTGTCGTATTGCTCGGGGGAGAGCAGCACTGCGTTGGGGTGGTCTTTGAGGACTTGATTCAGATGCTCGGAAGGGACCCAGAGTTCTTTGCGGGTGGGCTCGGTGGCTGCGAAGGAGAATGAGGTGAGGAGAGCTGTCAGTGTGACGACGAGACGGGCAAATAACGAATGAGTAAGCCCTAATGACGAAGGAATGACGAAG
>JAGKWZ010000165.1 GCA_021151605.1 Verrucomicrobiaceae bacterium
GCAGAAAAGGGCGGTCGAGGTGGCTGGGTTCGCGGCTTTGGCTAGTTCAAAAATGGTGGGCACACGCACGAAGCCGCGCAGCGGGAAGTAGTCGTTCCAATCAATGCCGTGCTTCGAGATGTCCACGCCCGTGAGCATGGCCGTGTGGGAAGGCAGCGTCTTCGAAGGGATGATCGTATTCGCCACGAAGGTGTGTGCGCCTTCTGCAGCGAGTCGCTTGAAGTTCGGCATCTCGGCCTTGTCGATGATGCTCGGATTGCCGCCATCGAAGCTGATGACAAAGACGTGCTCCGTGCGCGGAGCGGCGGCGGCGATAACGGGAAAAGCGAGGAGGCAGGCGAACAGGCGGCAGATCATGGGCAGAGGAAAACGGGCTTCAGGCCAGCTTCATCCAGGCTTTTTTGATGAGTCGGACACTCTCTGGATCGTCCAGCAAAGCGGCGAGGTGCTCGGCAATGCTGAGCGTGTGCCCTGGCAGCACGAGATCGGGGCGAATGTCCGCCAGCGGCCGCAGCACGAAGCGACGAAGGTGCAGACGCGGATGCGGGACGATGAGCACGGGGTCATCGCTGACGTAATCGCCTGCATAGAGGAGATCGAGATCCAGCGTGCGTGGAGAGTTTTTCTCCCGAACAGCAGGCCTGCCCATCACTTGCTCGATGGCTTGGAGATGCCCATGCATTTCCTGCGGCGTGCAGGCGGCTTCGATCTCGATGACGCTATTTAAAAAAGCCTGCGTGCCCGGCTCGCAATCGACGGGCTCTGTTTCATACAAGTTGCCTGCGATGATCACCGCCGGTTGCGTGCGCTCAATGAGCAGGGCAAGCCCGCGCAGGAGGTTCGTCTCTCGATCACCTAGATTGGTGCCAATGGCGATGCCGAAGAGGAGATGCACAGAGGGAAAGGCCGGGTGAGGGGTTCTTTTAATCGGGACCTGCTTTTCAGCCATGAATGAGATTAGACAATGCGTCAGGAAGTGACGCATGAGCAAAGCTGTAGCCCAAATCAACAGCGGCGCGAGGAAAGGCTCGCTGGCTGGAAAGAAGCATCTCCTGGCCCATGCCCGGCATCAGCAGACGCAGAGCGAAAGCGGGCACATGAAGAAGCGCAGGACGATGCAGGCTGGCGGCGAGTTGGCGGGTGAAGTCAGCATTTGTCACAGGATTCGGTGAGCAGAGATTCAAGGGACCGGCGACGGCTTCGTTTTCCAAGGCCCAGAGGATGAGCCCGGCCTGATCCTGCTCGTGAATCCAGGACATCCATTGCCGACCAGAGCCGAATCGTCCTCCGCCACCCCAGGTAAAGGCGCGCTTCATGAGGGGAAAGGCACCACCGTTTTGCCCGAGCACCACGCCGGTGCGCAGCACTACGACTCGGGTGCCGAGAGCTTGCGCTTCCATGGCTGCGGCTTCCCACTGGACGCAAAGCTCGGCGAGGTAGCCTGTGCCCGGCGCGCTTTTTTCCTCCAGGAGGTCATCACCCCGATCTCCATAAAAGCCGATGCCTGAGGCGCAAAGCAGCACTTTGGGACGGTTCGCGGGTTGCCAGTGGCGGAGTTGTTCCACGATTCTCTTCGTGAGATCTACGCGGCTTTTCCAGATGCGCTCGCGCTTGGATGGTGTCCATAGGCCGAACAATGACTCTCCAGCGAGGTGGACCAGCGCATCCAGCGGCGTCTCGGGCAATGGACTTGTGCTGGTGGAGACGAGCGACCTAGTGACGAGCGGACCTTGAGTTGACGCCCGCCGTGAGTAGCCGATGACTTCATGACCAGAGTCCAGCGCAAGTGCGCTGACAGCCTGCCCGATCATGCCTGTAGCTCCAGTGATACCTATTCGCATGATTCTCATTACGATGGGTTCCTGTCTCAAAAAACAACAAAGCGGACCTTTCGATCCGCTTTGTCTCAGGTTTTGGGGTTCGCTTCGGGGGGTAACTTTTAAGCCAGCTTGGCCTTTACCAGCGTCTCTAGTCGGTTCACGCCACGGCGGATGCGCGCTTTGACGGTTCCAAGGGGTTCATGCAGTCGCTCGGCGACTTCGGCTTGGGTGAGTCCGCTGAAATAGGCAAGCTCGATGGCCTGACGCTGGTCGGGATTGAGCTTGGATACGGCGCGCATGAGGATGCCATCACGTTCTTTGGCCTCGAGCAGCTCATGGCTCGATTCGTCAAACTCTGGCTGCACGCCTTTACTTTCAGTCTCGAAGTCGTCGTTGAGACGGGAGCGGCGCTGTTTGGAGCGGATGCGGTCGATGGCTCGGTTGCGGGCCATGGTAGTGAGCCAAGTGAGAGGCTTGCCTTTGCGGGGTTCGTAGAGATGAGCCTTGTTCCAAAGTTGAACGAGCACCTCCTGCATCACGTCTTCGGTGTCGTGGTGGTCATTCAGGACGTGAGAGATGGAGGCAAAGATGAGGCCTGAATATTTCTGGTAGAAGGTCTGATAGGCCTTGGAATCGCGCTCTGCGATCCGCTGGATGAGGCAAATATCTTCCTGAACTTGGGCTTCGGCGATGGCTTCTATTTCAGTCATAATTTTGTGGTAGGCTAAAGTTAGACAAAATTGCTAGTAGTGAGACAAAAGACTCCTTTGTGGAGGTTTTGTCAAAGTAATAGATCAGGAATCTTGCACCAAGTCGAAAGTATTGAGACAAAACATGGCCAGCACATCTTTTGTCCAAGTGATGACTCACTTCCACTCTAGGGTGGTTCGGACCACGTAAGTCCGTGATGCGTTCACTTAGCCGCTGGTTTTGGCGGCTGAGCGGTCAGCCAGGCATCAGGTGCGCCGGCTTTCGTGAGTACTTCGCGGAGGCTGATGACTTTACCGTTCTGACGCTTGCTCTCCTGAGCAGCTTCCATGAAGGCGTAGATCTCGAGCGTTTGCTTGGCGCTGAGTGGAGCCTGCTTGGTCTGGAAGAATTTGATGATCTCCCGCAGCATCGGGGTGTAGTCGCCCTGGCTGGTTTGTTCGACGATCTTTTCCTGGCCAAAGCGGATCAGCTTGTAGCTGGTGGAGCCCATGGGCAGGGTGTGTAGGGCGTAGAGCGTGCCGAGGCGTCCGCCTTCCCACAGCCCGGTGACGACGGAAACGTCCGGCGCGGAGGTGCGCTCAACGCTAAGACAACCACCGCCCATGACGGTGAAGAGGGCCTCGGCGGAATGGATACCGTAAAAGAACAGGTCCGGGTGATGAGGCAGCAGCGGCGCGGGGCCGTAGGCCAGGGCGGCACGTGCGGGGATTTTTTCCGCATTCGCCACTTCAATGACCCCCGGCCACCAGCGGGTGGCGGAGGCGCTGAACAGGGGCACCTTCGCCGTATCGGCGAGTTTGTAGATTTCGACAGCGTCCTTCAGGCTGGCGGCGACCGGTTTGTCGAGGAAGAAGGGTTTGCCGCTGGCGATGACATCCTTAGCCTGCTCGAGGTGCGGGCGGCCATCGACGCTGAGGATCATCAGCGCGTCCGAGGCCGCGCAGACCTCGGGGATCGTGGCCATGATTTTCACGCCAAACTTGTCCTTCAGCGTAGCGGTGAAGCCCGCGACGCGGGTGGCGCTCTCTGGCAGATCCGGGCTACCACCAGCGTAAGCCGCCACGACGCGTGCACCAGGGACGTGGTTTGGATTCGCGGGGTCGTTTAGCCGGAGGGTGAACTGCTCGGAGTGGGAGGAATCCAGCCCGATGATGCCGATGCGGATATTTTCAGCCATAATGGGGGCGGCGCTGAGCAGCGTGATCGAAGCCGCGAGGGCGGCAAAAGACAGGGGCTTTAGTTTTTCATCACGCATGGCCACACAAGACGGCACGGTTGGGGGATCAATTCAGCGGCTGGAGTTCAGGCAGGAGGAATTTGCCATCTTTGCGGATGAGCACGCCGTCGAACCAGATCTCGCCACCACCGTAGTCGGGGCGCTGGATGTTCACCAGATCCCAGTGGACCTGGCTGCGGTTGCCATTGTCGGCAATGCCTTCGTAGGCCTGACCGGGCGTGAAGTGGAAGCTGCCTGCGATCTTTTCATCAAAGAGGATGTCGCGCATGGGCTCTTTGATTTCGCGGTTAAAGCCGATGGCGAACTCGCCGATGTAGCGGGCACCTTCGTCGCTGTCGAAGATCTTGTTGATGGCTGCGGTGTTGTTCGCCGTGGCGTTGACGATCTTGCCTTTGGAGAACTCCAGCTTCACGCTGTCGAAGGCGATGCCTTGGTAAATCGTCGGCGCGTTGTAACTGATGACACCCTCGACGCTGTCCTTCACCGGCGAGCTGAAGACCTCACCATCGGGGATGTTGTGACGACCACCACAGATGATGGACTTGATGCCCTTCAGGCTAAAGCGCAGGTCGGTGCCAGGGCCTTTGATGTGGACGTCCTTGGCCTTGTCCATGAGCTTCTTAAGCTGATTCATGGCGGGGATGAGCGCGGCGTAGTCGAGCAGGCAGACTTTGAAGAAGAAGTCCTCAAAGGCCTGGGTGCTCATGCCTGCCTGCTGCGCCATGGCGGAGGTGGGCCAGCGCAAAACACACCAGCGGGTGTTGTTCACGCGCTCGTTTTGCATTGGGCGGAGTTTCGCCATCACCATCTTCATCTTCTCGGCAGGCACGTCGCTGTTTTCGGTGATGTTGTTGCTGCCACGCACGGCGATGTAGCAGTCCATCTTCTTCATCAGTTCAAGGTTGTGCGTGCCGATGATGTCATATTGTTCTTCCGCTGCATACATCATCATCTCACGAGTCACGGAGGTGTCATGGATGTGGATGAGCGGGTGCGCCTTTGCATCGACGACGGCGCGGATCATCGCCTGAGCGACATAGTTCGGGACATCAAAGCAGTCGATCCAGACGAAGTCACCCTTCTTCACCTGGGTGGAGTAGCGGACGAGAGTACGGGCGAGCTGGTCAATGCGAGGGTCGTGCATGGACGCTTATAACGAGCAGTGCGGGGGATGGTAAACAGGTTTTTGCAAACAGTGGGCTTTTGATTCAGTTCCAAGAAAGTCCGCGTCTGGCCGTTGGGCAAAGGCCACCCACCCAAGAATCCTGACTGCTGCCTTGCCGCTCAAAGGGCAAAACGGGTATAACCCAGCTTTAATACTACCCCAACCATGAAAATACGTCTCACCCTGGCCGCCCTACTCGCGGCTACAGCTGTGTTTTGGCTTTTTAAGCAGCCGACGACGGAGCTGTCTGTCCCGACGGCTATTTCGGCTGATTTTGCTAAGCCCAAGCCCGCAGAAGTGGCCGCTGTAACGAACACTCTGCCAGCGCTCCCTCCAGCGATGGCGGCCTTCCGTGAATGGAGCGAGCTTTACGTCAAAACAAAGGTATCCGACCGTCCTGCGCTGCTGGCGGAAGGTCAGTCCTTTGCCAAAGAGCACACGAAGGAGATCGCAAAGCTGATCAAGACAGACCCGCAGTCAGCCATCGCCCATGCGGTGCCGATGGTGGTCCGTCAGAAGCTTCCCAGGGAGATCGTGGCGTTGCTGGAAGAGCGTCCGAGGCTGCGCGGTGACTACCTCGTTCAAGCCATGATGCCCCAGCCAGGGCAGGAAGTCCTCACCAATCCCTACGCCAGGACGGTGGCCGCAAAAGATGGCAAACGCTGGAATGCCTATGTCTATGGTCGGCGGCATTGGCAGCGCACGATGACGGATATTTCCATCAACGGGGTGGCGGTGGAGACCGACATGGCCGTGTCTGACTCGCCGCTGCGGGTACTAGAGGCAGGTGAAGTGCCGGAGGCTGATGGGCGTGAAGTGGTGGAGCTTTGCCCGATTTCGGGCATCAAGACAGAGGTCGAAAAAGCGCCTTCGGGGGAATTGCCACCCGTGTCTGAGGAGACGCCAGCCTATGAAACCCCGGAGCAGATCACCTATGTTTGCCGTGGCGGGCATATCAGCGAGGTGGAGGGCCAGTATCTCTCGGAAGAGGAGAAAGCTCATTGGGAGTCCCTGGGAGTGAAGATGAATGCAGGGACAGGCAGTGGCCCTGCCCACGGAGCGGTAGGGACGATCCCAAGTTCGTGGACCACGGGCAACCGGTCCTTTCTTTACATTCGCTGTGCCTTTCCTGACAGCCCTGCCGACCCGCAAAATGAGCAGGAGTGCTATGACATGCTGAAGAACGCGAACGACTTCATCGTGCAGAACAGTTATGGGCGCTGCTACCTCACCTATGCCGTCCCCCCGCTGGTGATCCTGCCTTATCCGACGGCATGGTACACGGCACGCGGAGACGGCGTGCTACAGGATCATGCGCGGCAGATCGCACGCGGCATGGGCTACGACTACCAGAACTTCAATCTGGATGCGGTGCGCTGGTCCGGCGGCCCTGGGAGCTATGGTGGAGCGGCTTATGTAGGAGCTCAGGGTATGTGGATGAAGACAAGCAGCGTCGGCACTTTCCTCCATGAACTCGGCCATAACCTCGGTCTCTGGCATGCGAACTTCTGGCTCACCTCACCCCCCAGCATCACCGGACCGGGCGAAAATCTGGAGTATGGCAATACTTTCGATCTCATGGGCAGCAGTGGCTCCCTGGGGCATTACACGGCGAGCACCAAGGCGATCATTTCCTGGATGCCGCAGGAGCAGTTCTGGAATGTCACGAGGAGTGGTCTCTACCGTGTTTCGCAGACAGACAGTGGCATCGCTGATCCTAGCCTGCGCTATGCACTGCGCATACGCCAGGACTCGGAGAGGGACTACTGGACGGAGTTCCGGCAGCTATTCACCAGCAATACGGGTCTGATGAATGGTGTGATGATGACCTGGGACCGCTGGGGCCTCAGCGGCATCGGCGGGAGTGGTGGCAATCCCACCAATGGCAGCAATGGAGGTGCCCATCTGCTGGACATGACGCCGGGCTCCTTTGGCAATGGCATCACGGATACACGTAATGACTCGGCTCTCTGGGTGGGCCGCACTTACAGTGATCCTGACTTCAATATTCATATCACCCCCATAGCGAAGAACGCGAGCACCATCCCGCCCTCCGTCGATGTGCAGGTACAGATCGGCAGCGTGCCAGGCAACACTGCCCCTTCCCTGTCCCTCACTGCCAGCAATCCCTCACCAGCACTCGGCGGCAGCATTACCCTGACGGCGACGGCGAGTGATGCGGAGGGTGATCCTCTGGCTTATGCCTGGGTTTTCGGAGATGGCACCTACTCCGTCAATAACAACGCAGTACAAACCAAGAGCTGGCCGAACTCGGGCCACTACCAAGTACTTTGCACGGCCAGCGACATGAAGGGCGGACGCACGACACGCGCCCTGCTCATCACGGTAGGAACACCGACGACCTTCACTGTCAGCGGCACCGTCACCGGTCCTGGCGGCCAGCCGCAGGAGGGGGTTTATGTAGCGAACTACGCGCCATCGAATGGCACCAGCCACGCAAACTCCAACTTGTTCCGCGGCACTTGGACAGACAGCAGCGGCAATTATGTGATCACGAATCTCAGCGCGGGCACTTACACCATCACGCCCACCCGTTACCCGCTGAACTTCAGCCCGACCGGCACATCGACGACTGTGGGACCTAGCGTGACGGGTAGAAATTTCTCCGGCTCCAATCTTCCAGCCATCACCATCAGCTATCCTGATGCCCAGGCCGATGAAGGTGCCACTCCAGGACCGGCAGTAGTCCGGTTAACCAGGGCTGGCAGTACGAGCGCGGCGCTGGATGTGCAGATGTTCAACGCGACCTCGGGAACGGCAGTGCGAAACACCGACTACACACTCAATCCCACCCCAGCAGCATCAGGCGGCACCTCCTCCTTCACCATCCCGGCGGGTTCCGCCACGCTCGACATCACCATCACGCCCATCAATGACAGCACTTCCGAAGGCGTGGAGTATGCGGTACTGGACTTTGCCAACACGGCGGCTGGCTATGTCATGTCAGGAAACGCACGGGCTGTGGTACCGATCAAGGATGACGAGAGTAGCCTGCCCTTGGTACGGCTTACCTCCCTGGATGACTCCGGGCATGAAACAGGCCCGAATGTGATCACGCTGATGCTGGAACGCGACGCCCCGTTTGGCGCGCCTCTGACGGTCAATTTGACCCATACCGGCACGGCCACGAGTGTGACGGACTACACGGCTCCTACCAGCGTGACGATCCCTGCGGGCAGCGCCAGCGCCACCGTCACGATCACACCGGTGAATGATGCGCTCATTGAGAGTACCGAAACCATCATCACCACTCTGGCCTCAAACGCAGCCTATCTGCGCACCTCCACCGCTCAGAGCGTGACCTCGGTGCTTAATGATGACGACATGCCGGCCGTCTCCGTGGTGGCTACGGATGCAGCAGCCGCAGAAGCCGGGGCAAACAAGGGCGTCTTCACCATCTCCCGCACGGGCATCACCGATGCCTCACTGACGGTGGACTATGCGATCAATGGCCGCGCTGTGCTGGGCACGGACTATCGCAGGCTGGACGGACGTGCGGTCATCCCGGCAGGCAGCACCAGCATCACGGTGGAGATCGTGCCATTTGACGACACCCGCGATGAGGGCACCCAGGACGTGATTTTGCAGCTTCGCACTGCTCAAAGCTACTTCATCGACAGCGCAGCGTTCACCGCCACGGTCAACATCGCCGATGACGATGGTTCTGAGATCTATGTGGAGCTGAATACCGGCTCCGGGGTGGAGCCAGCGTCAGGCAGCTCGAACGGCCCCGTTTTCCAGATCCACCGGCCTGCCACGGGCACGGCCCTCACGGTGAATTACAGCATCTCTGGCACCGCCACGAGCGGGGTGGACTTCTCTGTGCTTTCTGGAAGCGTTTCCTTTGGAGCAGGCACCACGAACCAGACGGTCCCTGTCTCTATGCTGGCTGACACATTGCAGGAAAATGCGGAGACGGTGACTCTCACCCTACAGCCTGGCACTGGCTACACGCTCATGCCGGGCCAGCAGAGCAGCGTGACGGGCTACATTGTGGATGCCGACCAGGAGACGGTGGATGTGAACGTGTCGGATTCAGGCTCACTGACCACCCAGATCTCCGAAAGCTCCACCAGCGGCACCTTCTATTTCTTTAAGCGAAACAGCACCGGAGCCTTGACCGTGAACTACACGATCAGCGGCACGGCCACCAGCGGCTCGGACTTCACTCCACTTAGCGGCACCGTCACCATCCCGGATGGGCAGACGAGCGCGACCCTGAATGTCACCGCTCTGAATGATACTGTCGCCGAAGGCGTGGAGAGCATCATTCTCACCGTGACGCCGACAACAGGCAGCTATGGCACCCGATTTGGCAGCGCCACCATGTACATCGCTGACAATGATGCCTTTGGCAGTGGTTCGGTCGCCTTTGGCGCAGCCACGGCCAGCGTCGCCGAGAACGTCGGCACCTACAACATTCCCGTGAACATCAGCGGCACACCTCCGGGAGCGGTCAGCGTGTTTTACCGTGTCAATGGCGGCACGGCTGCGGGCAATGGGATCGACTTCACCCTGCCTCCAGGCGTGCTGAACTTCGCCGTCGGTGAGACGACAAAGAGTATCCCGGTGGACATCCGGCAGGATCTGATGCCCGAACCGCCAGAGAGCTTCGTCGTGCAGCTATTCAATGCCACGGGGGCTAATCTAGGCACGTCCAGCCAGACTCTCACGATCAACAATGTCTCCATGCCCGAGGCCTTCAGCGATCCAGCTTCTGGTGTTTCCTCCTCAGCCATGACCTTCAATGGCCGCGTCATGCCCGGCGGTGCAGCCACCACCTGGTGGTTCGAGTATGGCGGCACCACTGCCTATGGTCTCACCACCCCGGTGCAAAACCTCGCCGCTGGCAACAACTCGGTAACGGTTAGCAGGCCTGTGACCGGCCTCACCCTCACGTCCTACCACTTCCGCCTCGTGGCGCAAAACAGCCTCGGCATCACCTACGGCATCGACCAATTCCCCGGCATCATCAGCGAGCCGCCAGTCATCGTGGATCATCCGCAGAGTCTCGCGGTGAATGAAGGCGCGAGCGCCAGCTTCACCGTCAATGCCAGCGGCGGCGGCCTGAGCTATCAGTGGCAGAAAGACACCACCGACATCCCGCTCGCCACCTCGCCGACCTACAGCATCCCCGTCACCACCACGGGCAGCGCGGGCTCCTACCGCTGCGTGGTCACAAACGCAGATGGCACCGCCACCAGCAATCCAGCCACGCTGACCATCGTCACACCGCCGATGATCACCCAGGACCCTGCGCCACTCGCCCTGGATGCCGGGCAGGACGCCGTCTTCACCGTCACCGCCACCGGCTTCTTCCTGACCTACCAGTGGCAGAAAGACCAGGTGGACATGCCCGGGCAGACTGGACAATCCCTGAACCTGACCTCCGTCACCACACTCAATGATGGCTCCTACCGCTGCATCGTCACGAACTCTGCGGGCTCCGCCTATTCCAATCCCGCCACATTGAATGTCAACGGACCGCCGAACATCACTCAGCAGCCGCAAAACGTCGCCGTAAACATTGGTGGCACGGCTTCCTTCAGCCTGGTGGCTGCTGGACCTGGACTGACCTACCAGTGGCAGAAGGACTCAGGTTCAGGCATGGCGAACATTAGCGGTGCCACCAGCGCCACCTTCAGCATCCCCGCCACCGTCGCCAATGACGCGGCCACCTACCGTTGCCGAGTCGGAAATAGTCTCGGCATCATCAGTAGCGACACCGTCACACTCACCGTCGTCAGTCCACCCGTGCTCGTGGCACCTTTGCTGCCCTCCTCGCTGAACTTGAACGAAGCACAAACCTTCACCACAGCGGTGCAGGTGCAGGGCCTCTTCCTCAGCTATGAATGGCGCAGGGATGGGGTGATCCTGACAGAAGCCACCAGCCCGGCACTGAGCATCCCCAATCTCACCGATGCACATAATGGCAGCTACACCTGCCGCGTCTGGAATGCTGCGGGCGAAGTCATCTCCCCTGCCGTCACGCTGCTAGTCATCACACCTCCAGTCATCACCAACGAACCTGCCGACACTCTCGTAGATATGGGTGATCCGGCCACCATCAGCGTCAGTGCCTCAGGGCCACTCCTCACCTACCAGTGGTGGCGCAATGGTCTGCCAGTCAACGGTGCCACCAGCGAGAGCTACACCATCCCCTCCATGTCCTTCGCCACCCTGGGGAACTATTACTGCAAAGTCAGCAACCCCGCGGGCACAGTGACCTCACGCTTTGCCCTCGTCGGCATCGAAGGCATGCCCATCGTCACACGCGCACCTTACCCAGTGCTCGCCGAAGCCGGATCTCCCATGCGGCTCGAAGTGCAGGCCGATGGTGAAAACCTGACATACGCCTGGAGACAAAACTCCAAACCCGCAGGCACTGGTGCCATTCTCGAAGTCTGGCCCTATGCCACCAAGAATGCCGGCCTTTATGTCGCCGAGGTCAAAAATGCCCTCAGCACCACCACCACTCTGCCGGTGAATGTGACCAGCGTCACCGACATGAGCCCCGCTCTGGACATGAGCACCTTGAAGTGGAGCACCACCGGCCCGGCCTTCTGGCGGCCTGTCCCAGGCATTGAGGCCAAAGACGCCCAAGATGCTCTCTCTGCGGGAAATATGCCGCACGGGTATTTCGCCACCCTCAGCACCCGAGTCACCGGACCTCTCGTGCTCCGCTGGTGGCAAAAGCTTTCGACCGAGCAGGATAGCGACTTCCTCCGCGTCTTGCTCGACGGCTCCGAAGTCTCCAGCACCAGCGGCATCCTCGAATGGCAGGCAGCCAGTCTCACCGTCCCCGCCGGCGTGCATCAGATCGACTTCGTTTACGCCAAGGACAGCGCAGGCACGGCATCAAAATGACCCGCATCACACCGCCCATAGAGATCGGCGTCGTCGAAGTGCTAAACGCCCGCCATGTCGTCAGCGCTGGCACCGTGCTGCCACTTCTCGCCAAAGCGGTCGGGAAAAACCTCACATACCAGTGGCGGCGCAGCAGCACACCACTTCAGGGCGAAATTTCCAACAAAGTCAGCCTCACGCTGCACCAGACCACCTTTAGCGACGACTACATCTGCGCCGTCAGCAACAGCGCAGGCACAGTTGATGCAGGCATCCGTCGTGTCGATGTCTTTAACCGCGCGCCGGAGATCACCCTGGCAGCCGATCTCGATGATGCCGTGCTCAGCGGCCCCTACAGCTTCCAGGTGCCCGTGAATCCCATCCCAGCCTTCGCGCCCACCGGGTTCAAGGCCGTCGGCCTGCCTAGAGGTCTCGTCATCGACAAAGTCACCGGCCTCATCACCGGCATCCCTGAAGAGTCCTCTGGCACCGTTTACCCCGTCACCATCACCGCCTCGAACAGCGTGAACAGCGACACCATCGAGACCAACATCTTCGTCCACGGACTCGGCACCAAAACCGGCATCTTCACCGGCACCATCGGACGGAATGCCAGCATCAATCAAGGGCTTGGCGGGCGCATCGACCTCGTCATCACCGCCAATGGCAGCTTCACAGGCACACTCAGTCTGGGCGTGCTAAAACACAGCTTCAGATCACGCATCGTGACCAGCACAACGAATCTCACCCAAGCCACCTCCAGGTTCGACGTTGCCAGGGGGAAAGATGCCCCAGTCCGTGTCGATCTCCTCCTCACAGACTCCGGGCTCATGACTGGAACACTGACACTTGGGGCGAGCAACCTCACCTTCGAGGGCTGGAAAGTGCCTTGGACAAAGAGCGCACCAGCCACCGCCTTTGTCGGCACGAAAGCACCCGCTGGCACATACAACTTCGCCCTCCCCATGCCCCCAGAGCCTGCGCTCGCAGATGCCAGCAGCCCCGAGGGCACCGGCTTCGGCACCTTCACTGTCACGCGGGACACTGGCATCGCTACCATCACCGGCAGACTTCCAGATGATAGCACCTACACCGCCTCCAGTGCTGTCGGCGGCCTTGGTCAAATGGTCGTCTTCACCCCCATCTACACCGCGCCAAACCTTGGCTCCCTTCAGGGTCAGCTCGACATCGCTCCGGCGACCAATCCCGATGACAACACCCTGGATGGCCAGCTCACTTGGTCACGTCCCGCCTTCACCGCTGCCGCCAGACAGCGGCTCGATCCCGATGGCTTCCCAGCACCCGTCGTCCTCGAGGCCGATGGCGCGCGCTTCATCGCCCCCATCGCGCCAGATCTGGTCCTCGGTCTCGCAGAAACAGGCCCGAACACCGCCGACCTTAGCTTCCTCCGCGGCGGCATCGGCTCACCACTCCCCACTCCGGACATCAGCGTGACATTGGGCAAAGGCAGCGCCGTCACGTATCCGATTTCAAGACCGCGGCAGACCACGCTCAGCTTCGTCCCAGCCAGAGGCACCTTCACTGGCACCTTCACCCTGGAAGACAACGATCCACTGGATCTCCGCCCACCGCCCGCCGTGCTCAGAAAGCTCTCCCGCAGAGTCACCTTCAACGGCCTTCTCGTGCTGACCGCCGATGGCTGGCGTGGCGTCGGCAGTTTCCTCCTCCCCGAGCTTCCCGATGCAAGTGGCGAGTCTCTGACCACCACACCCGTACATGCTGGTGCCGTCGATATCATCCCTGCTACTGCCCCATAGTCTGATTTGAAAAGCTGGCGGAGAAGGTGGCAGAACTTTCGAACCCGTGACATGGCTGGGCCGTGAAGCCCGTCATCACCACCCGCCCCGCTGTCGAATCCGACGCACCACTTTTGCTCCAGCTCATCCTCGAACTCGCCGAGTATGAAAAGCTGACCCACGAAGTCGTGGCGACGGCGGACAGCCTGCGTACGACGCTCTTCGGCCCGAGTCGCTGCGCTGAGGCGCTCATCGGGTGTGTGGATGGCGTGCCAGTGGGCATGGCCATCTTCTTCCAAAACTACTCCACCTTCCTGTCGAAGCCTGGCATCCATCTCGAAGACCTCTACGTCCAGCCCTCGCATCGCGGCTGCGGTTTGGGCAAAGCCCTCATCACCGCCGTGGCAAAGCTGGCCGTGGAGAGAGGCTGCGGCCGCTATGAATGGACCGTGCTCGACTGGAACCAGTCCGCCATCGACTTCTACCACAGCCTCGGTGCCGAGATGAAAAGCGACTGGCGCATCATGCGCGTCACCGGTGAGGCCTTGCAGAAGATGTCTGAGATCTAGCCAGAGAAGAAACCAAAGGAGTCAGTTGCCAGGGATCTTCGAAAACACTTGAGGCTGCTCGGCAGAGGGTGATGGATGGAAAGCAGGCAGGTCAGATCATGCTCCATGACCTAGTCCCGCAGCCCAGCCCCCATTTCCATGCACGCCGCCGGTCCGAAGAATCCCCTCCATGGCATCACCCTCGCGATGATGCTCGAACAGCTCGTCGCTCATTATGGCTGGGAGATGCTGGGTCAGATGATCAAGATCAACTGCTTCAACTTTCATCCCAGCATCAAGTCCAGTCTGGTCTTCCTCCGCCGCACCCCCTGGGCGCGCACGAAGGTGGAGGAGCTGTATTTGGATTCCCTGCCCGATATGCAGCCCAAGGTAGCCTCACCTCAAGCTGCACCGGACGAGTCATCAGCTCCGATGCAGAGCTCCGACCTCGATGTTCGCCTGCCGGAGCCGTGAGGAGATTTCCTTCATCAGCGCCTGAAGCAGTTTGATCTTCAGGTGCGGCAGGGCGTCTGCCAGAGAGGTAAACCAAGCCCGGGTGATGACCACGCACTCGACTTTGTCGATGGCGACCACATTGGCCGAGCGCGGAGAGCCGTCCAAAAACGCCATCTCGCCCGCTGTCATGCCTGCGGTAAGCACATCCACCCGACGGTGCAGCCCACCCTCTTCCAGGATTTGCACCTCCACATTTCCCTCGATGATCACAAACATCTCGTCGGAGCTTTCTCCCGCCGTGATGAGCGCCTCTCCGAGCTGGAACGACCGCCGCTGCAAATCACGCTCCAAGATACGGATCTCTCCTGGCGTGCAGGTTTGGAAGACAGCGCACTCCTCCAGTTTCAGCTCACCCGCCGGGCGCCAGGAGGCTCCCGTCACGGTCATCAGCAGGGAATCCTCGCAGATTTCCAAAGCGGCATCCACCGTGGCAAAAATAGCACTGGGGGGAATGCCCGCTTCATTCAAACGTGGAGTCAGCTTCCCAGGCTGACAGAAAACCACCTGCACACCCTGCCGCTCGAGTCGTGATCGCAGATCCGCCAGCAATTTCAGGCTCAACGTATTCGCCGTGACCACCGCACGCAGATCGAAAATGACATGCAAACAGCCAGCGTTCGCGAGCTGGAAGACCTGCCTGACCACCGGCTCAAAGGTGGTGAAGATCAGCCCACCCTGCAGCTCCAGCACCTGGATGCGCGCCCCGTGTGTCTTCAGCGTTTCCCGTGAAGAATGTGGTAGCCGCCGCCGCGCCGTGACTTCCCCGCCGTGGTAGGAAAGCCGCACCGCCGTGCGAGGCGTCGCCGTGGGATTCATCATGTGCAGCGCCAGTTCACGGGAAAGATCCATGCAGACCTTGATGCCGCGCAAGCTATTGCCCTGAGGATCCAGAGCCGGTGAAAAGACCCCGATCCCGAGCTGCCCGGGCAGCACGGCCAGGATGCCGCCACCGACGCCACTTTTCGCCGGCAGGCCGACGCGGTAGATCCACTCACCGGACCAGTCATACATCCCGCAGGTCGCCATCACGCCGAGCACATTGTCCACATACTCAGAGGCGATCGCCCGCTTCCGAGTCACAGGCTGCACGCCTTGATTGGCCAAAGTCGCACCCATCAGCGCCAGATCTCGGCAGGTCACGCGGATGGAGCACTGCTGGAAATAGGTCTCCAGCGTTTCATGCGGGTCTTCATCCACGATACCGAAATTTCTCAAAAGCCAGCCGATGGCACGATTGCGGTGTCCCGTCTCGCTCTCGCTGCGATAGACCACGTCATCGACATCCAGATCCCTGCCGGCAAAGCCGCTGAGGTAGGCCAGCAACCGCTCGAAACGTGATTTGCCGTCTTTTTCCAAAACCTGGCCGCAGGTCGCGATGGCCCCGGCATTGATCATCGGGTTGAAAGGTGCCCCGCTGCCCTCCTTCAGGCTGATCGCGTTAAAAGCTTCCCCCGATGGCTCCACACCGATCCGCTTCAGCACATGCTCCTCACCCCGGTCCTCCAGGGCGAGTCCGTAGGCCAGGGCTTTGGAGATGGATTGGATCGTGAAAAGCTGCCTCGTATCACCCACCTCATAGACGTGGCCGTCTCGGGTGGCGATGCAAATGCCGAACCACTTCGGGTCGGCCTTTGACAATTCGGGGATATAGTCAGCGACATGGCCCTCCATAACAGGGGCATAGCGGGCATGGAGATTCTCAAGGTACTCTTGGATGGGAGAGAGCATCTCCTCAGTTTAAGCAGGGATGGTGCCGGACAGCTTTTTATTTTTCTCCACCCGCCCTATCTGCCACAAAAATCGTGTGCGTACAGCGCTTCGCCTGGGGATAGGCCTTGCACGGCACCACCTCCACCGCGAAGCCCGCTTTCAGCAGCTTTTTCTCGAATCGGCGGTCCGAACTCGCCGACCAGAAAGTCACCCGCGTCCCCGGTTTTAGCGCCTGGATGATCGCCACAAAACCCTGCGCCTGATACAGCCGCTCGTTGCCATCCTGCACCATCGCGATGGGGCCATTGTCCACATCCAGCATGATCGCGTCATAGTGCCCCTTCGGCGCATCCGTGATGACTTGATAAACATCGCCCACGATCACCTTCACCCTCGGATCATCCAGCAGAGCGCCATTCACCTCCCGCAGATGCTCGCGATTCCAGGCAACGATCTCCGGCAGCAGCTCTGCCACCTCCACGATGGCATCAGGCCCCACCATCTCCAAAACCCGCCGCAGCGTGAAGCCCAGCCCCAGCCCGCCGATCAGCACCCGCATCCCCGGCTGCTCCACCACCCGCGCACAAGCCAGCTCCGCCAGCACCTTTTCCGACTCATTCGCGTTCGTGCCCATGAGCGGCTGCCGGTCCACCCGGATGTAAAAATGCGTGTCGTGCGAGTGCAACGTCATCTCCGCACCCTCAGGAGTGCGGGCCGAGGCCAGTTGGAGGAAAGGTTTCAAAAGAGGAAGCCGCTCTTCGTCTGAAATGTCGCAGCACGCATCTTGAAAAGATTTGCGCCCTCGCAATACTCACACGAACAGCACGCCAATCTCACCCCGCCATGCTTTCCTTCCTCAAAATCAAGAACCTCGCTCTCGTGGAAGATGTGACTTGGGAGCTGGCACCGGGGCTCGTCGGCGTCACGGGGGAGACCGGCGCGGGCAAATCCATCATCGTCGGTGCCCTGAAACTCATCCTCGGCGAGCGGGCGGACCGCAGTCTCATCCGCACTGGGCAGGACACCTGCACCGTGGAGGCCAGCTTTCACCTCAAAGACAGCCGCGCCGTGGATGCCGTGCTGGAGGAGGCCGGGCTGGAGCCTTGCCAGGACGGCGAACTGCTCATCAAGCGCGCCGTCAGCGTCGGCGGGGCAAACAAGCAGTTCGTGAACTGCTCCCCCGTCACCATCCAGGTGCTCAAATCCCTCGGGGAGCTGCTCGTCGATCTCCACGGGCCGCACGATCATCAGTCGCTGAACTCCCAGGAGCGCCAGCTCGAGATGCTGGACAAAGCCGCCGGGCTCGAAGACACCCTCGCCACTTATCAGGAAGCCTGGAAGCAATGGCGGGCCGCCGTCACCGAGCTCGAAGAGCTCGAAAACAGCGAGCGCGCCGGCACCCAGCAACTCGACATGCTGAAGTTCCAGGTCAACGAGATCGCTGCAGCCAACCTCAAGCCAGGCGAGGAAGAAGAGATCGAGTCCCGCCACCGAATCGCCGCCAATGGAGCCCGCCTCGCCGAACTCTGCGGAGCCATCACCAGCCGACTCAGTGGCGATGAAGGCGGCGTGCTCGATGCCCTGCGGGAGATCAGCCGCAGCATCCACGACCTGGAAAAGATCGACCCCGCCTCCGCGAAGATGTTTGAGGGCTTCCAGTCCGCACTCATCGAACTCACCGACCTCGAAAGCAGCGTCCAGGACTACGCCGACGACCTCGAAATCGACCCCGCCGAACTCGCGCAGCTCGACCAGCGCATCCACACCATCCAGACGCTCAAACGCAAATACGGCTCCACCGTCCAGGCCATCCTCGACTTCCAGGCCGAGGCCGAGGCAAAGCTCGCCAAGATCGAAAACCGTGGCGAAGAGCTGGAGCGCCTGACCAAACTCGTCAAAGACCGCCGCTCGCATGTGGACAAACTCGGCGGGCAGCTCAGCGAAAAACGTAGCAAGGCCGCCCCCAAACTCGCCAAAGAAGTCGCCACCCACCTCGCCGACCTCGGCTTCAAGCGCAGCGTGCGGTTTAGCTGCCGTGACCTCAAAGACGTAGTCCGGGTACGCCTTCAGCGTCGGTTTGCTCGTCTTCGACGAGATCGACGCCAACGTCGGTGGCAACATCGCCGAAGCCGTCGGCAGAAAGATGGCCTCCCTCGGAGCCACGCATCAAGTCATCGCCATCACCCACTTCCCGCAGGTAGCCTCCCTGGCTCATAGCCACTTCGTCGTCACCAAAGACATCGAAGACAACCGCACCAAATCCACCATCCGCGCGATCGCCGAAGACGAGCGCATCGAAGAACTCGCCCGGATGCTCGGCGGCAAAATCGAGTCCGCCAGAGAGCACGCGAGAGCGCTGCTGGCCGGAGCGTAGCTCGGCTTTCCAAAGCCGAGTTCAATGATGGCGGTGACCTCGTGAAACTCCTGCGCTCCGAGTGCTCACCCTAAAAAACTCGGGCAGGGAGGGATCGAGGTTTTCATGGTGCACTTGCGGGTGATTTCTCCAACCGCATCGAGCCGGAAAGCATGGGAGAGTTTAACGGCGTGGTCTTCGGCGGACCTAAACTTGGAAGTTCTGCCAGCAGGAAGTGGCCGTAGCCAGATGCAGTTCCATCGCGTGTCACGATTTGCCCCTGATAGGTCACCTTTCGCGTCACAATTGTCGTCGGGATCAGTGGATTGGGATCTTCTAACGAAAAGGCTCCGCTCAGTTCTCCAGTCGAGGGCTTAATCACCAGCGTGGTATTCCGTGGATTATTTGTCGGACGCAGCACGCCACCACCGGGCTTGATTTGCACCAGCAAATCGGGCAGAGGCGGAGGCGCACCGATGTTTGCCCCTGTGAAACTCAAACGCGCATTGTCTGACCGATCCTCCAGGTTCATCACCACCTTAGTTGAAGCAGGCACGAGGTAACGGCCTCCAAACACACTCACCGACATCGCCGCGAATCCATCGCGATACACCCGCGAGGTGGCTGCCTGTTTCATGCGCGACCATGTCAGTGTGCCGGAGATCGTCGTGTCTGCAAAGAGCGGTCCGGTCCCTGGTGCCACTAGCAGTATCCCGCCCATACTGTCTGCAGTGGCCGAGGTTTGCGTGATGAGCACCTCGCCATTCGGCCCCAGGAATCCTGCTGTGGTAAAGTCCAGGCCGTCCGCCAGTCTGCCCATCACCGTCAATGTGCCCGCAGGCTTCATCGTGAAACTGGCGAAGCCATAGCCCTGTGGTAACGAAGCGTCCGCTGGCGGTTCGATGGCGAGCGTGTGAGCTGCGCCGAGATAGCCTGGCGGTGGCGGCACTGCCTCGCTCCAGACATTCCGCCAGCCGCTGATGGCCGCCGTGTTGTCGCCGTCACTGATCTGCGCGTTTTGAAGGCGGTTGGTAGCGCTGTCGATCACGAAGCTGAAGGCTAGATCGGGTGGCCGAGGGCGCTTGATCGTGGCTATTCCAGAGGGAAAAAGGCTCGCTACAGGTGTGGTCAGGGTTCCTGTAAAGCTGTGACTAGAGGTGCCATTTAACAGTTTGCCGCTGAAGCTGCCCGCCGCGCTCACCGTCAGGTCGAGCCGTCCTCCGAGGTTACCATTGACCTCAGCCCTACGTGCCAAGAGGCCTATCCAGGCACCGGCGCTGCCATCCGGCAATGGATGCACGGTGAGGTTCGCAAAAGCTGTGGCGGTGCCTTCGAGATTGGTGGCTTTCAGTATGAGCGACGCCGTTTTCACTTCCGTGGCAATGCCGCTGATTTCGCCCGTCTTCACATCAAGCCTCAGGCCTTTCGGCAGGCCGGCGACAGACCAACTCGTGGGCGTTCGATTCGGAGCAGTGTTCAAGTAAGCATACAAGGGCACAGGCCCATAGCGGGCACCGACCACCACCGAAGGCAGCTGAATGACCACCGAACTGGTGAACAGGGGAGCCTCGGAAAGCACACTCAGCCGAATGTCTCCCGAAACGACAGACGCGCCATCCTTGGACACACGGCAGGTGTAGGTTCCTGAATCCAAGGCGGCATCAGCCTTTTTGATGCGCAGAGTTGGGCTGTCCATCCCGGCATAGCGGGTCAGGTCAGACAGGGCCGTGCCGTCTTTGCGCCACTGAAAAGCCAGACCTGCACCGGAGAATCTGGCGCTCAAGACAGCCTCTCTGCCATTGGGGATGGTTTGCGAACTGGTTGCCGTCTCTACCACCGCCAGATCAGCCGCACTGCTGGTGAAGGAGCCCACGGCGTTTGAAGCCTTCAGGGTGAATGCACCCGCATCCTGGAGTTGGACGTGCTTCAGTTCGAGTTCGGCGGCATTTGCTCCTGGAATGATACGGCCATTTTTCAGCCATTGGAGGGCGGGCACCGGAGAACCGACGGGCGTGGAGGCGAAGGTGAGGTTGTCTCCGCTGCCTACGAGTCTCGAGCCCGCCTGCGGGAAGATGCCGGGTGCCATCTCATCATCCACGATGGTCAATTGATGCTGGGCTGGCAGTCCCAGCGTGGCCAGGCCCGGGGGTTTCCCAAGCGTGAAAAGCACGGTCTCCTCCGCCTCCAGCTTCAGATCCTGGAGCAGGGCCACCGGCACTGAGACGGAGGTCTGGCCTGCGGGGATGGTGATGGACTTGATGGTGGTGAAGTCACTCCCCGGCGTGGCGGTTCCGGTGACCGTCAGTGGCACGATCATGGCGGATGCAGAAGCGGGAAAAATCGTGAGGCCAAGGGTGGCAGATCCGGCTCCTTCAACACATCTCGAGCGCGCGCGGCTGAAGCGAATCTGCGGCACCTGGGACAAGTCCGCCGCGATCACGGCACTCGTGACGCCGGAGTCAGGCGCGTCACTTTTTCTCCGCACGCGGAGGCGCAGGTACTGCACGGCGACATCTTCCAGAGAGGTGGCTGAGTAGGCCTCCAAAGTCTCCGCTGTGTCCAGGATGGTCACGGTATGAGGGTCACCGCTCTGCCATTGGACCCGGTCGGTGGAGACCTCGATGATGTATTCGATGTCCTGACGGATGGCCCCAAGCCGCTGCACTGAGAAAGCCAGGTAATGCTCGCCTGCGATCAGCTCGGCAGAAGGAACGGAAAAGAGTCCCAGGCTTTGGGCAGCGTTCCCGATCAAGTCGATGCGGCCCACTGGTTGCCCCGTTCCTGCGGTGCGTGGATCTTGGCCCAGGGCATACTCCATCAGGTTTTCCATGCCATCGCCATCGGGATCGGCGGTGTCCTCGATCAAGGCATCGTCGAGCAATTCCTCAGGGGTGAAGTTTTGTAGAATCCATGAGTCCACCACCGCGCCTGTGCCCAGCGTGGCCTGCGTGGTGGAGCTGCCGCCCAGGCCGAGCACCTGAATCGGAACTGCTGAGAAACCGCTGCCATTGCCCAGGCCGGAGAGCGTATTTTCACCCCAGGTCCAGACACTGCCATCGCGCTTCAGAGCGTAGGTACACTGCGGACCGCTGCCGATCGCCACCACATCGCTCAAACCCAAGACTGGGGCGGGAACGCGAACATCCACGATGGAGTCCGGCAGCCTGCCCAGGAAGCGTGGGTCATCCTCCACGGGGCCATATTGCCAGGCCCAGATCTGCCCATCGGCCGCCAGGGCGTAGGCGACGTCATCCATTTTGGCGATGTCCTTGATCAAGGGCAGCCCGGTGAGCTGCAACGGCGGGCCGCCCTCCAGATCCCCCCAATCCCACACCGTGCCATCGTCGCGCACGGCCATCGCCAGCGGTGCGCTCATCTTCACGATGCGGGTCAGTCCTGGAATCGGTGCAGGCAGGCTGCGATCAGTCGTCGTGCCATCGGCAAACTGACCGAACCAATTCGCCCCCCAGGCCCAGACCGTGCCATCTGCTCTGCGGGCAAAGCTGTAGGCGCTGCCGGCAGAGACCTCCACCACGTTGGTCAGACCTTTGACCAGCACAGGCTTCCGGCGGTTGATCGTCGTGCCGTCGCCGAGCTGGCCGTAGTTGTTGTATCCCCAGGCTTTCACGGTGCCATTTGGCAGCACCGCCAGCCCATGCAGTCCCAGATTGTCAGAGGAGATGGAGTAATCCAGGACGGGACCCAGATCCTGAACTGGCAGCGCTTTCTTGGGCAGGATTGATTGATTGTTCGTTGCCGAGGCATTGCCGAACCGGCCGTCGTCACTCGAGTAACCCCAGGCCCAAAGCGTGCGGTCAGGTTTCATCGCCACGAAAAAGGCATCGCTATAGACATCAGCCGACATTTGGATCTCAATCATCGGAGCGAAGTCCAGGAACGGGCGGGGAAAGCTGGAGCGGGGTGTGGCATAGTCACTCCAGGTAAACCAGGTGCCATCGCTGCGGCGGGCAAAGGGCGTGTTGCCACTGGAGACAAAGGTGATGTTTTGCAGCCTGGGAATCGGGATCGGCAGGAAGCTCGCATCCTGCCCACCACCGCCGAGTTCGCCGAAGCGGTTGCTACCCCAGGAGAGGATCTGGCCCGAGCCAAGAATGATGCTGCAACTGTCATCCGCTACCGCGATGGCGCTGACGCCCTCATCCGCAGGAATAGTCACCACCTGAGGAGCTGAAGACACCAGACCTTCGAGGCCGATGCCCAGCGCGCCGCTGCGGTTCTGCCCCCAGCTCCAGACCTTGCCTTCGGCATCCAGCGCCAGAGCAAAACCACGCCCGACAGCGACAGACACACAGCCGCTAAGTTCAGAATAGCGCAGCGGCGTGGCGGTCTCCTCCGGGTAGTTCCCTCGATTGGCCGCACCTTGGAATTCCCCCCACCACCAGACGTCTCCGTCTTCATCGATCGCATACGCTGTGTGCACACCAGCAGCGATGAAGACAATCCGGCCAAGCCCGGCCACCTGACGCGGCGTGCTGCTGGACGGCACCTCCGGCGGCCCGTAGCCGATGCCCCATTCCCAGACCGTGCCATCGCTATTCAAGGCCAGCGAATGGTCCCCGCCTGCTGCTGCCATGATGACCTGATCGAGGTTATGGAC
>JAGKWZ010000166.1 GCA_021151605.1 Verrucomicrobiaceae bacterium
GGTCTCCGTATAGCAACGTCTTCACCACACTGCCAGACTTCTATCAATGAGCGAGTTTCGTCCGCTCAGGCACGCGACCTTTTAAAAACTCCACTACTCCGTCAGCGATGCCCTGCGTGAGCTTGTCCTGATACTCCTCGCGGTTGAGGCGGCGGGCTTCCTCTGTGTGGGTCAGGAAGCCGCACTCCACCAGGGCCGCTGGGCAAGGCGTACGCATGACCACGATGAGCTGGCTGTCTTTGATGCCACGATCCTCCGCCTTGGTGGCTGCGATGGCACGCCGCTGGATGATCTGAGCCAGTGTCTCGCCCGAAGGCTTGCCTTTGGACTTCGTTGGGCGGGCGAGCAGGGACTGGGTGGCGGCATAGTAGGTCTCTAGGCCATGGACCTCGGGTGCTGGACTGGTATTGAGATGTACACTGAGAAAGGCATCCGCATTCGCTTCAGCAGCAATCTGGCAGCGCTCTTCCAGCTCCAAAAAGCGGTCCTTTTCCCGTGTCATCCGCACACGGACCCCGGCTGATTCCAGGTGATCCCGGACCTGTCGGGCCAAAGTGAGGCTCAGGTTTTTCTCGATCAGCCCATTCGCCACTGCACCGCCATCATGGCCTCCATGCCCGGCATCCACGATCACCAGCGGCGCTGACTCAAGCTCCCAGGGCTGGATTTGCACCGCTGGGATGGCCTCCAAGCGCAGTGCGAGCCAGCCGAGCGAGGCCACCGCAAGCCCCAGAGCCCCATAAGAGGCAAGGCTGCGGAGGATACTGGAGGTGGAGACAGCCACGCTGAAGGGGAAGTTTTTGAAATTCTATACGGAATTTTAAAAATTAAGTTGGAGTGAATTGTTCATGAGACTAAACTATATTGCATGAAGGCTAGTCTCCTCGCAACTCCACTGGCGCGTCTGGCGCTCGTTCTGGTCACCACGGGTGCCGGTTCAGCCCTCCTCATCGCCCAGCCCGCACCTCCGGCGGGATCAGGACTGAATGCGTATGCGCCTGGAGCCATCCAGCCACCCATCACGCAGATGCCCGTGGCACCCAGAATGCCCACGCCTCCTCCTGGGCCTCCACCTCCGGGATTTAACGTCCCGGGCTATCGGCCCCCAGCCATCGGCTCGCCGACACGCACCTCCGGCACGACGAAGAAAGGCACGAGCAAATCTGGCGCCACGGCGAAGTCCACCTACCGGGCTCCAGCAGGCGCTTCGAAATCGAAAGGCAGCTCCAGCACTCTCGAAACCCGTGTGGAAAAGCTGGAAAGCAGCGACCACCGGCAGGATTTGCGCCTGGGCCGCATCGAGCGGGACGTGGGACTTCTGCCCGACTCCATCGAAGGCGGTGGCATCGCCGACAAAGTGCCCACGGGCAAAACACACATCGTCCGCCCTGGCGACACACTTTTTAATGTGGCCTCCCGCTACAACACCAGCGTCGGCGAACTGCGCTCCCTGAACCGTATCAACGGCGACACTCTCGACATCGGGGAAAGTCTGCTGATTCCTGATGGGCAGACCTGGGCCAGCAACAAGATCACCTCCACCACCATCGTCCACGTCGTGGCTGGTGGAGAGAATTTCGAAGACATCGCCCGCGCCTACGGCGTGCGGGGAGATGCCATCGCCCGTGCGAACCCGACAGTGTATGCCACCGATCTCCGTGCTGGCGAGCGCCTGATCATCCCGAATCCCACGCGCATCCCCGGCACCCAGCGCAGTTCGCCTCAGACGGGCAAGACAGTCACCGTCACCACTGGCAGCACCACTCATACCGTCGGCAAAAAGGATACCCTGATGAAAATCGCGGCCAAGTACAAGACCACCATCGCGAAAATCGTGGCCGCCAACCGCCTGAAGAATCCCAATGTGATCCCACTCGGGATGCGGCTCACCATTCCTGGAGTGAAAACCACCCGCACCGTGCCAGCCGAGCCTGCCTGGCAGGATCAGGAAGTTCAGCCTCTGGAGCATCTGCGCCTCGCCGATGAGCCGACCAAGCCGGTTTCCCCCATCGCTCCACTGAAGCCAGCCGAGCCGCTGGCGCCCATCAAGCCTGACCTCGATGCCCCCACGATGCCACGCGGCATCGTCGCCTACCGCATGGAGCGTGGAGACACCCTCGACAGCGTGGCAAACATGTTCAGCACGACCGTGTCAAACATCCGCGCCATGAACCAGCTCCCGGCCGATAAAGAGGTGAAGGAAGGCGACGAGGTCTATGTGCCCACCGTGGGTGCCGTGTCGGTGAATTGATGCCCGTCCTTGACGCACGCTGCCATCTTGAGCACAAAGCGGGATGTCCACTACCCAGCTCACTATGAAAAGCGCCATCGTCCTCGGCGCAGGAAGCTGGGGCACCGCACTCGCCGCCTTGCTGCACGAGCGTGGGCTGCAAGTACAGTTCTGGGGCCGCGACGAAACCTTGATGAACGAGATCCGCCAGACGCGGAGGAACTCGCGCTACCTCTCCAGCCTTCATTTGCCCGAAGGCATCGCCATCACGAGTGATCTGAATACGCTGACACCGGCAGACATGATCGTCTTTGTGGTGCCATCCAAAGGCATTCGTGACACCGCGCAGGCCATTGCTGCGATAGGACTGCATCAGCAGGCACGCGTCGCTTTATCCTGTGCGAAGGGCATCGAGCTTCATTCGGGCAAACGGATGTCCGAGATCCTCGCCGAGGTGCTTCCAGGTCCGCAGCACGCTGTGCTCACAGGCCCAAATCACGCAGAGGAGGTGTCTCAGCGCCTCGCCACCGCCGCCGTGGTGGCCTGTGCAGATCAGCAGATCGCGCGGGAAGTGCAGACCTGCTTCACCCTGCCTTGGTTCCGCAGCTACACGAGCGATGACGTCGCAGGCGTGGAGTGGGCCGGTGCCATGAAAAACCCATACGCCATCGCCGCCGGCATCGCGCTCGGCTTGAAACTGGGAGACAATGCCATCGCCGCGCTCGTCACCCGTGCACTGGCGGAGATGGTGCGGTTGATCGTCGTCATGGGTGGCAAAGCCGAGACCTGCTATGGCCTCGCTGGCGTGGGAGATCTCATCACCACCTGCTACTCTGAGCACAGCCGGAATCACCGAGTCGGCAAACTCCTCGGCGAAGGCATGTCACTGGCGGACATCATCGCCAGCACGCGCATGGTGGCCGAGGGCGTGCCAAACACCGCCAGCCTCTATGAAGCCGCGCAGACCAAAGGCGTGAGATCGCCACTGCTGGCAGAGATTTACGCCATCCTGCATGAGGGCAAACCCGCCCGCGAAGCCATGCGGGCGCTGCTTTCCCGTGATCCGAGAGCGGAGAGCGACGGCTAAACCCAGCCTATCTCACACGCTCTAGCCAGCGGAGCAGGTCCTTGCTGACTTCCGAGCGCTGCACGTCATGCAGCAGGAGGTGATAACTGCGGGTGTACCAGAGGAGGCGTTTCTGGGGTGAACGCACCTGGGAGAAAAGCGCCTGCACCTGATCGGGAGAACTGAGAATGTCATTGGGCGAGGCGAGGAAGAGTACCGGCATTCGCAGATGTCTCGCGGCTTCAGGGTTCTCGTCGAGCAGGCCACCGATTTCAGTCAGGAGGCGGAGGCTAAAGGCGCTGACATGGTGCTCCGTCTGCTGCATCTGGCCTCCATGGGTGCTGGTGCTGGTGACTCGGAGCTTGGATTCATCCACCCCCGCCAAGTCACCAATGGAAAAACGTGTCCTCGGAGTCAGCTTGGCCGCCGTTTCCAGGAGCCAGCGACGGAAGTTGGAGACCGTCATGCGCAGTCCAGCCACAGGGGAAGCGAGCACGATTCCATCTGGGTCACGGCGGTCAGGCAGTCGGTTGGCTGCCGTGTGCAGACAAATCAGGCTGCCGAGACTTTCCCCATACCAGAAGACAGGCGTTCTGGGATGCTGGCGGCGCACGAGAAGATGAAACGTTTCCAGATCGCGCAGCCACTGAGTGGCTGAGGAGATGTCACCACGCTGGCTGACGACCGGGTCATGCCCCTGCCCTCGGAGATCATAGGCATAGACGGCGTAGCCCTGCTTTGGCAACGTGTCACCGATGAACCAAAAATCAGATGCCGCGCCACTTAGTCCATGCACCGCGATGATGACACCGCGCGGTTTGGAGCCGGAGACGGGCAGCCACTTTTGATACGGCATGACCTTGCCATCATAACTGGTCCATTCCTGAGCACGCAGTTCCGGGCGTGGCGGCAGCTTCGGCAGACTGCTGCACGCAGAGAGCCCCGTCAGCAGGAGACCGACGAGACAGCAACGGTGGAAGATGGTCATGGTTAATGGTTGGGAACCGCGTGACGGAGCACGGCAGTGACAAAATCAGCCTGCGTCTGCACCCGCTCATCCAAGCTGAATTCCGAAGGAGTTTCAAACGTAAGTGTGATGGGGCAGCCGAGCTGCCAGAGGACGACGGCCTCAGGCAATCCTGGTAAATCTGGCGGGATCGTGCTGCGGCGGATGATGCCCTGGCGCGCGAGACGACCATCAATGCGGTTGCGTGGATCAGAGGCGATGCGGCTCGTGCAATAACGCATCAGCAGGTCGCTGTGACGAGTGCGATGATGACCGAGTTCATAGACATAACAGCCCTGGGCATCATAGTCCTCGTGCAGGCAGACGCCGATACTGAGCTGCCTTTCCCTGACGATCTGACGCCACGGGCCGCAGAGTTCGTCGTCATCGAGATGAAAGCGGCGATTGATGTCCAGCCCACGGTGGTCGGCGCGTGTGTTCATCCGAAGGCCGACCGGATTCAGGCAGGGAAAAATGAGGAACGGACGCTGGCGAAGCTGCTCGATCTCGCGCTCTGCCCAGGCAAGCAGTCCCCAGGCGGAACCCGCTTCATCTCCATGGACGCCCGTTGAAAGGTAAACGAGCGGCTGGCTGCCAGCGGGAGCACTTTCCAAATAAAGGATCTTTTCCCCAGCCTGCTCAGTGAGCACACGCACACGCAAACCGGCAGACTTTGCCACAGCACGCCAACGCTTTAGCAGCGCGTGAGGGTCGTGGGCTTGATGATGCGGCAGCAAAGACACGCCCGGAGAGTGGCGGGGAAGCACGGCGGCTGCAATCGAAGATCAGGCCCGGCCATTCTTCCGCTTGCTGTTACTAGCGGCCTTTTCCCGGATGCGAGCACGGAGACGCTCCGAAGTCAGGGCCTGCTGAAGCATGGCGTTTTGCTGGCGAAGTTCTTCGAGTGCTGGATTTGGAACTTCTGCGCGATCATCCACGAGCAGCTCCGAAGGCTGAGGCGGCTCAGGATCTGGCTGTGGCGCGGGGATGATCTCCGGCTCATGGCCATTCAAATCGGGCAACACGGAGATGCTGGAAGCACCGTTTAACGACACCGGCGAGGAACTGGTTTGACTCAAACCTTCCCCAGCATCAACGCCGAGCAAACTCTCGAGCTGCATGACCCTGGCTTTGGCGCTCGGCAGCTCGGCACACATCTGTCGGGCGATGTCGAGCGTGGCCTGGAGTTCATGCTCGCGCTGGCGGGACTTGCTGAGCAGGTTATCAAAGCGCGTCTCCTCCACCTTGAGCTGATCACTGGCCATATGGCGGAAGTGATCAAACTGACGCTGCATCTCCGCACGCCAGGCGTTCGCATCAGAGCGCACCTGCATGAGATCCTTCTGCTGGGCGATCACCTGGGCTTCTAGCTTGTCTTTTGTTTTCAGGAGCTTTTCCTCCACTCGCCGCAGCAGCCAAACACGAATTAGCGCAGCAAGGAAGATGACTGCCATGATGGCACTGGCCAGGACGAAGGGTCCGACTTCTGAAGGGATCGATTTCACAAGGTTCGATGCAAGCAGGTCAGAGGCCGAGGAGCAAGCTTACGGCAGGGTATCGCAAAGTTTTGTCTCGCAGCTTTGAAAGGCTCCGCGTAAAAATTCAGGAAGAGTGAAGGATGCTCCGCTCAGTCAGGGCTGCGCCATTTTCACCAGCGCAAGCCGCAGAATCGTGGCCTGGATCAACGCCATTTTTTCCGCTTCTTCAGGCTCGTGATCCTCCAGGCCACCCAGGTGAAGCAGGCCATGGATCATGTAGAGAGCCAGTTCGTGATCGAGACTCTGGCCATGCTCCGCAGCCTGACGCTCGGCGGTGTCGGTGCTGATGAGGATCTCGCCATGGTGAAAGGTGATCACATCCGTGGGTGTCGGGTCTTCCAGAAACTCGCCATGCACGCGAGCGATCTCTTCATCACTGACAAAGGTGATCTCGATCTCCTCAAGGACGCGAATAGGCGCATCAGGGGAAAGTGCCTCATGCTGGCAGGCAGGCAGAGCAATGCGGGCGATCTTTTTTAGCCACGGAAGCGGCGGCTTGTGCCGCTTTTGATGATTATAAAGATGCAGACTCGGCAGCCGGGCCATCACGCAGCAGAGGCTGGAGGTTTACGCTGAACACGCTTCTTCTTCTCGGAGGGCGGAGTCTCGCCGCTGACGAGGTAGGGCGACTCATTCATGAGCGTACGGCCGTCGTGGACCTGCACTGCCGCCGCCGTGTCCTTCGGGCCAATGATCGTGGTGATCGGTGTCTCAGCGGCTTTCTGATACTTGATGCGGCTGTGCATCATGCTCAGCAGCGTCTTCACAAAGCGGGCCTTCACTCGTGCGAGCTCTGCGATGGTGAGATCACATTCATCGAGCTGACCATCGACCATGCGGTTTTGCACGATCTCATCCACCAGCGCCTCGACACGAGCTGGTGTGGGTTTTTCCAAAGAGCGGGAGGAACTCTCCACCGCATCTGCCAGCGAGATAATGGCAGCTTCCTTGAATTGCGGCCTCGGCCCAGGATAGCGGAAGACCTCTTCAGTGACCTGCGGGATGTCGTCTTCCTTGGACTTGCCCTGCTCGACGAGGCGGATCATCTCGGCCTTCTGATCCAGCGCGCGCTTGTAGAAATACCAGGCCAGCGTGGTGCCGTGGTGCTGTTCGATGACGTCGATGATGCTGCAATTCAGCTTGTGTTTGATCGCCAGATCGACGCCGTCCTTCACATGCGCGATGAGGATCAGGGCGCTCATGCGCGCGGTCAGGTCCTCGTGCGGGTTGTGCGCGGGGTCCATGTTTTCGATGAAATACTCCGGCTTCGTGAGCTTCCCGATGTCATGGAAGTAGGCGCAAACGCGAGTCATGGCGGCATTTGCCCCGATGGCCTCCGCCGCTGCCTCTGCGAGATTCGCGACAACGAGGCTGTGGTGATAAGTGCCCGGTGCCTCAATGCTGAGTCGCTTCATCAAAGGATGGTTCAAGTCCGCCTGCTCCAGCCAGGAGACCTCGGTGGTCACACCGAAGAGGCTCTCGATCACAGGCATCCCACCGCCCACGATCAGGCCGGTAAGGACACCCACCGTGAAAGGAATGCCAATCATCCGACTGAGCGTCGCTGAGTCCACGGCACCACTGGCGTGATGCAGGATGACGGAGAAAATCGCCGCTGCGGTGCCGATGTACAGGCCGGCCATGAAGAGCTTGTTCCGGCGGCGGACGCGGTTGGTGAAAAGGACAACGAGAAAGCCAATGAGTGCCGAGCAGGCGAGGTAGGTCACCACGTTCACCGCCATGAAGACGATGGCACCGAGCAGGCTGGAGTAGATAGCACCGAAGAGCCCGATCTTCCTCCCAAGAGCCACGGAGAGCACCATCGGTCCAAGTGCGTGCGGCAGCGCGAGCACTGGCAGAGCCCCGGACCAGCCTTTTTCATACGCGAAATCGATCATGCCGACGCTGGCGGCGAATTGCAGCAGCAGGGTGCCAAGAAGGAGCAGCAGTTCCGTGTTGTCCGTGATCTCATCTTTCAGGGCGACGAGGAGATGTATCACCATGGCGGCGCCGATGGCACCCGCACAAAGGTAGGCGGTCAACTGCGGCTGGATCGTGCCCGGCACTGCCGAGGCGGCGAGATTCATCAGGATGCCGAGCCCGACAAAGAACATGGCATAGACCAGCACGGTGGCCGCCGGATGAGTGCGGAGTTCATCAACTAAATCTCCGTCCTGGTGCTTCCGGCGGACTTTACCGCAGGACAGACCTTCACGTTGCAAGCGGGCGCGCCGGAGGGATTCAAACATGGGAGTGGGGGCGAAAAACTACCACAACTCGTCCGGTGAACAAGATGTGTTTTGCCATGAAGACTGTTCAAAGGACCATCTTAAGCGCCACTTTTGAGAGCAGCCTTGGCCTTTTCCGTCTCGGCGCGATGCCTGTCGTAGGCCTCGATAATGCGCTGGACAACGGGGAGACGGACGATGTCCTTGCTCAGGAAGTGGACGAAGCGAACGCCGGGCACGCCGGGCAGGATCTCCACGACCTCACGCAGACCGGACTTCACATGGCGGCGGAGATCGACCTGGGATGGATCTCCCGTGATGACGCATCGGGCACCTTCTCCGAGGCGGGTCAGAAACATCAGCATCTGCTCGCTGGTCGTGTTTTGGGCTTCGTCCAGGATGATGAAGGCATTCTTCAGCGTGCGTCCACGCATGTAGGCCAGCGGGGCGATCTCGATGGCACCTCGCTCGATCATTCGCTCAGCTTCCTCGGGCTCCAGCATCTCGAAAAGGGCGTCGTAGAGCGGGCGCAGGTAGGGGAAGATCTTCTCTTTGAGGTCGCCGGGCAGGAAGCCGAGCGCCTCGCCAGCCTCCACAGCAGGCCGCGTCAGCACGAGCCGTTGGACCTGCTTTTCGCGGAGCAAATGCAGCCCCTGAGCCATGGCCAGGAAGGTCTTGCCAGTGCCAGCCGGGCCGATGCCGAAGACGACTTCGTTGTCCCGCATGGCCTGCACATAGCTGATCTGGCCGCGCGTCTTCGCCAGCACGGGCGGCTTCTTATTGGAGGTCAGCAGCTTCAGCGCGTGGATGGCCTCCGCCGGTTCATCGCCATGCTCGGAGAGCACGCTTTCGGCCACGAGCTTGATCATGGCGCTGGAGATCTCCCCGCCCTGACGACGCACTTTTTCGAGCTGGATGAAAACTTCCCGCGCCGCCGAGACGGACTTCCCTTCTCCTTCGATCTTCACCCAACTGTCCCGCGAGGTCACCTGCACGCCGCAGCTCTCGGCCACGACCTTCAGTCCGGCCAGATCATGCCCGACCAGCTTCTGGAGAAACTGCGGCGTTTCGTAAGTGAGCGTTTCAGTCATGGCGTGGACTCACGCAGTGGAGATCAGAGCGTGCCGTTCGCATTCACCACGGTGCCCAGCGGCTCGCCTACCAGCGCACGGCGGATATTGTCCGGCTCGTTCATGCTGAAGACGACGATGGGCATGTTGTTCTCCTGGCAAAGGGAGAAGGCGGTGGCGTCCATGACCTTGAGCTGCTTTGTCAGGCAGTCTTGGAAGCTCACGCTGTCATAGCGCACGGCGTTTGGATTCTTGTTCGGATCACTGTCGTAGATGCCGTCCACCTTCGTGGCTTTGAAAACGACGTCCGCGCCGATCTCACTCGCGCGGAGAGCGGCGGTGGTGTCGGTGGAGAAGAAAGGATTGCCCGTGCCTGCGGCGAAGATCACCACGCGTCCCAGCTCCAGATGGCGCATGGCCACGCGGCGGATGAAGGGCTCGGCCACGTTCTTCATTTCGATGGCACTTTGCACGCGCGTCGGCACGTCGATGGCCTCCAGCATGCTTTGCAGCGCCAGCGAGTTCATCACTGTAGCGAGCATGCCCATGTAGTCGGCCGTGGCGCGCTCCATGCCTTTGTTGCTGGCACTGATGCCGCGCCAAAAATTCCCGCCACCCACCACGAGAGCGATCTCGATGCCGGTCTGGTGCGCGGCTTTGATCTGCGCCGCCATGTCTTCGACGATGGGGGGACTGATGTTATCGGTGCTGCCTGGCTCTCGGAGAGCCTCACCGCTGAGTTTGAGAAGAACGCGCCTGAATTTCCGATTGCCGTTGGTTTCGCCCATGGATGGTGTGGATTTATGTCGTGATACATGATGCCCCCCGCGATGCAAAGATAATTCCAAAACCTCTGTCACACATTGCATGGGAGCCGCGAATGCTTCATGCATCTCACCCATGACCCGCACCGAAGCCTGGATCGCGCTGAACCTGATTCCTCAGGTGGGGCCCGTGCGTGTGCGGAAGCTACTCGCCCGCTTCGGCACGCCGGAGCAGATCCTCATGGCAAAGGCCTCCGAGATCATGGACGTGGACGGCTTTGGCCGCGCGCAGGCAGAGGCGCTCGCAGGCTGGCAGTCGCAGATCGATCTAGCGGCGGAGCTGAAAAAGATCAGCACACGCGGACTCACCATCCTCACGCAGGAGGACGAACTCTACCCCACCCTGCTGCGCACCATTTATGATCCACCGCTCGTGCTCTACGTCTGGGGAGAGGTGATCAAAAAAGACCACAATGCCATCGGCGTCGTCGGCAGCCGTCATGCCACGATCTACGGCATGAATACCACGAAGAAGATCAGCTTCCAGATCGCCTTCGCGGGCTACACCGTCATCAGCGGGCTCGCCCGTGGCATCGATACCGCCGCGCATGAATCCGCCCTCGCTGCCAAGGGGCGCACCATCGCCGTCATCGGCTCCGGCATTGGCAAACTCTACCCGCCCGAGAACATGGCACTGGCCGAGCGCATCGCCCAAAACGGCGCCGTCATCAGCGAGTATCCCGTGGATCGCATCGCCGACAAACAGACCTTCCCCTACCGCAACCGCGTCGTCGCCGGCTGGAGCAACGGCCTGCTCGTCACCGAGGCCCCTTTAAAAAGCGGCTCCCTCATCACCGCCCAGCAGGCCACCGAGCAGGGCCGCACCGTCTATGCCGTGCCCGGCCCCATCGACAAACCCACCTCCGCAGGCTGCAATCGCCTCATTCAGCAGGGGGCCAAGCTCGTCATGGATGGCGGCGATGTGCTGGACGATCTGATGACTCTCTTCCCCACCGCGCCGAAACCGCCCACGCTGGAAGCCCCGAAGCCGCAAGTCAGCCTCACCTTGGATGAAGAGATCTTGCTCGGTGCCATCGACACCGAAGAGCGCCACATCGACGACATCGCCACCCGCTCCGGCCTCACCCAGGCCACCGTCAATGTCAGCCTCATGCGCCTAGAGATGAAGCGCCTCATCCGCGCCCTGCCCGGCCGACGCTACGTCCGGCTCGTCTGATCACTCCACCACGCGCAGCTCCGTCACATGGCGCTGCATCACCCGGCCCGTCAGCTCCGGCAGCCCCCTCATCGGCGGCGTCTCCGGCAGATGCCGCGTGGCGATGCCCCACTCCAGCCGCAGGTATTCCGCGATCGTGCTCGTCACACTCAGTTGGATAAACTGCGCCACCACCGGCCACAGCGTCAAAAAATGCCCCGGCGTCGCCCCCGAATCACAGGCCGTCCGCAGATGCCCCAGCAGCCCCTGGTAGCGCGCCCGATTCGTCGCCTTTAGCAAAAGCCGCCCCGCCTCCACACTCGCCGCACCCTGCTCTGCCGACAGCCCTTTGGAAAAAACCTCCTCCGCCTCCATCAGCGCCGCCAGATCCGCCCTCTGCGCCGCCTGCCAGCAAGCGTGGAAATGCGGCGCCAGCGTCTCCTCCAGCAGTCCGGAGCCAAACCTCTCCCAGCCCGCCCGCAGCACCAGGATCGTCCGCGAGCGATCCGGCACATAGTGC
>JAGKWZ010000167.1 GCA_021151605.1 Verrucomicrobiaceae bacterium
CCATAGGTCTGTACCCTCTACCCAGCACATAGACCGGAATGGAGTGATGACAGGCAAGCTCGGTATCAACGGGCCTTGCATTGAATCGGCACCATGCGGCCGATCTCCACCGTCAGCTCCGGCCCTTTGCCTCGAATGGTGTTGGGCCCGTTGCTGTATACAAACCCGGAACCGCTGGGTTGCTGCGACAACTCAACGCTTTGACCGCCACGTATCAGGACTGCCTTGCTGCTGGCCGGCAAAAAGCGCACCGAGATCGATTCTCCATTGCTACAGGCGAAGGCCACTTCACGCTCCGCATCCCGAGGTGGCACAGCACTGCAGGCACTGACAGCGATGGCGATGAACAAGGCGGATCCAGTGACTCTCATAGATTTCTCCCCTGACATTTCAAAGCAGGACTGAGGCAGCCGGTCGATGCCAGTTCCAACGTCTGCCGAGCGATCTGGACCGCGCCACCCCCAACCTGATTCAGGCAGGGCTTACACGCCTGTCGCGCTCCTTGTCCCGATACAGGCGCGCCTTTTCAGCATACATCGCCTTGTCGGCCCCCTGAACAATGCTCTCTATAGAGGTGCCCTCCTGGCCGCAGGCATGGCCCATCGAGACCTGAATACTGTGGCCCGGATAGAACTGATTGTTCAACTCCAGCAAGGACAAGATGCGCTCCTGCAATGCCATGGCACCGCGCTCATCGGTTCCCGGCAGGAGCACGACAAACTCGTCGCCGCCGATACGGGCTGCACAGGCCGGCGCATCGACGGCCTTGGTGAGAACCTCTCCCATACGCCTGAGCATGGCATCGCCTGCCGTATGGCCATGTTCGTCGTTGACGACCTTGAGGCCATTCATATCTATGGCGATCATGGACAAGGGCCAGGGGCCCTTGCGCGACAGCCGGTTCAGTTCTTCGGTATAAAAAGCACGGTTGCGCAACTGTGTCAGTACATCATGCTTGCCCAGATATTCAAGATAAGCCTCTGCCTTCTTGCGCGCCGTGATATCCACCAGTGACAGCAGCACCAAGCCCCATTTTTCCGCGTGGCTGCTCATGATGGCGAACTCCATGTGAATATGGAGCACATCACCGGCCAGCCCGTAGTTCACCACTTCCCGCTGCTGCACCAGCTTGCCGTCCCAAAGGTCTATCAGTTGCTCGGCAAACGAGTCATACATTTCGCCCCTGAAAACCCTGGACAGGTTCTGCAGCAGTTGCTGCTTGCTCTCGGCACCGAACATCTGCAGCGTCTGGCGATTCACATCAAGGACCTGGATTTCCTGCATGCAGCGCGTCACGAACTCCGGGTGCACCTTCAGAAAGGTCCTGAAATCGGTGATCCCGCGCGCCCGGACATCGTCCATCAGGCGCTTGACCACGCTGAAGTCCTCGACCCACAGCGACACCGGTGAGTACTCGAACAGGTCACGGGCGTACTGCTCGCTGCTCTGCAGCCGCGTCGTGCTCTGCACTTCGGCCGTCACATCCTCCAGGGAGACCAGCACCCGGCTCCAGCTTTGCTCGTAGCCCGGCAGCACACGTGCCCTCACCTGCACATCGAGTCGCCGCCCATCCAGTGCATAGTTGACCGAACGGGTCTCGAAACTCAGCACCCCGTCCCAGAGGGCGAGCAGCTTTTCACGCGTGTCGATCTTGATGACGCGGGTCTTGAACTCTGGAATCTCGGGCAGCTTGGCGATCTGGGTCAGTTCCTCTATGAGGAAGGGCTGCACGGCGGGGACCTTCACTACGTCGCCAGACTTGAGGGCGCTCAGCTTCATGGGCTGATTGATGAACTCCAGAAAATCGGGCGCGCAGTGAAAGCGCTCCGTCAGGAACTCCAGCAGCGAGTCATACGGTAGGTATTTCTTCTTGCTCTGAGCGGCTGGCTGGCTGGGCAGCTCACCGACAAAACCGAGGTCCTGAGCCCGGATCGTGTAGGTCGTGTATAGCTCCGTCACGCTGCTGAGGTCGAGCGTGTGTGTTTCGAGTTCTGTCTCTGGCAGGCCATGGGCGCGCTGGTAATGCTTCAGGGCTTTGGTCGTGAACTCGCCTGGGCGGCCATCGAGCTTGCCGGGGCCGAAGAGCTGACCATCCAGGAAAATCTGGAGCCGCAGGATGTCATCCACAGGCTCGGGAGCCTTGGGCAGCGGGTCAGGAAGCACGGCGGACGCCGCTGTGGCGGCGATCAGCAGAAGAAGGGGGAACAGCAATGGATTCATAAGGGAGCTAGGCTCACGACGAGGGCAGGGGAATGCCATTCCCAAGCCGGCGGCTGGAGATCGGGGGACACCAGCCTGTATGGCAGTGCCTCACTCAGGGCCTCAGTCAATGGTGGTGATCAAAAAAACAGGCATAGTTTTTCTCCGACTCATGGGTTGTCATCGGCTCGCAGCCGTTCATTCGTAGCCCTCCCCCCATGGCCTGCAAAATCGACCCCGCTCTGCATCAGGATAAAAAGCCCGACTGGATCCGCGTGAAGCTTCCGCGTGACCCAGTCTTCTGGAGCACAAAGTCCCTGATCTCCGATCTGAAGCTGCACACCGTGTGCGAGGAGGCCCAGTGCCCGAACCGCTGGGAGTGCTGGAGCCAAGGCACCGCCACCTTCATGATCGCTGGCGACCGCTGCACCCGCGCCTGCGGATTCTGCGCTGTGAAGACGGCCAAACCATTCGCCCTCGAAGCCGATGAACCCCAGCGCGTTGCCGCCGCCACCAAGCGCCTCGGTTTGAACCACATCGTCATCACCGCCGTGGCGCGTGACGATGTGAAAGACGGCGGTGCCGACCACTTTGCCCGCACCATCGAAGCCGTGCGCGAGGCCGTGCCGCACATCACCATCGAGATCCTCGTCCCTGACTTCAATGGCAAGGACGACGCCCTCGAAGTGGTCATGAAAGCCCGTCCGCACATCTTCAATCACAACCTGGAGACTGTGGAGCGCCTGACCCCGCTCGTGCGCAGCCGTGCGATGTATCACCGCAGCCTCTACGTGCTGAAGCGCGCGAAGGCCATGGCCGCCGAGCTCGGCACCAAATGCGCCACGAAGAGCGGCCTCATGCTCGGCCTCGGCGAGACAGAAGTGGAGCTTTTCCAAGCCATGGACGACCTCCTGGAGCACGATGTCACCGTACTCACCCTCGGCCAATACCTGCGCCCCAGCGCTCAGCACCTGCCCGTGATCGACTACATCCACCCGGACACTTTCGAGAACTACAAGCAGATCGCCCTGAAAAAAGGCTTCCGCCACGTCGCCAGTGCGCCACTCGTCCGCAGTTCCTACCACGCTGCCGACTTCAAGCCCGAGCTGGATGTGCAGTAAGTTCGCCTGGGAGCGCGGCAGGTGGTGACCCCGAAATGTCCAAGCCACTGAATGACTTCGGCGGCTTTTGCCCCTCAGATCCCCTGATGCCTCGCCAGTGAGATGGAGTCAGGGTGCTGAGCCTCCATCCGGCCTGTCCACCCTGGAAAACCAGTTGCCCCACAGGCACGGGCTGCTAGCTAAACCGCACCAACCCTTTTCCCCAAACCACCCCGCCATGATCGTCGCCCCTAAAATCCGTGGATTCATCTGCACCACCGCGCACCCAACGGGCTGCGCGAAGCATGTCGCCGAACAGATCGCCGTCGTCAAGGGCCGTGGCCCCATCGCAGATGCGCCGAAAAAGGTGCTCGTCATCGGCTCCTCCACTGGCTACGGCCTTTCCTCCCGAATCGCGGCGGCCTTTGGTGGCGGCGCTGCGACCATTGGCGTCTTTTTTGAAAAGCCAGCCGAAGCAGACCGCTGTGGCACTGCTGGGTGGTACAACACTGCTGCCTTTGAAAACGAAGCCAAGGCAGCTGGTCTCTATGCCCGATCCTTCAATGGCGACGCCTTTTCCGATGCCATGAAGGCCGAGGTCATCGCTGCTATCAAAGCCGACCTCGGGCAGGTGGACGGCATCATCTACAGCCTCGCCTCCCCACGCCGCACGCATCCCAAGACCGCTGAGGTTCTCAAGTCCGTGCTTAAGCCCATCGGCCAGAGCTACACGAACAAGAATCTCAACACCGGCACCGGTGCGGTGAATGAAGTGACTCTCGAGTCAGCGAACGAAGACGAGATCGCCCAGACCATCGCCGTCATGGGCGGCGAAGACTGGGAAATGTGGATCGACGCGCTGCTGGAGGCCGGAGTCGTGGCCCCAGGCACCCAGACCGTCGCCTATTCTTACATCGGGCCTGAGTTGACCTGGCCGATTTATAAAAACGGCACCATCGGCCGCGCCAAGGAAGACGTGGAGCGCGCTCAGCGTGCTCTGGATGCCAAGCTCGCCCCGCTCGGCGGGAAGGCCTGGGTTTCCGTGAACAAGGCTCTCGTCACCCAGGCCAGCTCCGCTATCCCAGTGGTGCCCCTTTACATCTCTCTCCTCTATAAAGTGATGAAGGCCGAGGGCACTCATGAGGACACCATCGAGCAGATGGACCGCCTCTTCCGCGACCGCCTCTACAACGGCGCCAGCCCCCAGCCCGACGAAGCTGGCCGCATCCGCGTGGACGACTGGGAAATGGCCCCCGCTGTGCAGAAACTCGTCGATGACCGCTGGAAGGACGTGAATACCGAGAACTTCAGCGAGTTCGGCGACTTCGAGGGTTACCAGAGCAGCTTCCTCCGCCTCTTCGGCTTTGGCCTTGAGGGAGTGGACTACGCTGCCGATGTGGATGTCGGAGTCGGCATCCCCTCCGTGCCACCCGCAGCCGCTTGAGGCGAAACTTTCATCAGCCCGCCTACCACCATGGCTTCTCCACTTTTTGATCTCACTGGCAAATGCGCCCTCGTCACCGGCGGCAGCAAGGGCCTCGGAAAAGCCATGGCCCGCGGCTTCGCGGAGTCCGGCGCGGATATTTTTATCTCCAGCCGCAACGCGGATGAGCTCGCTGCTGCCGCCGCCGAAATCGGCTCAGGCTTGAACGTGCGCGTAGAGTGGATGGTCGCCGACATGGCCGACCGCCTCCAAGTTCGTGCCCTCGCCGCCGAAGCAGAGATGCGCCTCGGCAAGATCGATATCCTGGTGAACAACGCCGGCATCAACAACCCCCAGGCCATTGACGAAATCACCGACGAAGTCTGGGACCGGAACGTCGAGGTGGATCTCACCAGCGTCATGTCCCTGACCCGCGCCCTGGTGCCCGGCATGAAGGCCCGCAAGTGGGGCCGCGTGATCCATATCTCCAGCGTCCTCGGTGTGGGCGGACGTCTGAAACGCAATGTCTATTGCGCCTGCAAAGCCGCCCTCATTGGCCTCGCCCGCGCCAGCGCCCTGGATCTCGGCCCTTATGGCATCACCGTGAACTGCCTCTGCCCCGGCCCCTTCCTCACGGATATGCCAGGCAAGCTCCTGAATGACGAGGAGAAGCAATACTTCGCCGACCGCACCGCCCTCAAGCGCTGGGCAGCACCTCGTGAACTGGCCGGCCCCGCCCTCATGCTCGCCAGCGAAGCCGGAGCCTACATCACCGGCCAGGGCATCGTCGTCGATGGCGGCGCTGCGGTGAATGTGCTCTGAACGTAGATCGAACTTCCAAGTTCGATCTCAATCAGCGTTTCCACATCCAGACGAAACGAACTTGAAGTTCGTTTTACACCTCCGCCGCCTTCTTCTCGTGGTTCTCGCGCGCCACCTTGCGTGCATAGGAGACAATGTGATTGCAGGCCTCCATGCAGAGCAGGGGAATGGCATGGCTCTGGCCAGCCACGTGTCCAGCCTCTGATCCAAGCTTTGCACAAGCTGTACCGCCGAGAGCTTGGTGGTCATCCAGCGGAAACACAATACGACGAAGGCACTTCGTTCCGGTGTCGCAGCATTTGCCAATGATTTCGCCCGCCTGCTCATCCGTGATTCCATTCACGAAGCGATACATCCCCGTCTGCCGTCCCAGCAGGTCCCGCAGTGGCACGGGAGTAAGCGTATTCGACTCGAGCGCCATCGCCATGCCCACAGCCGCCGGATAAAAGAACTCCAGCGCGAGTTGAAGTTCACCTATGTCCGCTAGATCGAGCTGCCAGCCGCGCTTCAGGCTTGGGGCCGTCTTGATGGGGCGAAACTCTCCGGCAGCGTCGTTGCGGGCGATTTCCCGAGCATCTTCAGGTTTGCTAAATGGCTCCAGTCCCGTTGCCGTGCCGTCTTCAATATGTCTTAGCACATAGCCTTTCCCAGCCTTGCTGATCCTCACCTGCCCGATGACATCGCGCCCAGCATTCAAACAGCGAGTCAGAGCGCCGAGTAGCTCAGCACCGGGTGTAGGGGGCGTCTCCGCCTTGCCGTGCTTGGCATCAAAATCATGCACCTGATCCAGGATCACATCTGCCATCAGGGGGGCGGTGCCGATGGCTGAGCTGTAGTAGAGCTGGCGGTCGCGCAGCGGGATCGGATTGTGGCGGAAGACATCCATCTGGCTCAGTGCCTTGCCCACCTCCTGCTCGATGCCGAGCAGCACGGGGATGTCCTGAAAGCTGTGCAGCCCGTCCGCGATGAAGAAAGGCACGACGACCACATTCGGTGCTGTGGTGAGCTTGTCCCACTCAGCCACGAAAGGTGCCTCCTCCATGTAAGCATCCACCACCTCAGCAAAGCCATACCCGCCTTCGCGGATCAGCTTCACCTGATCCTGGATGGCCTTGGTGCTGTTCTCGTTCAGGCTGGTGCCATGCCCCACGATGACGAGGCTGGTCTCTCCGCGAGGCACACCCGGAGCCACCTCATCCGCACGTTGGAGCAGCAGCTTCGTCATGTTCGGGTGGATGCCCACCGGATCGCAGTAGTGAATGATGCGTCCATCGCGCTGCGTCGTCGGCCCGTTTAGCCGCAGTTCACGCGGCAGCACCTGCTGGCAGAAGTAGCCCTCACTGATGAAATTCGGCACAATGTAAATTTCCCGACTGTCCACAGACTCGAAGACCTCGCGCATGTTCGGCTCCTCCTTCCAGAAGCAGCAGACCACCTCACGGAAAAGTCTACGCTGGCGGATGGAATCGGCATGTTGATGCGTCGGTGTGCTGGAGTCAGGATTCACCGTGGAACCATGACCAACGATGATAAGAGCGGCGTGGGAATAGGGAGAGGAAGCAGAGTTCAAAGCGGCAGTTGATACGACTCAGACTTGCCCCTGATGCTGCCGAATTGCGAGCGCTTTGGGGAAGGGCACTGCATACCCATCATGAGTTCAGCCACGGAAGAGCTGGTGGGCTTGGGCAAGCAAGTGATTGTCCCATGGAAAACGCGGACACAAAAAAGCCCACTTATTGTTAAGTGGGCTTTTTCAAGCTGCTCTGGCGGAACGGACGGGACTTGAACCCGCAACCTCCAACGTGACAGGCTGGCGCTCTAACCAATTGAGCTACCGCTCCATGATCCAGATCAGTGAGGCGTTTACACTAGCGGTTCTCCATGCCGAGGCAACTGGAATTTGATCTTTTTGTGAAAAAACAAAGCAAAAAACTTCACCATAGATCTTCGTGAACTTGCACTGTGCTCAGCTTTCCAAGTTTCTTGAGTTCGGGTGCCCGTGAAAAAGATTACGCCGGATACTTCCAAGGCGCACGATACTCGCGGCGGAGGAGTTTGGTGGCTTCGGGGTCGCCGATGATTTCTTCTTTCTCGGCATCCCACTGGAGGCTTCGGCCGATGCGCCAGGAGATCATGCCGAGGAGTGGGAGACAGCTGGAGCGGTGGGCGCTTTCGATGTCGGCGACGGGGGCGCGCTTTTGGTCGATGGCGTCGATGAAGTCAGCCCAGAGGGCGGCGATGTTGTGGCCGTCGCCTTCGGGTTCCTGGAGCTGGTTGTCGCCGTGGATGACTTCGCCTTTGCCGTCGGCGGGGTAGAAGGTCCAGCCGTCCTTCCAGCCGATGTGGAGGGTGCCTTTGTCGCCATAGAAGTAGGCGCCGACTTGGTGTTTTTCAGCACCGTTGCCGGCGAATTTGCGATGCTCCCAGACGGCGGTGAAGCCTTCGAACTCAAAGGTGGCCACCTGATGGTCGGGGGCGTCGGTGGTTTGTTCTTTGTCATTGAGGATGGCGGGGCCGACGACATCGCGCCCACCGGTGCAGAAGACGCGCTTGGGGCCTTTTTGGCCGCTCCACCAGAGCACTTGGTCGAGCCAATGGACGCCCCAGTCGCCCATGGTGCCGTTGGCGTAGTCGAGGAAGCCACGCCAGCCGCCGGGGTGCATTTTGGAGTTGAAGGGGCGTAGCGGGGCTGGGCCGCACCACATCTCCCAGTCGAGAGTGTCTGGCACTTTGGCGTTCGGCTTTGGCTGCTCGGGGCCGCCGCGGCTGTGGGCAAAGAGACGGACCATGCCGACTTTGCCGACTTTGCCAGACTTCAAGAAGTCCATGGCGGCGACGTGATGCGGGCCGATGCGGCGATGTAGGCCGACCTGGACGGTGACGCCGGCCTTTTTGGCAGCGTCCACCATGGCGCGGCTTTCGGCGATGGTGTGCCCGGTGGGTTTCTCGACATAGACATGAGCGCCAGCTTCACAGGCGGCGATGCTTTGCAGGGCATGCCAGTGATCCGGTGTGCCGATGATGACGATCTCGGGTTTCGCCTCGGTGAGGAGCTGGCGGTAGTCTTTGTAGCCTTTGGGGGCGGTGCCGGTTTCGGATTCGATGTCGGCGACGCCGTTCTCCAGCACGTTGGCATCCACATCACAGAGGGCCACGACGGTGATGCGCCCGGAGGCGATGGCCTCACGCAGGATGTTCATGCCCCACCAGCCGCTGCCGATGAGAGCGGTGCGGTATTTTTTCCCATCTGCCGCGAGCAAAGGCAGCGCGGAGAGCGAGACGGAGGCAGCGGTGGCGGAGGAAAGAAAGGTGCGGCGGGAGGTCATGATGGATGCGTCAGCATGAACGGACCGGCGGCGGGGCGTCAATCGTGGAATCGCGGCAGTCTCCAAATGTGGGGCAGGGTAGGTGAGATATGGGGCAATCTTCACTTTTCATCCGGGGGAATGCCCCCATAATCGCGGCCCCTTGAATACCCCCATGGAACGCCGCCCCAAAACCCCCGCCTGGACCATCGAAGACAGCGCCGAACTCTACGGCATTCGCGAGTGGGGGCATGGTTACTTCGATGTCTCTGGCAAAGGCGAGGTCGTGGTGAACCTGAAGGACGGGAAGAAGACAAAGCCTGTGTCCCTGGCCCAGATCGTGAAAGGTCTGCGTGACCGTGGCACACAGCTTCCGGTGTTGATTCGTTTCGGAGATCTGCTGCGCTGGCGTATCGATGAGCTGAACGAGGGCTTTGCCAGTTCCATCCGTGAAGCCAAATATCAGGGTGCGTATCGTGGAGTGTATCCGATCAAGGTGAACCAGCAGCAGGAGGTGATCGACGAGATCACGCGCTATGGGCGCAAATATCACTACGGTCTGGAGGCAGGCAGCAAGCCGGAGCTGATCGCTGCGCTGGCCTACATGCATGACCCGGAGGCCTACATCGTGTGCAACGGTTACAAGGATGAAGAATTCATCGATCTGGCGCTGAACGCGCAGAAGATGGGCTTGCAGGTCATCATGGTGCTAGAGATGCCGAGCGAGCTGAAGCTGATCCTAGATCGCTCCAAGAAGATGGGAGTTCGGCCCACTCTGGGCGTGCGTTTCCGCCTGAGTGCGGAAAGTGCAGGCCACTGGTCCGGCTCTGGCGGTGACGCGAGCGTCTTTGGCCTGAATATCTCCCAGCTCATGCATGTCGTGGATTCCCTGCGTGAGGAGGGGATGCTGGACTGTCTGCGGATGCTTCATTATCACCAGGGCAGCCAGATCCCAAACATCCGCGCCATCCGTCAGGCGGTCACAGAGGCCACACGCGTGTATTGCGGCCTGGTTCAAGAAGGTGCGCGCATGGGCATCCTCGATCTCGGCGGCGGCCTGGCCATCAGTTACGATGGCTTCAAAGGGGCAACCTCCGCCTCAAGCAACTATGGCACGAAGGAATACTGCGCCGACGTCATTGAGGCTATCACAGAAGTCACGGCTGAAGCTGGTGTGCCGCATCCAGACATCATCACAGAGTCAGGCCGTGCCATCGTGGCCTACTACTCAGTGCTGGTGATCAATATCCTCGACGTGAACCGCTTTGAGCCGATGAACCGGCAGATGGATCTGGCCAAAGATGCGCCACCCATGGTGCGCCATCTGGCTGAACTGCGCGATGAACGCAGCAAGGATCTGAGCAAACTCTCCCGCGAACGCGTGCAGGAGATCTACAACGATGCTGTCTATTACCGGGACAAGCTGCGCAGTGAGTTCAACTACGGGAAGATCACCCTGCGTGAGCGTTCCATCGGCGAAGAGATGTACTGGGACATCATGACCTGGATTTCCAGCAAGCTGGAGTCCGTGGGCCATGATGGCTCTCAAATGGAGCGGATGGAATCGGTGATGACGGACTATTATTATGGGAACTTCAGCGTCTTCCAGAGTCTGCCTGACCTTTGGGCCATCGACCAGATCTTCCCAGTGATGCCGATCCATCATTTGAAAGAGAAGCCCACGCGCAATGCCGTGCTATCCGACATCACCTGCGACAGCGATGGCAAGATCGCCAAATTTGCCCATGGCGGTGAGATCTGCGGCAGCCTGCCGTTGCATGACCCGGACTTCGAATCGGGGGAAGACTACATGCTGGGCATCTTCCTCGTCGGCGCCTACCAGGAGACTCTCGGGGATCTGCACAATCTACTGGGTGACACCAATGTGGTCAGTGTCTCCATCGAAAACGGCAAGCTCAAGTATCGCCGCGAGCAGGAGGGGGACAGTGTCTCTGAGGTTCTCAGCTATGTGGAATACGATCCGAAGGATCTGGCCACACGCTTCCGCAACCTGGCCGAAAGTGCCGTCGTCTCGAACCGCATCACTCCAGCTGAGCGTAAAGAGATCATGGGCGCTTACGATGCAGGCCTTCGCGGCTATACGTATTTCGAGACTTAGGCCCGGCTCTGGCTTAGCCTGAGTTTGCCCCAAACCATGCTCACGCCCCTCGATCTGAAACTCCTGCGCGATATTTCGCGCATGAAGGGGCAGGTGATGGCGGTGGCTCTGGTCATGGCTTGTGGGCTGGCGATGATGATCATGACGCGCAGTCTGATCCTGACGCTGGAAGGCACGCGGGATGCCTATTATCAAAGCCACCGGATGGCGGATGTGTTTGGTTCTCTAAAGCGGGCACCTTTGTCACTTCGGAAAAGATTGGTGGAGATCCCCGGCATCGCTGCGCTGGAGATGCGGGTGGTGCGTGATGCGGTGCTGGATCTGCCGGGCGTGCTGGAGCCATGCACGGGACATCTGGTATCGCTGCCGGAGGATGGCAGCGCGCCTTTGCTAAATCAGGTCTTCCTGCGCCGAGGGCGGATGCCACGGCCAGATGCTCGCCGCGAGGCGGTGGTGAGTGAGGCCTTCGCGGAGGCAAATCATCTCATGCTCGGCGACTCGGTGCAGGCCATCATCAATGGTCGCAGGGATCAACTGATGATCACGGGCATCGGGCTTTCGCCTGAGTTTGTCTTTGAAGCGAGAGCCGGGGAGACTCTTCCGGACAACAAGCGCTTCGGAGTCTTCTGGATGAATTACCGCGCCCTGGCGGCGGCTTACAACTGGAGGTGCTGCATGCCTTGTCAGTGGCCTATCCCATCGTGTTTCTTAGTGTGGCGGCCTTCATGGTGAATGCGGTGCTCGCCCGTTTGGTGCGCCTGCAGCGGGAGCAGATCGCTCAAATGAAGGCGCTGGGGTATTCCTCTTGGCAGGTGGGTCGGCATTACCTTGGGTTTGCGTTCGTGATTGTGGTCATTGGTTCCATCCTCGGCGGGCTGGCGGGGCGATTTATGGGCAGCGGACTGCTGAATCTTTACCGGCTGTTCTTCCGCTTCCCGACACTGGATTTCACCATGGACTACTCCGCTGTCGCCCTGGCGCTGGTGGTGAGCACCGTGGCCTCTCTGATCGGTGTGCTGAGCGTGGTGTGGATGGCGGTGAAGCTGCCCCCGGCTGAGGCGATGCGACCTGAACCTCCGACGAGCTTCAAGCCCAGCCTGCTGGAGCGTGCGGGGCTCACGGGCTGGATGTCTCCGGTGATGCGCATGGCACTGAGAAACATCGAGCGGCGGCCCTGGCAGTCGGCCTTCACCGTTGCGGGGCTGTCTTTGGCCACTGGCCTCATGGTGCTGCCGGGGAGCATGGCTGACAGCATCGACTACCTTTTAACCTACCAGTGGAATGACTCGCAGAGGCAGGACGCGATCGCCTTTCTCGTGGAGCCGGGTTCTGGGGAGGCTCTGCATGACCTAGAGCACCTGCCAGGGGTGATGTTTGCTGAGCCGATCCGTGTGGTGCAGGCGCGTTTTCATCATGCGCAGAGAGAGCGGAGGCTTTCGATCACTGGCCTGCCAAAGGGAAGCATCCTGAACCGACTTCTGGATGGAAATGGGCGGCGCATTGAGCTGCCGGATGAGGGGCTCGTGATGTCCCAGGCTTTGGCCGAGAAACTCGGGATCAGTGTAGGGGAGTCTGTGCAGGTGGCGGTGCTGGAGGGGCAGCGTCCGCATCTTCAGTTGCCGGTGCGTGGACTCATCGAGGATTTCGCAGGCGTGTCCGCCTTTATGGAAATCGATGCGCTGCGCCGGGCGATGAAGGAGGGCGCGACCGTGAGCGGAGCCTATCTCATCGTGGATGAGACGAAGTGGGAATCCTTCATGAAAAAGATCAAAAGAACCCCTCGGCTCGCGGCCACCATTGTGAAAAAGGACCAACTGCGCGCCTTCCGAACCACCACGGGGGAAAGCATCGGCATCCTGCGCCGGATGTATCTAACGCTTGCGGTGATTGTAGCCTTTGGTGTGGTCTATAACAGCGCCCGCATCGCTCTCAGCGAGCGAGGGCGCGACCTCGCGACGCTCCGGGTCGTCGGTTTCACTCAGCGGGAGGTGGCCGGGGTTTTACTGGGGGAACTGACGCTACTTCTGCTTCTGGCACTTCCGACAGGGCTGCTCTTTGGCCGGGGACTGGTGACCTGGATCATCACCAAGGTGCGCACGGACACTGTTCGACTGCCCTTGGTGATCAGTGATGCGACATATGCCACAGCGGTTCTTGTGGTTGTCGGGGCGGCGGTTGCTTGTTTTGCACTAGTGGCTCGGATGCTGCGTAAACTGGATATGGTTGGAGTGCTTAAAGCCCGCGATTGAGGGGGATAAAGGTGCTTTCAATTACGAAAATTATAAATTAAAGCGAAAGGTTACTTGTCGAAAGTCGTCCAGTGAGCGAAATTCAACATTACTTAGATTTTCTTTCCCCCAGTCCAATGAGTCCAGAGATCATTCAGTTTTCGTGTGGTGCATGCCAGCATGTACTCACCGTGCCCGCCCACATGGCGGGGATCAGTGGGCCATGTCCCGTCTGTGGCAAGACCATCACCTCGCCCTCTGCGCCCGCGCCGACGGCTAATACCTTCTTAGCACCGCCAACTTTTGGAGGTGCCGCCCCGCAGCAGCCAGCTCCGCAGCAGCCTGTGATGCCACGCGCCCCTGAATATTCAGGTCTTGGCTCCACTTTACTCCCGCCCTCGGCAAAGACCAGTAGCCAGCCTCAGGCACCAGCATGGCAGCAGCCAGGGCTCGGGCAGACGATCATGGAGTCGGCGGCTTCTGCACAGGCACCTTTTCCGCAGTCCCCTGCGAACCCCGCGCAGTCAGAGGGATTCCTGCCACCCCGCCGTGCCGAAGGTCAGGCACCTTTTGTGAGTCCGCTCGGAGGACCTTCCGCTCCGCCTGCCCAGGCAGCGCAGCCAATGTGGGGAGCTTCGGGTTTTCCTTCGCCCCAGGAATCGCCCACTCTGCCTCCACCTCGCCAAGCTGGGGCTCCAAACCCCGGCCATAGTTCACTGATTCCAGGTGCCCCCACTCTGCCGATGCTGGGTGGTGAGGCCTCAGCATTGGGTGGTTCCCTCATGGCGCGTGGACTGCCAGCAGCCCCGCCCAACCCCATGGCGGCGGCGCAGCCTCAAAATGGAGTTCCCACGTCGGGCTTCCTTCCACCTGCTTCCCCACCCGGAGGTGGCGCACCCCACTCGCGTCCGATGCGCAAACCAAAGCGCGCAACGAACGTCTTCATGATCGGCCTCGCGTTGCTGTTCCTGAGCGGTTTTCTTGTGGCTGCGGGATGGCTGTTTAGAGAGCCTATCCTTCAAGTGGCGCAGAAGCTCACCGGACGTTCCTTCGGAGCTGAGCCTGTGCCTGTGCCGGAAGAGGTTATCAC
>JAGKWZ010000168.1 GCA_021151605.1 Verrucomicrobiaceae bacterium
CGAAGCACCCACTCCGCCGAAGCGAAGCCCCGCGCCACCCAGCGCCAAAGTCCCCGCTGCCGCGCCACCACCTCCGCCCAAGTCTCGTTCCAGCCTCGGCCCCGTCTTGGGCCTCGCCGCCACTGTCGCTGTCGGTGGAGGTGTGTACTTTCTCCTCGGTGGCGGTGGAGCTGAAAAGAAACCCCAGCCGACTCCCGCGCCCGCCGTCGCTGCCCAAACGCAGCCGCCACAGCCGACTCCAGTGCCAGCTCAAGTGGAGCCGCAGAAAATGCCTGCCGAAACACCCACCCCGCCCGATACCGGCGGTTCGGCAAAGTTCGCTGGTGTGCAGTTTCCGCGTGACCTCATGCTGCCAAACAGCACCGCCTGGCGGTTCGAGGGAGATACCCTCATCTGTGCCAACAGCAGAGGCGGAGAGTTTCCGGCCTTTACCCTGCCAGTGGAGGCCAAGAAGGGTTTTGAGTGCGAGCTAGCCTTCACTTTTATGGGTCCGCCTACCTCGGCCCGCTATTTGAAGGTCCTCTTCCCTACTTCCAAAGGCTGGAGTTCCATTCAGGCCAATACCAAAGACATCACCGCCTTCCCCGATGGTTGGCGTAGGATCAGCCGAACGGATCTGGAGAATGGTGCCCAGCATACCCTCAAAGTATCTTATGGTGCTGACTCGAAGCTCGTTGTTTGGCTGGATGGGAAACAAATCTTCGACCTGAAGGATGAAGGGCTGCCCATCCTCAAATACTGGGAAAATTTGCGCCCCGGCCATGTCCACATCGGCGGCGAGACCAAGGACGGCCCGCCCATCCACATCCACTCCATCCGTCTCACTCCGTCCACTGGGGGCACACCTGTGCGCCCTGAAATTGCCGCCACAGCCGAGGAAGACTTCACGCCTCTTTTCAGGTCACCGACGGACTTTTCCGGTTGGACCAGCCTGGATGGCGCAGCACCCGAGACGAAGTGGGATTTTCATGAAGGTGGAATCTCCGCAACCATGAAATCACGAGGCAGCGCCCTCGTTTCCCCGGAGGAATATGAAAACTTCGAGCTGCGTCTGGAATGGAAAGTCGCCACACGGGGAAATGGAGCCATCGCCTACCACAGCGGCCCAGCGCCGTTCCGCGATGCCCTACGGCTGCGGCTTTGCTCACCCACACTACAGCCACTCCGCAGCGGGGAACTCCTGGGCATGGACCTGCCTGTGGCGGACTCGGAGGTCAAAATCGACGAATGGAACACTGCCCGTCTCATCGTCCGTGGCAATCTCCGCGAGCACTGGGTCAATGACGTGAAGGTGCTGGAGTATGACGTGACCTCCCCAGCCTTTCAGCAAAGCCTCAAAGCCGGTGCCAATGGCAATCCCAACCCACTGCCCGGCGCACCTGGCACCCGCGGCCGCCTCGTGCTGATCCAAAACGACGGCATGGTCTGCTTCCGTAACCTGCGCCTGCGCAAGCTGGAGGCTTTGCCGGCGACAGCAAGCCCGCCTGCCACCACCGTGATGACACCTTCGTCAGCCACGCCACCTGCGGACTTCAAATCTGGAGCCGTCAAAAACCTTCTGGCCACGCACCCTCAACTTGGCAAACTCGAAACCGGATTCCGCTCACGCTATGAAACCGACGCGCAGAAGCCCTACCTCACCGCTCTCGCCAGCTTGAATCAAAGCTACGTCAGCACTGGTATCGCCCGCGCTCGAGCCGCCGCCAAGGCCAAAGGCAGCCTCGCCGATGTCACTGCACTGGACGCGGAAAAAGCGGCTGTCGAAAAAAGCGGCACTGTTCCAGCCGAAGACGCAGAAACCACCCCGCCGGCCTCAAAGCACTGCGTGACACCTACCGCACTGCTCTCGCCAAAATCACATCTGAGCGCGATGCCAAGGCAGCTGCCCTCTATGACATCTATCTCAATGCTCTCGATGCGTACATCGCCGACCTCAAGAAATCTGGCAATCTCAGCGATGCTCAGTCGGTCACCGATCTGCGGGGAGAAATCGCCAATCAAAAACCCCAGGCCGCCGCTTCCACAGCCGTGGCGACCTCTAAACCCACAGCGCCAGCACCGCCCAGCCCCACGCCTCTGACCAAACCTGCCACCCCATCGGGCAGCATCTGGCGGAACGCCGCCGAGTTCCTCATCAACAATGGCGGAACCTTCGTCGCATCCAAAAATGGTTCCAACTCACCCGTCCTCACCGCCAAAGACATCCCCGCAGGCCGCTTCGACATCATCGAGCTCACCCTTGATCGTCTGAACTCCGTCCTGCCTCCGCTGAAAGACAAGGATTTGCTGCCACTCGTCGGCCTTCGTGATCTGCGCCGCGTCTGGGTCCGTCCGTCCGGGTCCGCTCTCAGCGACGGAGCTTTCTCATTCCTCGCTGGCAACAACGAGCTGAATTGGCTCAACCTCGAAGGCGTGAACGAGGTCACAGACGAGGTGCTGACCCACCTCGCCAAGGCCGAAAAGCTCGACTTCCTCTGCGTCCAATACGCCCCCAAGTTCACAGGCAAGAGCTTGGACCAGCTTCCCGCTAGCCAGACTCTCACAAGTCTCGATCTCCTCAGCTGCGGCATCTCCGGCGATGGCTTGAAAGCTATCTCCAACTTCAAGCAGCTCCGCGTTCTCCGAATCACCTCGGGCACGGCCTCAGACAAAGATTTTGCCCTGCTGGGCAATCTGAAGTCGCTCACCAATCTGACAGTTTCCACCACTGGCTTTGGCAACAAAGCCGCCGAGGCGATCTCAACCATCACTGGTCTCACACGCCTGGATGCCGCCGGGACGAAGCTCACCAATTCAGGGCTCGAGAAGCTCCAATCCCTGACAAATCTCACGGAACTCATCCTCAACGGCACCGAAGTCAGCGCGAAAGCAGCGGCTGATTTTCAAAAAGCCCTACCCCAGTGTCGGGTGAGCCGCTGAGGGATCAAGCTCCTACCTTGGTCAGCCGCTTCTTCAGTTTCTTCAGAAGTTCAGGATTCCCCTCCAGCTCCTCCATGAGCAGGGTCAGCACCTCCAGCGTCTGGCGGCTCATGTGGTGCTCCATGCCTTCCACGTCTTCGTGGACGGTCTTGGGGTCCAAACCGAAGCCGGAGAGCAATCGCGTGAGCACTTCATGCCGACGGGCGATCTCCTGGCCGATCTTCTTCCCAGCCTCGGTCATCACCACGCCGCGATAGCGCTCATAGACGACATAGCCCTCGGCATCCAGGCGCTGGATCATGTTCGTCACGCTGGCCTGGGAGATTTCCAGGTTCTTCGCGATGTCCACCACGCGGGCGTAGCCCTTCCCCTCGATCAGATTGTGAATCTGCTCGAGGTAGTCTTCGATCGCGGGCGAGTGAACGTGCGCGGTGGTTTCCTGGCGCTTGGCGGGTGGCATGGACCGCGAAGGATTAGCGAGATGGCCGCAGCGGAAAAGCAGAAGTTCTCGGGTGAAGGAAGGAAAGTTAGCCCAGCCTAAAACTAGCACTTGCGTGATCGGGCAGAGCCCCCATTCTTAGCCCAGCCTAAAATTGCCATGCGAACCAAGCTTTCCTTTCTTAGCCTGCTCATCGCTTTTTTGCCGCTCGCTGCCACCGAACCCGTCCCACGCGAGATGAGCACGGATCGACCGGACACCACGGAGTCGCCCTATTCCGTCCCGGCGGGCATGTTTCAGATCGAGGCCAGCTTCTTCGACTACAGCCGCGATGCGAACCAGGGCGTCGGCTCTGCCGACCAGTGGATCTACGGGCAGATCAACTTCAAGATGGGCCTCCCCCACGACTCGGATCTCCAAGTCATCGTGAATAGCCACGCCGTCGCCGGTGAATCCGAGCGTGGCGATAGCACCCGCACGACCGGATTTGGCGACATCACGGTGCGCTACAAACAAAACCTCTGGGGCAACGACAGCGGCACCACGGCCTTTGCGCTGATGCCCTACGTGACCATCCCCACTCATACCGACGTGAGCGATGAAGCCTGGGCCGGCGGTCTCATCATGCCGCTCTCCATTCCACTCTCCGACCGCATCTCGCTCGGCCTCATGGGCGAGGTCGATCTCGTCCACGACACGGAAACCGATGGCCACGATCTCGAATGGCTGCACTCCGCCACCCTGGGCATCACTTTGACCGAGAAGCTCGGCCTGTATCTCGAACTCGTCGGCATCGCCGGGCAGGATGCCGACTATCAGGCGCTCTTCGACACCGGCCTCACCTTTGCTGTGACGGAAAGCCTCGTTTTCGATGCCGGTGTGCGATTTGGCATGAACCGCGCTGCGCCAGACTTCGGCGTCTTCACCGGCATGAGCGTCCGTTTTTAAATCATCTCCACCATGCTGACCCGACTCCTTTCCCTTCTTCTCGCCCTTTCCGTCCTGCCTTCCTGCAAACGAGAAGCCACCCCATCGGATGGCAAAAAGCGCATCCTCACCACCTTCACCATCATCCAGGACATCGCGCAAAACGTCGCGGGTGAGGCCGCCGTCGTCGAGTCCATCACCAAGCCCGGCGCGGAGATCCATGACTACGAGCCCACGCCCATGGACCTCGTGAAGGCGCAGGATGCCGACCTCGTTCTGTGGAACGGCCTCGGCCTGGAGCGCTGGTTTGAAAAATTCCTCCAGCAGGTGCGTGACGTGCCCTCCGTGGTCATCAGCGATGGAGTCCAGCCCATGAGCATCGGCGAAGGTCCCTATAATGGGAAACCCAACCCCCACGCCTGGATGTCGCCTGCCAATGCCATCAAGTATGTGGAAAACATCCGCGCAGCTTTGGTGAAGCTCGATCCGCCCAATGCCGCCATCTACACGGCCAACGCCGCCGCTTACACCGAGAAGCTGAAGGCCGTGGATGCGCCTGTGCGGCAGAAGTTGGAGAGCATCCCAGCTGCGCAAAGATGGCTCGTGAGCTGTGAGGGAGCCTTCTCCTACCTCGCTCGCGACTACGGTTTAAAAGAACTCTACCTCTGGCCCGTGAACGCGGATCAGGAAGGTACGCCGCAGCAGGTACAGAAGGTCGTCGATGCCATCCGCGCCAGCCAGATCCCCGTCGTCTTCAGCGAGAGCACCATCAGTGACAAAGCCATGCAACAAGTCGCCAAGGAAACGGGAGCCAAGTTCGGCGGCGTGCTCTACGTGGACTCCCTCACCGACGCCACCGGCCCCGCGCCGACGTATCTGAAGCTGCTCGAAACCAACGCCGACACCCTCGTGAAAGCGTTTCTCCAACCATGACCCTCTCCCTCGAAGCCTCCGCCGTCACCGTCGCCTATCCCAATGGGCACACGGCCCTGCGTGACGCCTCCTTTAAGCTCCGCCCCGGCACCATCGCCGCCCTCGTCGGTGTGAATGGCAGCGGCAAAAGCACCCTGTTCAAAGCCCTGATGGGATTCGTCAAACCTGTCAGCGGCCGCATCCTCATCGCCGGTGGCACCGTCGAGCAGGCACGGAAGCTCAAGCTCGTCGCCTACGTCCCCCAGACCGAGGAAGTGGACTGGACCTTCCCCGTCAGCGTGTGGGATGTCGTCATGATGGGCCGCTACGGGCACATGAACTTCCTCCGCATCGCCAGCGCCGAGGACAAGCGGATGGTGAACGAAAGCCTCGCCCGCGTCGGCATGACCGAGTTTAAAGATCGCCAGATCGGCGAGCTCAGCGGCGGGCAAAAAAAGCGCGTCTTCCTCGCCCGAGCCCTCGCCCAAAACGGCCAGATCATCCTGCTCGACGAACCCTTCACCGGTGTCGATGTCACCACTGAGGAAGCCATCATCACCCTCCTCCGCAGCCTGCGTGATGAAGGCCGCATCATCCTCGTCTCCACGCACAACCTCGGCAGCGTGCCCGAGTTCTGCGACCACGTCGTGCTCGTGAACCGCACCGTCCTCGCCTCTGGCCCGCTGGAGGACGTCTTCACCGAAGACAACCTCAACCGCGCCTTTGGCGGCGTCCTCCGCCACTTCCACTTCGAAAGCAGCACCATCCAGGATCACGACGGTAAAACCGTCAAACTCCTCACCGACGACGAACGCCCGCTGGTCTTCGGCAAAGACGGGCACCTCGAGTACAAAGACCGCTCAGGGCGTGAGGAGCTGGTCAAGAAACGAGAGAAGATCGAAGATGGCATATAGAAGATAGCTTCAAACCCACCCAGCACGATGAACGATGATTTTCGTCCTAGGAAAGTGATCCAATCCTTCAGAGATCTCGATGCCTATCAAATGGCAAGACAAGCCTCCTATCAGGTCTTTGTGATCACCAAAGACTTCCCCAAGGAGGAGAAGTATTCCATGACAGACCAAGTCCGCCGCTCCTCGCGTGCCGTGGCTAGCATGATTGCCGAAGCCTGGGCACGAAGGCGATACGTCGCAGCCTTCATCGACAAGCTGAATCAAGCCCAAGGGGAAGCGAACGAATCGCAGGCGTGGTTCGACCAAGCGCTAGACTGTGGATACATCTCCCCCGAGAAACACGCCGAAATCGACGCAGCCATCCATGCCGTCGGAGGAAAACTCCAACGCATGATCGACAAAGCCGACACCTTCTGCGGCTAGCCATCCCTTCTGCGCTCTTCGATCCTCAATCTTCCATCTTCCATCTTCCATCCATCTTCTATCCTCCCTCTTCCAAAGTGCCCTCCCTGCTAACCCCCTTCGAATACGCCTACATGCTCAAAGCCATCCTCATCAGTGGCTTGATCGGCGGAGTGTGCGCCTTCCTCTCGTGTTTCATCACGCTGAAGGGCTGGTCGCTCATGGGCGATGCCCTTTCCCATGCCGTCGTCCCAGGCGTGTCGCTGGCTTGGTTGATGGGACTGCCGTTTTCCGTCGGGGCATTCATCGCCGGCATCATCGCCGCGCTCACCATGGGCTGGCTCAAGCGGAAATCCGGGCTGCGTGAGGACGCCGTCATCGGCATCGTGTTCACCAGTTGGTTCGCGCTCGGGCTTCTCCTGCTCTCGCTCTACCCCAGCACCTTGAACCTCAAGACCATCATCTTTGGAAACATCCTCGCCATCTCCGATCCCGACATCATGCAGGTGCTCATCATCTCCGGCATCTCCATCCTCGTGCTCGCCCTGAAGTGGCGCGACCTCCTCCTCTACTGCTTTGACGAGGCCCATGCCCGCGCGCTCGGCATCGACACCCGATTCCTCCACTTCCTTCTCCTCGCCCTCCTCTCCGCCACCGCCGTCGCCGCCTTGCAGACCGTCGGTGCCTGCCTCGTCGTCGCCATGCTCGTCACCCCCGGAGCCACCGCCTATCTCCTGACCGACCGCTTCAGCAGGATGCTCATCATCGCCACCCTCACCGGTGCGCTCTGCGGCCTGCTCGGTGCCTATGCCAGCTACTTCATCAATGGCAGCACCGGCGGCTGCATCGTCGTTCTCCAGACCCTCATCTTCCTCATCGCCCTCATCTTCGCGCCCAAGCACGGCCTGCTCGCCGCGCGCAGACTCCGGCAGCAAGCCACCGCCTCATGACCTGGCTCACCCCGCTTCAGTATCCCTTCATGGTCGAGGCCCTGCTCGTCAGTGCCCTCGTCGGCACCGTCTGCGCCGTCTTCTCCTGCTACCTCGTCCTCAAAGGCTGGTCCCTCATGGGAGACGCCATCTCCCACGCCGTCCTCCCCGGCATCGTCATCGCCTACATGCTCGGGCTGCCGCTCGCCGTCGGGGCCTTCGCCGCAGGCCTGCTCTGCGCCCTCAGCATCGGTTGGATCAAAGCCAGCACCCGAATTAAAGAAGACACCGTCATGGGCATCGTCTTCACCGGCATGTTCGCCCTCGGCCTCGTCCTCTTTACCAAAGTGCAGACCGACGCCCACCTGAACCACATCCTCTTCGGCAACATCCTCGGCATCGAGCACGACGACCTCCTCCAGACCCTCATCGCCTCCGCCGCCACCCTCACCGTTATCCTGCTCAGGCGGAAAGACCTCATGCTCTTCTGCTTCGACGTCGCCCACGCCCGCGCCATCGGGCTGAACACCACCCTTCTTTACTACCTCCTCCTCTCCCTGCTCGCCGGCACCATCGTCGCCTCCATGCAGGCCGTCGGCATCCTCCTCGTCGTCGCCATGCTCGTCACCCCCGGCTGCACCGCCCGTCTGCTCACCGATCGCTTCGACCGCATGTTGATCATCTCCACCGCCTCCTCCGTGCTCGCCAGTTGCCTCGGCGTCTATGCCAGCTTCTTCCTCAACGCCGCCACCGGTGCCTGCATCGTGCTCGCCCAGGCCGCCATGTTCGCCGGAGCGCTAGTGTGGAAGCGCACCCGCCGGATCAGGATTTAGCCGAACATCGAGAATGCATGGCACTTTTCCCACGCGGGCGCTGCTGCTCTCTAAATAAGTCTCCTGCTCGCGAAAGGCCCGGCCTCTTTAAACGAAGCCGCTATGGCGGGCTCTGTGTTCCTTTGCTCAGTCAGCCGAATTCTGGTTTGACTCCTGCTGCTAAGTTTTAGATAAACGGTTCGCTCCTACCATGATGTCGCGTTTCCTCCCTCTGATCTCCCTGCTCTATGTGTCTGGTGCCGCTGCTGAGATCCGCACCTGGACGAACACCACAGGGCGCACCCTCCAGGCGGAGATGACGGGCATGGACCCCGTCTCGCGCACGGTAAAGGTGAAGCTTGCCGATGGCCGCGAGCTGGCCCTGCCCATTGCGGATCTCAGTGCGGAGGACATCGCCTTTGCTGCGTCACAGTGGCGGAAAATGCAGGCCAATGGCACGGCGGCTACCACCCCTGCGCCCGCTGCGACAGCGACCACAGGAAGCGTGAATGTGAAACTCCTGCCTGCACGCTATGTCGGGCGGATCTCTGAGGCTTCGCGTTTGGCGCTGCTGCAAAGTCATGGTGGCACGCCGGAAATGGAGCAGGCAGTGAAAAGGTCTCTGGAGTGGCTGAAGACCAAGCAGGAAGCCGATGGCTCCTGGGATGGCCCGAACAAGACAGGCATGAGCGGCTTCGCCCTGCAATGCTTCACGGGGCATGGCGAGATACCGGGCGAGGGGCAATTCGGTGATGCCGTCCTGAAAGCCTGCCTTTACCTGATCAATACCGCAGCTAGCAATCCACAGGGCATGATCGCCACCGAGGTGAAGTCCGCCGGAGCCACCTACGCCCACGGAATCGCCACCACAGCGCTGGGAGAAGCCTACATCCTCGGCAAAGCCTCAGGCACGGGCATCCCCAATCTGAGGCAGACCTTTGAGAAAGCAGCCCAACTCATCATCGATTCGCAAAATGACAAAGGCTCCTGGACCTATGGTGGGACTGAGGCCGGCAAGTCCACAGCTTACAATCCTGACTCCCGAGGCGATGACCTCTCTCTGGCCAACTGGCAGATCCAGGCGCTCGTGGTCGCCAAAGAGTCCGGCCTGACCTTCAAAGGTCTGCCCGAATGCCTGAAAAAGATCGTGAGCTATGTGCAAACCAAGCAGACCAAGGATGGCGGTTACGGTGGGCCCAACCGCGACGCCCATTACAACCAATGGTTCCTCACCGGAGGTTCAGTCCTCGCCCTCCAGATGCTCGATGCCAAAGCCCAGGCTGGCATGACCAAAGGACTGCGCTTTCTAGAAAACTACCTCCAGGCAGAGCCGCCCGACTGGAACAAAAATGCCAACCTCTACTCATGGGCCTCCAACACCGCCGCCTTCATGAACAAAGGCGGGGCGGAGTGGGATCGCTACGCCCAGGCACTCTTCCCCCAGATTCTTGGTGCCCAGGAGCCCGATGGCAGTTTCAGACGCGGAAAAGCAGACTGGCCCGCCGCCGACGCTCCCACTCCGATCTACCGTCAGGCCCTCTGCACTCTCCAGTTAGAGGTGTTTTACCGCTACGCGAAATGAGGCGGTCCATGTGGCCTATGATGGCAAGTTGGTGACTTCATCATCAAAGATTTTCCAACGCCATCGTGTGGACGTTATCATTGACGTCTTGGACCTTCTGCACCGAAGTTTGGGGGTCTTCGAACTAAAACTTCGAAATTGGGCAGATGGAGTGGGGTTTTTAGCTGAAGCCTGTCGAGTTATTCCTGAGGAAGCCTGCGGAGAATGGGGCGGCGTTGGAGGGAAGTTTAAAAGTGGGATTTTTTTCATGTAACTCCCGAGGGGTTTCCCTGTAATGAACTCTTGTGAATACATCCCATATGCATGCCGCACTTCTTTTGAGCCTGCTGGATCTCCAACCCTTCGTAAGTCGTTCACTTTTGAAACGCCAGATGCCTCTTTCTCTTCTTCTCAGAGTTCTAAGTTGCCACCGTCTTCACGAGTGCGTTCACCGAGGACACTCTATCGAGTGCTTACTCCGCAGAACGCGAATCTACCTTCTCCTGCTGACAGCAGGTCTTCAGTTCTTGTGTATAATGCCGCAGTCAGCTTCAGGCGTCCCTCTCTACTCGCCTGTGAACCTTGCATCAATTACCAACGAGCCGTTGGACTGGCTGACCTCCGCGAAGCCTACTGGTAACGTGACTTACCAAGGGATTCCCTTTCAGTTTGCCGCTTCTTCTCCGCAGGTCTTCACCACCCAAAACTCATTTGCCCCCACGTTTGCTACTTCGGCATCGCTCGCGGTAAACATCTCGTATCCCACGGGCCTGCATCTGCTGGTGGCTGGCAGCGCAACGGGAAGTGTGGCCTACCAGGGTTTAGAGATCGGGCGCGTTCGGCTGACCTTTGCTGATGCCAGTGAATATGTGGTCGTGTTGAAACCTGGTACTCATCTGCGCCCAGAAACATGGTCTTATGATACCGGGAATCAGTCCACACCGCCTGGTGATAGCAGCATCACTGTAACCAATGTGATAACCGAGGTTCAGAATCGGGGTGGCGCAGCAAAGGCATTCTTGGACAAATTTACCATCAATCTCCCGGTGGCGGCAGCCAACACCAGCCTCACAGGCATCCACTTCATAGACACGTCCATTTCCACTGTAGGCAGTTTAGCTCCGGGCTTCATCATCGCCGCAGCCACCGTGACTTCTGAACCTCCTCCCCCGCCTCATACTGTCACCGCTATTTCCCCCAGCAGCGGCAGCACCCTGGGTGGCACCAGTGTGACGATCACTGGCACCAACCTCACGGGTGCAACCACGGTGACGATTGGCGGGACGGCGGCTGTTTTTACCGTGGTCGATGCCACTAGCATCACTGCCACCACGCCAGCTGGTGCGGCGGGCGCTGCAAGCGTGCTGGTCACCGTCCCAGGTGGCACCAATCCACCAAACACGCTCTACACCTATGTCACACCAAACAACGCGCCCATCTTTTCACTGCCTCGTTTATCGGCAGGTGAGACTTGGACGGCTCGTCCGTCGGGTAGCTTATCTTGGTATTCCATCGCATCGTCTGCTGATGGGACAAAGCTGGCGGCGGTGGCTCTTGGTGAGCGGATTTATACCTCCACTGACTCAGGCCAAAGCTGGACGGTGAGGCCATCATTATCCGACAGTAATTGGGGAACTATCGCATCTTCTGCAGATGGGACGAAGTTGGCTGCTGCAGGCTCGGGGTCGGTTTCCATATCTTCGAACTCTGGACAAAACTGGTCTTATCAGTGGATAATGGAGGCCTGATTTACACCTCGACGGACTCTGGACTTAGCTGGGCGGCGCGGACGACGGGCAACCGGAATTGGTGGTCTATAGCCTCGTCAGCTGATGGCATGAAATTAGCGGCCGTAGTCAGGACAGGTGAGATTTATACTTCGACAGATGCTGGGCTTAACTGGACACTGAAGGCAGCGGGTAGTCGAAATTGGGAGTCCATCGCGTCATCTGCGGATGGGGCGAAGCTGGCAGCGGTGGATTATGGTGGTTTGGTTTATACTTCAACTGACTCCGGGTATAGCTGGGCGGCGCGAGCAGCGGGGACTCGAAATTGGCGATCTATCACGTCGTCTGCGGATGGAACGAAGCTAGCGGCGGTAGTGAATGGTGGTCAGATTTACACTTCGGCTGCACTGCCTGTGATTACGGTGGCGGCTGATAGTGGTGTGTTTACGGCCAGCAACTTCGCCACAGGCATCTCCGCCGGGCCGCTCAGCGAATCTGGACAAACGGTGAGCTTCACGGTCACGAATGATAACAAACCACTCTTCAGCGTGGAGCCGACGATAGCGGCCGACGGTACGTTTACCTTCACGCCTTCGGGCACTGCCAGTGGCACGGCCACGGTGACGGTGGTCGCCCAGGATAGTGGTGGCACGGCCTACGGTGGCGTGGACACCAGTGCCCCGCAGACGTTTACGATAACCATCACACCTGCGGCTCCCACCGTCACGCTGTCCACGGCCAGTCTGGCATCAAACGTGAGCACATTGACCATCAGCGGTACTGGATTTAGCGCCACACCGGCTGAGAACAGCGTCGTCTTCACGCCCGCCGGCAGCGGAACGGTGACGGCAGCAACGGCCACATCTCTGACCGTGACGGGACTGACCGGCCTCACGCCTGGGCCCTTGAATGTTGTGGTCACGGTCAATGGTCTGAGCAGCGGTGCCGCCGTACAGGTGGCTACGGTGTTCTTGCCAGTCGCCGGTGAAATGGATCCGCTGAATCTGAATCTGACAGGCAGCTATGTCATGGCCACGGCGGTGCAGGCGGATGGGAAGACGCTCATCGCGGGGAGCTTCTCCAGTGTGCTGGGGCAGGCGCGTGGTAACATCGCGCGCTTGAATGCGGATGGCTCGTTGGATGCGGGTTTTGATCCGAAGGCGAATGGTGAGGTTGCCTGCGTGGCAGTGCAGGCAGACGGGAAGATTCTGCTCGGGGGCCTGTTCACGACGCTCCAGCCCAACGGGGCAGCAAGCGCGGTCATTCGAAACCGCATCGCCCGGCTAAACGCCGACGGTACATTGGACATGAGCTTTGACCCAAATGCAGGCAGTGCGGTCCGAAGTGTGGTGGTGCAGGCGGATGGAAAGATTTTACTCGGGGGTGGATTCACCAGCCTAAAGCCAAACGGAGTGGTGAGCGCTTTCATCCGCAGTCGTATCGCACGGCTGTATGCAGACGGCACACTGGACGAAAGCTTTGATCCGAAGGCAAATGGTGAGGTGGCATGCGTGGCGGTACAGGCAGATGGAAAAATACTCCTCGGGGGTTTCTTTACTACGCTACAACCCAACGGCGCTGCGAGTGCCACCAGCCGCAGTCGTATCGCGCGGCTGAATGCCGATGGTACGCTGGATCTTGGCTTTGACCCCAAAGCGAGCAACACGGTCAGTAGCATTGCCCTCCAGGTAGATGGAAAGGTTCTGCTGGGTGGCACTTTCACCAATCTACAGCCGAACGGAGCGGCGAACCCGACGCCGCGTCAATGCATTGTACGCTTGAATGCGGACGGCACATTGGACACGGGCTTTGATCCCAAGGCAAGCCATGCGGTCAACAGCATGGCGCTACAGGTGGATGGGAAGATTCTGCTCGGGGGTGCCTTCACCACGCTGCAACCCAATGGAGCTGCGAGCGCCACCAGCCGTAACCGCATCGCCCGGCTGAATGCCGATGGCACGCTGGACACGGGCTTTGATCCGAAGGCGGACAACGTCGTCTATAGCGTGGCGGTGCAGGCAGATGGCAAGGTTCTGCTCGGTGGCTTCTTCACCTCCCTGCAACCGAACGGCGCTGCGAGTGCGACGGCGCGCAATCGCTTTGCCGCGCTGGTCAATGACCCGGCGACCCAGACCTTGAGCGCATTGGACGCCACACAGGTGAGCTGGACACGCAATGGTAGTGCGCCGGAAGTCTCGCAAGTCACCCTGGAGAAGAGCACGGACAACGGTGTGACCTGGACGCTGCTGGGCAACGCCAGCCGTGTGGGCACGACCAGCCACTGGCTGCTCACCGGCCAGAGCCTTCCGGCCAGCGGCCAGTTCCGCGCTCGTGGTCGCACAATTCAGGGCTACCAGAATGGTGGCTCAGGGCTGATCGAGCAGGTGGCCAGCTTCAGCGGTCTGGTTAAATCCACCGATACAATCCTCGGAAGCACCGTGGGACGCGCACTGTGGAGACGACCCGAAGCAAATGGCAGCAGTATACCCAATAGCCTTTCAACTTCGGCCACCGCGACGCCCTACGAGGTCGTGGCCTTTTCAGTGACAGCTTCCGGCAATTACACCCTGGCGGTTACATCCATCAGCCCAAGTGGCTGGGATAACTATCTGCTACTGTATGTCGCAGCCTTTACCCCGGCCAGTCCCCTGACCAATGTCCTCATTGGCGATGATGATGATGGTCCCGGACTGGATGCACAAGTCACCCGCACGCTCCAGGCTGGAACCCTGTATTACGCCGTCATCACGGGCTACGATAACTTTGATACAGGGAGCTACTCTTTGAAGCTCCAAGGCCCCGGATTTTTCTCGGAAAGGCCAGTGCTCGCCGTGGAGCAGCCCGTAGGCAGCGGCATCGTCAGTGGTTCCACGATTTACTTCGACGATGTTTCAATGGGTGCGACAGGCAGCAAGACCTTTACCCTGAAGAATAGTGGCGACGGTGATCTCACCGTGCTGAGTGTGACGATGGATGGTGTGGACGCGAGCCAGTTCAACCTGCCCACGCCGCCCGTGAATCAGACGATCGGGCCAGGTGGCAGTTTCACCTTCACGGCGGAGTTCAAGCCGACCTCCACGGGGAGAAAGACCGCGACACTGCACGTCAACAGTAGTGATCCGCTGCGAAACCCCTTCGACATCCATCTGAGCGGCAATGGTTTGCCTGACATCGTCGTCGAACAGCCCGCAGGCGTGGCGCTCACCGCAGGAGTCAGCAGCCTGAATTTCGGGACGCTGACGACTGGGGGCACGAGCACGCTTAGCTTCAGGGCTAGAAACGGCGGCTTCTCAGCACTTACCGGGCTGTCATTGAGCATCATAGGTGCGGCACCTGGTGACTTCACCCTGGGTTCTCTTGGTGCAAGCACGCTGCCGCCCGGTGGGAGCACCACCTTCGACGTGAACTTCAGCCCTACTGCCCTCGGGGTCCGAACCGCCACCCTGCGCATCACCAGCAACGACGCCGTGAAGAGCCCCTTCGATGTCGCTCTCTCTGGCACAGGCTACGCCTTCTCGGAATTTGCCAGCACCACTGTCGGCAGACCAGCCTGGGACCGCCCGAATGCCAATGGCAATGCCGCGCCTGTCTTTATTTCGGGAGTCGTGGCACCGTATGACACCATCGGCTTCACGGTGACCAGCAGTGGCACCTACACCCTGACCAGTACGGCCACAAATCCAGCAGGATGGGATACCTATCTCTTCCTCTATTCCACAGCCTTTGATGCCGCTGCACCATTAAACCAAGTGCTCATCGGCGACGATGACGCAGCAGGGGGCTACAACTCGCGAGTCAGCTACACACTTCAGGCAGGCGTCACCTACTATGCGGTGGTAACGGCGTACAGCAGCAACCAAGCAGGGGATTACACGCTAAGGATTAGCGGGCCTGGAAATGTGGTCGTGGTGCCGAACATGGCCGTGATTGATTCCCTGGGTGTGAACATCCCGGATGGTGGCAGCAGCTACATGACGCCGGTGACGGTCGGCGGCAGCACGAGCAGCAGCTACACCATCCGCAACTATGGCTACACGGACCTCACGGGTCTGGGCATGACGTTGGACGGTGTGGATGCAGGCTCCTTCAGCATGACCACCCAGCCCACGGCTCCAGTGGCTGGACCCAATGGCAGCACGACCTTCAGCATCACCTTCAGTCCCACGAGTGCAGGTATGAAGCGCGCAGTGCTTCACATCACCAGCAATGATCCGAACAAGAGCCCCTTTGACATTCAGCTCACCGGCAATGGCACGCCCGCAATTGCCATCGAACAGCCCACACGAGTCAGGCTCAACGATGGCGTGAGCAATGTAGGATTTGGCTCCGTTTTGTTGGGGAACAGCCAGCTCCTGACCTTCACCATCCGCAGCGTGGGATCGGCAGCGCTAAATGTGACTGGCTCGTCCGTCGATGGTGCCAATGCAGCAGATTTTAGCGTTCAAAATCTCACCCCAGGATTGCTGGCACCGGGAACGAGCAGCACTTTCCAGGTGCGCTTTGAGCCCTCTTCCACAGGCACCCGCACTGCCATGCTGCACCTCGCCAGCAATGATCCATTGGTCGCCAGTTTTGATATCGTGCTCTCGGGCTCATGCGCGCCGCGCTCCCCGACCATTGATGTCGGTGTTTATAGTTACGGCTATGGCCTGACCAGTGGAGTCAGCACGATCAGCTTTGGTGCGCCGCTGATAGGTAGCAGCAGCTCCCGCACAGTTTACATTCGCAATTACGGCACGGCGGACCTCACGGGGCTCAGCGCCAGCACGACTGGTGCCCATGCCTCTGAATTCAGCGTGGGGCCTCTCAGTTCCACACCGTTGTCACCTTTTGGCAGTCGCAGCTTTGAAGTAACCTTTGCGCCTGCTGCCGCCGGCTTACGCACGGCCGTGCTCCGCATCACCAGCAACGATCCACTGCGTGGCACCTTCGACATCAATCTCGTCGGCAACAACAGCGACTGGTTTTTCGATTTGCCGCGCACCACCGTGGGCTGCCCGACCTGGAACCGCCCGAACGCTAACGGTGCCGGAGTGCCCACGGGTTTGTCCATTCCAGCGACGGCCACGCCTTTTGATGTGGTCAGCTTCAGTGTAAACACCACGGGCGAATATAGCTTCAGATGCACAGGCACCACACCGCTCGACTGGAACGTTTACCTCCTGCTTTACCGGGATGCCTTTGATCCCTCCAATCCACTGCTCAATGTCGTGATTGGAGATGACGATTCAGCTGGAGGTTATGCCGCCGGTTTCACCTCCACTCTTCAGGCCGGGACACGGTATTTCATCGTGATCACAGGTGGTGACAATGCCTCCTACGGACTTTATAACCTGGAGGTGAGCGGGCCGGACAACGCCATGCTGGAACCCCAGATGCTCATTGAGCAGCCGGCCAATCGCGGCATCGCAAACGGTGGCAGCAGCTATTTCGGCCCCGCAGCAGTGGGTGAAAGCATCCGCAACACCTTCACTATTCGCAACGTCGGCTATGCCAATCTCACAGGTCTGAGTCTGTCCCTTGAAGGACGGGATGTGGATCAGTTCAGTATCACGCAGAACCCGCTCCCCACCATCAGCGGCCCTTCAGGTTCTGCTTCGTTCGTCGTGAACTTCAGCCCAACCAGTTTGGGGCAGAAAAATGTGATCCTGCACATCGCTAGCAATGATCCCAACGCGAACCCCTTCGATATCAATCTCATCGGCAACGCCGCGCCTGGCAGTGCCGACCTCACCGCGCTGACCACCAGCGCAAGCGGCTTCACGCCTGTTTTTGCGGGCACGACTACGAGCTATACCGCTACAGTTCCGAGCGCCATCACGAGCACCACCGTGACCGCCACAAGGGCGAATGCGACCCTGCAAGTCCGTGTTAATGGCGGCAGCTACACCGCTCTGACCTCCGGCGTTGCCAGTGGACCCTTGGCTCTGAACAGCGGCATCAACATCATTGAGGTCAGAGTCACTTCACAGGATGGATTCACGATCAAGACCTATACCCTCACGGTTACTCGGGCCGTAGCTTTGCCTGCCGCTGGCGACGTCGAGCCGCTCAATCCAGCCATCGTCGGCGGCAACGTTTACGCCACAGCTTTGCAGCCAGACGGGAAGACGATCATAGCGGGTAGCTTCACCTCCGTGCTGGGCCAGCCGCGCAATAATATCGCCCGGCTCAATGCAAACGGCACGCTCGATGCAGGCTTCAATCCGAATGTAAATGGCAGTATCTATTGCGTGGCGGTGCAGGCAGACGGCAAGATTCTTCTCGGGGGCGGCTTCAGCACCGTAGGCGGGGTCACACGCAACCGAATCGCGCGGGTGGCGGCCAATGGCACGCTCGACACCGGCTTCAATCCCAATGCCAACAACCTTGTCTATTGCGTGGCCGTGCAGGAGGACGGCAAGATTCTGCTCGGGGGTAACTTCACTACCATGAGCGGCTCTGCTCGTAACAACATCGCGCGGCTGGATGCTGGCGGTGGACTCGACACGGGCTTCAGCACCAATACAAACGGCCTCGTCAATAGTATGGCAGTGCAGGCGGATGGCAGGATTCTGCTCGGCGGCGGCTTCTCCACAGTCAACGGTACGGCTCGCAACAACATCGCACGGTTGGATGCCGCTGGTGGGCTCGACACGGGCTTCAACCCCAATACGAACGGCTTCGTGAATACCGTGGCGGTCCAGGCCGATGGCAAGATTCTGCTTGGCGGCCAGTTCACCAGTGTGGGTGGGGTTACACGCAGCAACATTGCACGGCTGGATGCCGCTGGTGCACTCGAGACAGGCTTCAATCCCAATGCAGGCGGCCCCATCCACAGCCTAGCCTTGCAGGCAGATGGCAAGATCCTCCTTGGAGGGAGTTTCACCACCATCAGCGGGATCGCGAGCAATCGAATCGCGCGTCTGGATGATGTCGGCACACTCGACGCGGCCTTCAATCCCAATGCCAGTGGCACCGTCAATAGCGTGTCGGTGCAAGCGGACGGGAAGATTCTGCTCGGTGGCCAGTTCACCAGCGTGGGAGGGATAACGCGCAATCTGTTTGCCCGCCTGATCAATGAACCCGCGACCCAGACACTGAGTGCACAAAGCACGGAGCAGATCACATGGACCCGCGGCGGGAGCTCGCCAGAAGTCTCACAAGTGACTTTTGAGCAAAGCACGGACAGCGGAGCAACTTGGACACTGCTCGGCCGGGGTGGCCGCATGGGCACCACCGCCAACTGGCAGCTCAATGGCATCAGTCTTCCCTACAGTGGCCAGATCCGTGCTCGTGGTCGTTTCGCAAGTGGCTACCAGAACGGCGGCTCTGGGCTGCTGGAGTCCGTGGCTGGCTTCAGCTTCCCACCCACAGTCACCGCCATTTCTCCGCCAACTGGCACGACCTTCGGCGGCACCCTCGTGATGATCACTGGAACTAACTTCAACGGAACTACGGGAGTGACCATCGGTGGCGTGGCCGCTACAAACGTTGCGGTGACCAGTTCCACCAGCCTTTTTGCCGTCACTCCAGCAAACGTTGCCGGCGAGGCCAGCGTCCAGGTCACGACTCCGGGTGGCACCAATGTTCCAAACACGCTCTACACCTACTTTGTCCCGAGCAACAACGCCGACCTTTCCGCTCTCTCAATCACCACCGCTGCGCTCAACGAAGTCTTTGCCGCGAACACTGTGGCCTACACCGCAGATGCCCCGAACGCGACCACCAGCGTCACCATCACACCCACCGTAGCGCAGGCCAATGCCACGATCCAAGCCCGTCTCGGGACCAATGCCTTCGCCCCTATCATCTCTGGCACACCTAGCGCCAGCTTCGCTCTCGCCGTCGGACTAAACACCATTGAGATCAAAGTCACCGCGCAGGACGAAACGACGACAAAAACCTACATCATCAGCCTGACCAGGGCAGAAGGACCCAAGATCGTCATCCGAGGCAACAACAGGGCAATCTCGTCGGGTGATGACACCCCGAACGCGACGGATCATACCTATTTTGGCACGGTGGCTATTTCTTCCGGGGTGGTCAGCCGCACCTTCACCATCGCCAATACCGCTGCTGCAGTTGCGCTTAACCTAACCGGCACACCCATTGTGCAGATCAGCGGTGCCCATGCGGCTGACTTCCGTGTGTCCAGCCTGCCCAGCGCACAGGTTGCTGGCAGTTCAAGCACCACCTTCCAAGTCAGCTTTGACCCAAGTGGCATTGGTCTGCGCACCGCCATGCTAAGTATTGATAGCGATGATCTCGATGAGACTCCCTACACATTAGCGATCTCAGGCAACGGGCGGATTACCGGTCAAAACTTGCAGACTCTCGTTTTCACACCGCCGTCGAAACTCTATCTGGCCGAAAGTCCCTTCACTCTAAGCGCGAGCACCAACTCTGGGCTGCCTGTGACTTACTCCGTGGTGTCAGGCCCAGCCACGGTGATTGGCGATGTGTTGACACTCACCAGTGCGGGCACAGTGAAGGTGCGCGCGAGTCAGCCTGGAGATGGGGATTTCCTAGCCGCTGTTCCCGTGGAGCGCTCGATCACCGTAGCTGCAAATCCAACGACCATGACGCTGACAAATCTCAGCCAGACTTTCACGGGCACACCTCGTCCGATCACCGTGCTGGGGGCCACAGGGGCGGTGGTGACTTACAATGGAAGTCTCACCGTTCCCATCTTTGCTGGTTCCTACGCCGTCAAGGCAGTGTTGGGCGGCAACAGCAAGACAGGCACGCTCGTCATTACCAAAGCACCCCTGTTCGTGACGCCGGACGATCAGCGTAAGTTCGCCGGGCAGGTGAACCCAGTGCTGACGTTTGGCTATCACGGCTTCCTCGGCGTGGACAACCCCGTGAAATCCGTGGACAAGGCCCCTACGATCTCCACGACCGCCACTGCGGCGAGCGTGGGCGGGTTGTACCTGATCACTGCCAATGGAGGCAGTTCGACCAATTATTTCTTCGTCTATCAGACCGGCATCATGATGGTGGAGACCTTCGCCGCCTCATATGAGGCCTTGCTGGCACCTGAAGGCAGCCAGCGCCCATCCGCCAAACTGGAGCTGACCGTGGCGCCGAGCAGCAAGACCTTCACCGGCAAGCTCACCACGCCCAAGGAGACGGTTGCCCTCAGTTTCGCCGGCACTCTGAAGACCAACCCCAATGAAACAGCGACCGCCAGCGTCGAAGTGAAGAGAGGTCTGAATACCTATCTCGTGGAAGCAACCCTGCCACTGACGGGCGACTTCACCTCTGAGGCCAAACAAAATGCAGTCTCTTTGGGCAAGACGCTCTATGGCAAAAAGCTGCTGACTTTGGCGAAAGGCCAGACCCTCAGCTACATCGGCACCCACAGCGCACTGCTGGCCCCGGCGACCGGTGGCTTGGCACCTGCTGGCGCTGGATGGGCAGTGGCCACCATTGATGCCAAGGGCCTGTTGAAACTCGCTGGCAAGCTGGCGGATGGCACCGGCCTGACAGCATCCCTGGCGGCGGATGTCGGCAGTGATCCTAGTTACCGGCTGTTCCTCCAGCCTTACACCCCAGCACGCACAGGGGCCTTCCTGGCGGGTGACTTTCAGCTAAAGCAGCACCCTGATCACACTGGACGCCGCTTTGTGGCCTTCGAAGATGAGGCCGACCTCACCTGGGAGAAGGCACCACGGCAGCAGGACACCTCCTATCGAACCGGATTTGGCCCCGTGGATACACGCTTCACCCTCGATCCCTGGCTACCTCCGGTTGCTGCGAAGGGGAGCGTTCCCGCGATCACACTTGCACAGCGGCTGAGATTGAGCAGCCCGGCGAATTCACTCACGGTTAAGCACAGCGCCATCAGAAGTGATTCCTTTGCCAATCTTCCCATCTCACTCGCCATGAATGCCGCGACAAATGCTGTCAGTGTCTTAGCACCCGCGGCCAATACGACGAAATGGAAAGTCACCCTCACACCTGCGACTGGGGCCTTCGTCGGCAGCTTTGAGCTGAACGATGGCGGGAAGAAACGCAGCGTTCCCTTTGCCGGCATGATGCGCCAGCCACGTATCGCCGATCCCAATGGCCTGATCGGCGATGGCAACTTCCAACTGCCGTCGCTCTTCGCAGCACCGGACAATGAAATCCTGTTCGGTGAAGTGGGCTTCGAGAGGTGATCACTTCCTCCGAAACGTCTCACTCAGCACCAACTCAGTGACGAAAGTCTTCAAGCCGCCGCCTTGCTTCAATGACTTCGCGACGATGTCATTCACGGCTTGGCCATCGGCATATGTCGGGGCGGCGCCGGTGGCGTAGGTGAGGAGTTTTTCGGTGAGGCAGCGTTGGACGTCAGCGGGCTGGGCGAGGAGGAGTTGTTTGAAGTCTTTGATGTCCTTGAAGGGGCGGCCGTCGGCGAGTTGGCCGGTGGGATCGACGGGGAGGGAGACTTTGTATTGCCAGACGCCGCGGTTTTCGACTTTGGCGGCGGGGCGGTCGCCTTTTTCTTTGCTGCGGTAGCGATCACGCCAGCCGCCGATGACATCGAAGCTTTCCAAAGCGAAGCCGGGTGGGTCGATCTTGGCGTGGCAGCCGGCGCAGTTTTCGGAGGTGCTGTGTTTGGCCAAGATCTCGCGGATGGTGCTGGCGCCGCGGGTGTCGGGCTCGACGCCGGGGACGCCGGGCGGTGGCGGTGGCGGCGGCTGACCGAGCAGTCGCTTCATCATCCAGCCGCCACGCAGCACGGGCGAGCTGACGGTGCCATTGGCGGTGACTTTGAGGATGCTGGCCTGCGTGAGGAGGCCACCGCGTTCGTGATTCGCGGGGAGTTTGACGCGAATGAAACCGTCGGGCGTTTGGTCGGAGGACAATGGGACAATCAGATGGGGAGACAATGAGATGGCCTTTTCCCTGTCTGATGGTCTCATTGTCTGATTGTCTCGCTGCGCAGCGAGAAAAGCGTCGTTCAAACCATAATGCTCTGCGATGCGGCGATTGAGCATCAAGAAGTCGCTGTGGATAAAATTCGTGACGGGGAGGTCGTGGTGGAGGATTTCAGTGAAGAAGGCCTCCGTCTCGCCGACCATGGCATACTTCAGCATCTCATCGAACTCGGGATAAAGCGTGGTGTCGGGCGAGGTGGCGTCGATGCTGCGCAGGTCGAGCCATTGACCGGCGAAGTTCTTCACGAAG
>JAGKWZ010000169.1 GCA_021151605.1 Verrucomicrobiaceae bacterium
TTTGAGGTGGGGTTCTTCATAAGGGAAGCGGCAAACGAGCCGCGTCCGGGCCTGCTTTCAAGCGCTGTCTCGATCATCAAGGCCTTGCTGGAATAAATATCTCCTCACCAGACCGGTATCCCCGAAGTCGCGCTCCATCCGCTGTGATGCTGATACCGACGCTGCCCGAGATTTCGAGATCGAAGAGCGGGATGCCCTTCATCTTACAATGTTCACGTACACGTTGTGGAATCGTCTCTTCGAGAAAGCGTGAGTCGCTGGTGCTAATGACTACTTTCGGATCTGCGGCGATCAGCAGTTCCGTCTGCCCACCAGGATCGACAGGATGTTGCCCGCGCACTAAGACATCGCAGCGCAGATCCCCACCGCGCTCTAAAAGTCGCTTCTCCGTGATGAATCCAGCATCTCCCAGCCAGAGGACTCGCGTCCGGCCGAGCTGTAGCATCATTACGAGCCCGCGATCATCCGAGCGGTCGTAAAAATCCGTGCTGAGCGGATGCAGCACCGAAAGTGTGGCTTGAGCTGAGGGCCCAGGAAGAGGAACCTGATCCCCTGCTTGGCGTCTGCTCCATATCACGCCGGCCTCGTCAGCAAAGTCGCTGAGAAGACGGAATGATGTGAACTTCGGATCGAGTCCCCACGGCTCAAGTACACTCGTAAATACCCGTGGCTGGCCCATTTTTAATGCCAGTGTAGCCGCCCCCACATGGGCTGAGTCACCATGAGTCAAGAAGACGCCATCGAGCGCATTGATGCCCTGATGTCGGAAAAACGGGCGCAGCACGCGCCGCCATCCTGGAACATTCCCGGTATCGATCAGCCAATGGGATTGATCCACCCGCACATGGCCTGCTGAGCCGCCGCCAGACAGATGGAAAACCTGCATCTCCATCGGTGGAGGCGCTTTTTCAAAACGCAGATCCAGGGTCACATTCGCCCCCGGCAGTCCAGCGAACCAAGCCGCACTCAGCACCATGCCGCGTGCGATCCAGGCATTCAGCCAGTTCGCCAACTCCTGCAAAGGCGACAATCCTGCTCCTGCTGCCACCAGGCTCACGCAGGAAACCCCGATGCTGAAGCCTGACATCGGCACCAGCAGCAAATTTGCCAGCAAGCCGACGGGAGTCACTGTTTGGAAGTGTCCCAATGTCAGCGGCAGGCTTCCCAGCCAGGCAGCGAGCGATGTGCAGGCCAGGGCCGCAAACTGCCGCCGACACCAACGTCCACACCATTGCTGCCACGAAGCCAGCGTGGGAGGGAGAAAGGCATCCAATTCTGTCCACACGCGCATCCTTTGCAGCATCGGCGCAGCCAGACCGGCGATGGCCCAGAGCACGAGGAAGGAAAGCTGAAAACCAGGCTGGAAGAGCTGGTGCGTATCCCACAGCAGCAGCACCAGCACGGCGAACCCAAGGCTGTTTTGCACATCCGATTTCCGATTCCACCGCAGCGCACCGAGCACGATGGCGATCATGAAAGCCGCACGCGCTGCGGAAGGACGCCAGCCCGTGATGTAGGCATAGGCAAACACGATCCCGATGATCCACCCCACGGTGCGCGTCTTTCCCAGCCCCAGCCAGCGCAGCCCAAAAGCCAGCACCACCGCCAGCATCACCACGTGAAGACCGCTCACGGCGAAGATGTGCAGAGTCCCGCTGTCGCGAAAGGCATCTTCGATGTCATCTCCCGCAGCATCTGAGGCCCCGAGAGCCATCGCCAGCAACACGGCCTTATCCTCGGCGCGATCCTCAATGCCAAGGGAAAGAGCCTCAGTGATCCACTGCCTGGATGCCTCCGCCCAGTAGAGCAGATGGAACTTCGGCGAAAATCTCTCACCGCGCACCAGTTCCACCTTCTGGGCCAGGACATGGGCGATCCAGCCGTTGCGCAGGCTGAAGTCCACTGGGTCAAACTGACCCGGGTTCATCGGTGGTTTCGGCAAAGAAAGTTCACCGGCAATTTCATACACACCTGCCTCCTCCAGCTGCCAGCCCACTGGCAGTGTCACCTTTACCCGCGCCATCAGTGGCAGGAAATCCCCACCATTTCCCCAACGAAGTTCTGTGATCTCCGCCACAGCGCGGGCCTCATCCAGTTCCGCGCCCTCCGTCCACGGGTAAAGTCGGGCCTTCAACCCGACATTTACAGGCCGATCCGGCTGCGCCAGGAGCCTCAGCCGCAGCGGATGCTCAAACGTCTGCTGCAATCGCGCACCATGCAGAGCCATAAAAGCAAGCAATGTGAAGGGCACCCAAGCCGCCCAATGCCGACGCCAAAGCCCAATGAATAATGCCGGCAACAGCAGAGCAAACAGCGAGCCACCCGGCACACGCGCTTCCCCATCAGCGATGATCACGCCGATCACCGCCACGATCCCAAGCATGAGCAAAGGCCGCCGCCGCCCTATTCCAAGAAACCAGAGCACCAGCCGCTGCCACGCAGAGAGCCTCTCAGCATCTGGAGGTTCGGCATCCATCAAGGTAGCTCCGTTTTGGTCTCCTCTTCCTGGTTTTCCAGCTCTTCAGACCCCATCTTCTCAGCGTCTCCAGGCTGCAGAGGTCCGCCCGAAAGGAAGACAGCATTACCAAGGGCATCCGCCATGCGGACGAGCACCACTTTGATCAAAACAAAGGATGCGATCACGCCTCCAACGAGGAAAACGATCAGCATCAAAATCGGGTCACCCTCCACCAGCCGCCAGACCTTCCACGCCAGCCAAACTGCCAGCGCGGCCAGGACCAGTCGGATGACCCATCGGCGATTCATGCGGTGAAATTACTCTGAAGCCATCTGGCTTGGCAAGCTTTCAGTGAGGCCGGATCTTTGGGAGTCCGCCGAGCAAGAGACCTTTTACACCGCCCGACCACGGATCGCCCGGCCCAGATAGCCGATGTATTCGGGGTGCTCTTTGAGAAGCTGAGAGAGCGAGGCACGCTCTTTGGCGTCGGCTTTGCCAGCAGCAAAAATATCGAGACGGGTGCGGATGGCATCTGGTGGATCGCCGGCGTCATGGCCCTCCACGTCTGGCATCATGCGGCGGAGGAAGCTGGAGAGAATATTGAAATCAGGGTCTGTGCTCATAGTTGTCATGGGGTTTGCATACGGCAGATGCTGGCAGCGGCGGAAACTTGCGCAGAAAGACAAAACTTTTTTCAGATCGAGGGACCGAGGATGGCATCCGCGCCATCTCCGCAGGCCTCCATGAGGTCTTGCCAGGAGATTTGCAGCGTCGGCTCGCGCTCATGGAGATAGGCCAGCGTCTCATCGCGGATCTGCTCCAGCGCTTCGGCTTTTTTGCGCGAGATGGTGCCCTCGTGGCAGCCGCCCCAGAGCAGGCAGAGATCGCGCTGCTTCACGTCTTGAAGCAAAGACAGGCGCATGACGAGCAGGGCCTCTGCATCGACCTGCGTGAGCGAGTAGATGAGCGCATCCCGCAGCAGCTGCGCGAGCGGTGTCTCCTGTGGGGCCTCACTTTCATCGCGGGCGAGCCGATCCATTGGATCATCCCCACCTTCGTCGTCGGCGAGGTTCGTGGCAGGCACCATGCGGCGATGTTTGCGCAGGTATTCGAGCCAGGCATTCGCCGCCATCGTGCGCACGAAGCCACTCAGAGGCCCAGCACCAGTATAGGCGGCGAGTTTTTTCTGTGCCCAAAGCTTCTCCATGACGATGCCGAGCACTTCATCAGCATCTGCATCCGTAGCACCAAGGCCCGCGAGTTTCCGCGCGATGGCGGGTTTTAATTCCGCCTCAAAGCGCTGCCACGAGGCCTTGTCCCCATCGAGCAAGTCCTGGGCGAATTCAAAATCAGCGGCGTGAAAGGCAGGTGTGTCTGGAGAGTCAGGCATGAACCGATGCTGGCGAGTCCGGGCAGGAGGTCAATCACCCGCCGATTTTCTGAGGCATGAATGAGTAGGACTTCAGCCCATGGAAAAATCGCCACAGCTCATGATCGTTGTTGTGAAATGATCACCCTCGCCATCGCCTTTCTGTCATCTCAAGTCTCGAAGCCGGTCTCCGCGAGGATTGCGCTCGATTGATCGAGTTCGAGGCAGAACCGAGCCGCACACCTGTCTGTTCATTAAAATGAAAAAGAGCCGCTTTCGCGGCTCTTTTGACAGGATGTACCTTTTTTGACTGCCACGAGAGCAGCTGGACACTTAGAGCTCGTCCTCGACGAGTTCGATGTTCTTGCCGCCGATCTTTTCCAGGAGGGCTTTGGTGCCTTCCTGGCTGAATTTAGGGTCGCGGGCTTCGATGCAAACGAAGAAGCCGTCGTCGGAGAACTTGGCGAACTGCTTTGAAGCGAAGAGGGGGTGGTTCATGCGGGGCAGGCCCATGAGAGCGAGCAGGCCGAAGAGGGTGGTGAAGGCACTGAACAGGATGGTCAGCTCAAACATCACGGGGAAGAAGGCAGGAAGCGTCCAGATGTCGGTGGGCTTGGCCTGGACAATGGTGGGGTAGGTTTCGGCGAGGGTCTGCAGGAAGCCGAGGCCGATACTGGACCAGAAGTTCGTCTGGGTGATGGTCTGGAGCGTGAAGGCGATGCAGGTGCCGGTCATGCCGCCGACGAAGACGAACTTGGGGAGGATGGAGCGGGGGTTGCCCATGGCTTCATCCATGCCGTGAATGGGGAAGGGAGAGTGGACATCCCAGCGCTGGTAGCCAGCGTCGCGCACCTGCTCGGCGGCGTGGTAGATGTCAGCCGCGCCGTCGAACTCGGCGAGATACCCATGTACTCTTTTTAAAGTGCTCATGTTCTAGAAATGGTGACGGTTAAGCAGCGGCAGCTTCGCGGGGAACGTGGCGGTCCGGGTAGCCCATGAGGTCTTCCTCTTGGATGCCGTCTTTGCCGTGATCGTGATTGTGGGCGTTGCTCTGCGGCAGGACACCTTTGACTTCGCCGATGGCGATGACGGGCAAGAAGCGCAGGAACAGCAGGAAGAGCATCATGAAGAAGCCGAAGGTGCCGAGGAAGGTGTATTTATCGACCCAGGTGGCCTCATAGGTGCGCCAGGAGCCAGGGGTAAGATGGCGCTCCAGGGTGGTGGCGATGATGACGTAGCGCTCAAACCACATGCCGGCGTTGACGCACATGCAGACGAAGAGAACGACCCACATGTTGTGACGGAATGGGCGATACCAGAAGAGCTGCGGGGCAAAGACGTTGAACCCGAACATGAAGTAGTAGGCCCAAGTGGAAGGACCGTAGAGGCCACGGAGCTGGAAGGTCTGGAACTCGAACTTGTTCGCGCTGTAGTAGGCAACGAAGAACTCCATGGAGTAGGCGTAGCCGACGATCGTGCCCGTGAGCAGGATGATCTTCGCCATGTTGTCGATGTGCTTTGGCGTGATGAGATCGCCAAGGCCATAGATCTTCGAAACGGGGATCATGAGCGTGAGCACCATGGCGAAACCGCCGAAGATAGCGCCAGCCACGAAGTACGGTGGGAAGATGGTGGTGTGCCAGCCTGGGACGACGGAGGTGGCGAAGTCGAAGGACACGACGGAATGCACGGAAAGCACGAGCGGCGTGGAGAGAGCTGCCAAGAGCATGTAGGCGGTCTCGTAGTGGCTCCAGTGGCGGTTGGCACCGCGCCAGCCGAGGGAGAAGATACCGTAAAGGGTCTTGCGGAGGCCGGGCTTGCAGCGGTCGCGCAGGGTGGCGAGGTCAGGGACCAAACCGAGGAACCAGAAGACAGCGGAAACGCTGAAGTAGGTCGAAACGGCGAACACGTCCCAGAGGAGGGGCGATTTGAAGTTTTGCCAGATGGCGTTGGCGTTCGGGATAGGGGCGAGGAACCAGACCATCCAGACACGACCGACGTGGAAGGCCGGGAAGAGACCGGCGCACATCACGGCGAAGATCGTCATGGCCTCAGCAGCACGGTTTACGGACGTACGCCATTTTTGACGAGTCAGGAAAAGAATGGCGGAAATGAGGGTGCCGGCGTGGCCGATACCGATCCAAAACACGAAGTTCGTGATGTCCCAAGCCCAGGCGACGGGCTGCTTTTGACCCCAGACACCGACGCCGGTGCTGATGAGGTAGATGAAGCAGAAGGCCATGAGGCCGGTCAGGAGCACGGAGGGCACAAACAGGATCCACCAAAGGAGGGGCTGCTTGTTTTCCACGATGCCGCAGATGCGGTTCGTGATCCAAGAGTAGGAGCGATTGTTGAGGACGAGGGGCTCGCGGTCCAGGATGCGGGGAGCACCGGTGTGAGCGTGGTCGTGGATGGTGGCTGCTTCGGCGGACATGTCAGCGTGAGTCGTGAATTAGATCTGGTGAGCGCTCCAAGCGGCGATTTTCTCGGCACCGGGCATTTCCTTGTTCGGGTTGCGCAGGCGGGCCAGGTAACTGGTGCGCGGACGGGTGCCGATGTATTTGAGGAGTTCGTAATTGCGTGGGGAAAGCTTCGTGTCCTTGGCTTTCGCAACGGCGCTCTTCTCGTCGGCGATGTCGCCGAAGATGATGGCATCAGCAGGGCAGGCTTCCTGACAGGCGGATTTGACGCTGTCAGTCGGGATGCGGAAGTTCTTCGAGTCGCGCTGGGTCTGCTTCTGCTTGATCTTGGCAGTCTCGAGACGCTGCACGCAGTAGGTGCACTTCTCGATGACGCCGCGCATACGCACGGTGACGTTCGGGTTCTTCTGAAGCTGGACAGACTCGCGGACGCCGGTCTTCGAGGGAGTGGAAAGCGGGCCCCAGTAGAGCTCGTCGAGAGGACGCTTGTTGTAGTCGAACCAGTTGAAGCGACGAGCGGTGTAGGGGCAGTTGTTCGCGCAGTAGCGAGTGCCGATGCAGCGGTTGTAAGCCATGGCGTTGAGGCCGTCGTCGGTATGGACGGTGGCGTTCACGGGGCAGACGGTTTCACAAGGAGCGGATTCGCACTGCTGGCAGGCAAGCGGTTGATGCACCATCTCGGCGTTTTCGAGCTGCTCGGGAGTCGGATCGATATTCACATCGTCGGACTTGGCCTTTTGCTCGCCCCACTCGTTCGTGGCGAAGTAGCGATCCATGCGGATCCACTGCATGAGACGGCCTTTGACGACCTGATCTTTGCCGACGACCGGGATGTTGTTCTCGCTCTGGCAGGCGACGATACAGGCGGTGCAACCGATGCACTTGCTGAGGTCAATGACCATACCCCACTGATGCTTCTTCTCGTAGTCGAAGCCGGAGGGGTTCTCTTCGGTCTTTTTACCGACCTGACCTTTGTAGAAGGAAATGTTCTCCGGGATATGGCTATCCATACCGGTCTTCACGACGAAGTCAGGCGTCTTGGTGAAGGTCTCCAGGGTGGCTTCGCGATAAAGAGCGCGGCCTTCCATGGTGTTTTGATCCTGGGTGATCGCGAGGGTGTAGGTTTCGCTCAGGACTTCCAGCTTTGCACCGGAGATGACAAACTCAGAAGCGCTGCTGCGGAGCGGGTAGGCATTGAAGCCGCGACCCTGGCCTTCGGAATCGGAACCGACGAATCCAAGCTCTGTCTGGCCGTAGCCAAGAGGGATGGTGATGGAGTTCTGAACGTGGCCGGGAGCCTCGATGGCTGGTAAAGTGAGAGTGCGGTCACCGATAGTGACTTTGACCATCTGACCGTTCTTGAGGCCGAGACCACGGAAAGTGACGCTGCCAATCCAAGCCGCGTTGTCCCAAGTGAGTTTGGTGATCGGATCGGGAGCTTCCTGGAGCCAGGCGTTGTTGATAAAGCGACCATCATAGACGCCTGCGTCAGGCGTGAGGACGACTTCCATGGCTTCGGCAGTCGGAGCGGCAGAGGCTTTGGCCTTGCTGACGATGCCTGCGACGGCAGCGCCATTGATCACGCCGGTGGATTTGACGTAGCTGGAGCCTTTGAGGAAACCATCGCGCAGGGTGAGGTTCCACTTCGTTTCGTCGAGGCTGCCTGCCACGGTGGCAAACGTATCGCGCACGGCCTGATAGGCGGCGTCTTCGGCAGGAGTAGCGCCATCGGCGGGCTTTTCAGCAGGACCGAGCTTCTTGCGGCCAAGCAGAGCGAGGAGTAGTTCGATCTCGCTCGCGCCATTGTAGAGCGGCTGGATCATCGGCTGAACGACCGAATAGGTGCCGTCAGCGGCACGGACATCGTTCCAAGCTTCGAGATAATGAGCGGAAGGGATGTGCAGCATCGCGGCACGCCCCGTGGCGTTCGGCAGATGGCCGAGGTGGACGATCTTCACGGCCTTTTCCTGGATGGCCTTGGCCACGGAGGCTGGAGCATCAAAGAGGAGGTTCGAAGGCGTCAGGGATACGAGGGTCTTAACCGCACCAGAAGCAAGAGCGGCTTCGAGTTCGGCAGCGCCGCCGAGAGGGGCTTCTTTGCCGTTCTCGAGGAGCTCGATGGTCGAGCCATAAGCACCGAGGGCATTGTTGATCGCGGCGACGAGCGCGTGGACTTCAGCACCGTAACGGCTGCCAGCTAGAACGACGGCCTGACCTTTATGGTCGATGAGGTCACGGACAGCAGGAGCGAGCCATTCTTTGAGTCCGGCAGGAGCGGTGGCGGCAAGAGCAGCACCGTCTTTGATGTCCAAGATGTCAGCAATGATCGCAGCCGCAGCAGGGATGAGGCTGGCAGCGAGCGGCTTGCGGTGATCGGCCATACCACCGGTGAGGGTGTAGCGATTCTCCAGCGAGTAGAGGCGGTTCATGTCGCCACCGGGCTTGTCTTTGGCGCGCTGTTTGGTGAAGTGCTTGATAGTTTCACCAGCGACAGGATCAAGGCCAAGGAAATCGGCGTCGAGAGAGATGATGCGGAGGGCTTTGCTCCAGCGGACAAAGGTCTTCGTGCTCGCGCCGAGGATTTCTTTGTTGGCAGCGGCCTGACCGGCGTTGCTAATGGCCTCGTAGCTGAAAAGCTTGGCCTGCGGCAGAGCGGTCTTCACTTCACCGAGGAGACGATGCAGCGTTGGAGAGGTGCTGGAGCCGACGACGAGGGCGAGGGAGACTCCACCGTCTTTCTTGGCGTCAGCGGAGAGGCTTTCGAGACCCTTGTTCACCTCAGCCCAAGTGGCGGATTTGCCACCGATCAGAGGGGACTGGGAGCGCTCAGGATCATAGAGATCAAGGACACTGGCCTGCGCGAAGCTATCGATACCGCCTCCGAGGGGGTGGAGCGGGTTGCCTGCGAGATGCGTGGGGCGTCCTTCGTGCGTGGTGACGACGAGCGGCACGGCGCCATTCGCGGTCGGCATGGCCGAGGCGTAAAGCAGAGGCTTGCCTGGGATGACCCACTCGACGTGGTTTGTGTAAGGCAGAATATTCGTCAGTGGACGACGGCAGGCGGCGAGGCCCATCATGCCTGCGGAGGCACCCATGAGCTGAAGGAAATGACGGCGGGACTGGCCAGCCTCTTCTTCAGTGAGCGTGTCACCGGCGGGGAACTCCACGCCGAGAGTCGAGAGGAATTCCGAGCGCTGCTCAAGTTCGGCCGGACTGCGCCAGTAGCGCTTGCCGGTCTGCGGCTCCTCGGGGTGAATCCATTTGCGTTTCATGGGCGGGGGAAAGGGGGCTTTAGCGGGTCAGAAAGTCAGGAAAGGGTCAGAACAGAGGGCCGATCAACGATGGCAGGCAGTGCAGGAATCCGGGGGCTGGACTTGCCAGTGCTTCTTGAGCTGGCTGCCCACTTCGAGCTGGGTGACTTTTTCACCAAACTTGCCGGAGGCGAGAGCCAGTAGCTCTTCTAGATTGGAGGCTGCTTTACCCTCCTCAATGGTGGCGGCGATCTCGTCAGCTTTGATACCTTTCTTGAGCAAACCAGCATAGAAAGCGCTGCGATCGAGCTGCTCGGGTTTGTAGTTCAGATTGGTGATCTGATCCAGAGGACGAAGCTTTTGCTCAGGATTGCGGTGGCAGTCAAGGCACCAGCCCATGGACTGTGGCTGATCATGCTTCACCACTTCCATTTCATTGATCTGGCCGTGGCAATTTTGGCAGGAAATGCCGCGATTGAGGTGGGCGCTGTGATTGAAATAGACGTAGTCGGGCGCCTTGTGGACCTTCACCCACTCGATAGGCTTGCCAGTTTCAGCAGCTTTGATCACTTTCTCCAGCTTCGGCGACGCGGACTTGATGTTGCCCTTGCCTGGACCGTGGCAGTTAAAGCAGGTCTGGTTCGTCGGAACGTTGGCGTGGCTGGAGACCTCGGCGAACGAGTGACAGTAGCGGCAGTCGAGGCCGAGCTGACCGGCGTGGACTTTGTGAGAGAATGGCACCGGCTGAGTCGGCTCATAGCCTACGCGCGTGTATTTCGGCGTGAAGTAGTATGGCACGGCCAAACTCACCCCAAAAACGATGAAGCCAGCCGCGACGGCTAGCTTCAGGGGGAGCCAGTTAGTCCAACGAGGAAAGAAATTGCCCATAAAGCGTCGAATTCAGTGCTTGTGAAATTTTTCACAAGCAGGTAACGAGAATAGAAGTCGAAGCCACCTTTGCAAGGCTGGAAATCAAAAAAGTGGGCTGTTTTGAAAGAGCCCGCCACGGCCTGATTTGAACTGGGACAGATGGGCACGTGTACAGAGCAGTCCGTAGATACATGCCTCTGCCAAACCTCTGCGTCTGCAATCAAAAAACCCGCCTCGGAAAACCAAGGCGGGCGGTGGCGATCAGCGGAAGAACTTTTTCGCTTTCTCGAAGAAGCTTTCTTCCATGGTGCTCGTCGGGTGTTCGCCGACGGCTTTGGCAAAGGCTTCGAGGTGCTCTTTTTGCTCTGAAGTCAGGCGGGTGGGCACGGCGATCTGGACGTGGACGTAGAGGTCGCCATGGCGCTCTTCGCCGAGCGTTTTCATGCCTTTGCCGCGCAGGCGGAAAGTGGTGCCGTTTTGGGTTCCGGCGGGCACTTTGAGCATAGCTTTGCCCTCCAGAGTGGGCACGGTGGTTTCTCCGCCGAGGGTGGCGGTGGTAAAGCTGAGTGGCATCTGGCAGTGGAGGTCGTCCCCTTCCCTCTCGAAGATGTCGTGAGCCTTCACGTTCACGACGATGTAGAGGTCGCCAGCAGGTCCGCCATGGACGCCGTAGTCGCCATTGCCGCTGGAGCGGAGACGGGAGCCGTCCTCGATCCCGGCGGGAATCTTTACGCGCAGTTTTGTGTGCTCGCGACTGCGGCCGGAGCCGGAGCATGACTTGCAGGGATCGCTGATGACCTCGCCGCTGCCCTGGCAGTCGGGGCAGTTCTGCTGGATCTGGAAAAAGCCGCGCGAGGATATAACTTGGCCAGCACCTCCGCAGGTGCGGCAGGTCTTTTTGCCGGAACCGCTCGCTGAGCCGCTGCCAGAGCAGGTTTTGCACTGGTTGAGGCGGTCGTATTCGATCTCACGCTCGATGCCGTGCGCTGCGTCTTCGAGACTGATCTCGATACCATAACGA
>JAGKWZ010000170.1 GCA_021151605.1 Verrucomicrobiaceae bacterium
GCCTACACCCGCGAAGCCGCCGCCTATCCGCTGCCCTGGGTCAAGGAGTCTAAATACTGGCCGCCCGTGGCCCGTGTGGACAACGTCTTTGGCGACCGTCACCTCGTCTGCTCCTGCCCAAGCGTCGAAGAAGCCGCCGCAAGCTGAGCTCAAGTCGCCGCGATCCAGCGCTGCCAAAGCCGCAGTGCTGGAGCCAGCGCGATGAACCCAAAGGCCAGAGGCAGAGACACCTGACTCACCGCCAGCGCATCCACGATCGGGATACCCGCCAGCAGCAGCCCTACCGCCCGCCCGATAGCCGGGCCGCCCTGGCGCATGACGCGCAGGGCAAAGAGGACCCAGAGGGCGAAGACGCCGATGATCACCCATGGGATGAGCGGGGTGAAATCAGCGAGGATGAGGACTGGCCTCATCCTTCCCGCATCAAACAACAATAAACCGGCAAGTATGCCGGGACTGGAAAGCAGCAGGCGTGCAAGCCAAAGTTTCGCTATTGGTGAGGAAGCTCCCTTGGCTTCCAATCGCGCTACCATCGTGAGTCCAACGATATAAGCACCAAGAGCAAGAGCTTGGAGGAAGATCATGCCTGAAAGATTACACAACGAATCCAAATGGAATAAAAAGCCTGGGCATATCAGGTGTCCTTCTGAAAAAAGGCGAACAGGAAGCCATGCAGAAGCTGCCAGTATCAATAAAAATGAACGGCAAGCACCCATCACAAACACAGCTCCTGCCCAAGGTTTGTGATAAAAATCGTAGAACAAAATCAAAACGACCAAACCCATTGCAACTACGGCATTGGCACCAGCATACCGGAAGGAAAGCCACCACCCCAGCGCCAACATTCCCAATCCCACGGCCCAAGCCGCCGCCGTACTCACGCGACCACTCGGGATCGGCCGTTCCTGGCGATGCTCGCGATCAAAGCCGACATCAGCGGCATCATTGAGGATCATTCCGCCCGTGTAGAGCAGCGAACCTGCGGCCAGCATCCAGAGCAGCAGTGGATTTCCCAAACCACCTCCAGCCAGAAGCCACCCGGCGGTCACGTTTGTCCAGACCGTGGGCAGGTTGGATATGCGGGCAAGCTCTAGCCAGGCACGGATCATGGGAGCGATTGGCTTTGGGCTAGTTTCAGGCCTTCGTCAGGCTGGTGAGCTTCGTTGTCACCTGCTGGCGCACCGGGATCTTCTTCCCCTGGATCTCGAGCTGGATGTCCGCCCGGAAGGCTCCAAAAGAAACTGTGCCACGCTCCAGATCAAAAAGCACCTGCCCGAAGATACGCGAACCATCGCCAATGGTGACGGTGCGTGATCCGGCGGACTCGTCGGCTCGCTTCATCTCGCCTTCAAAGGACACCTTGGCCTGAGGCCGGCCTTCATATTCCACCAGCGACTCCAGCTTGGCTCGCAGTTCGATGTTTACCGTGCCAGCACTTGGGAAGTTCACCGTCTCCTGCGCGGTCCAGCGATCTCCCATCATCACCGGCATCTTCGGCAGCCCCATTTCCATAGAGCGGCGGTAGAGATCCGCCACCTGGCGCGCCTCAGAGATTTTTTCCAAATCAGGGCCCTCCTCCTTCGCCGGAGTCATGGTGCTTGAGTCGCGCACCTCGATGAACCGATCCTCGGCGTCGTAGGCCAATATAAACGTTTTACCAACACTCTGGCCGACAGAGGCACGAATCATTGGGTTGGCATTTTCTAGGTTCGCAGAGTCAAAAACCACCTTCTTCCCATTTAGCATCACTTCACCACTGAGAGCGGCGAAGGTCACTCGGGCCTGCTTTTCTCCACTGGCGGCAGCGGTCACACGAATCTCCGTCGTCTGCTTCACCTTCATTTTTTGATCCTCCGGCTTGCCGATGGCAGTGAGACTGGTGGTCGTCTCCGTGGTTGTTTCCTGCACATAGGTATGGTCCGGAAGCCAGCGCAGCCGCAGGGAGAGAGCCTCCTCCTGGGCATACGCAGCGGGCTGGATGAGGCACAAAAAACAAAAGATAAACAAGTGGCGGAGCATGGCACCCCGTCGTAGGTCAAACGGACTTGGAATGCAACCCCACTGCATCGTGGAGGAGGTGCCGAAAAAATTTCGCGAGGAAACTTGGCACGCTTTCCGCTTTTAGCTAAACCCGAAGCAATCAACCTGCCGAAAATCACCTCTGGTCTTCTCTGGTCGTTGCAAATCCGCCAAACCACACAACTAATTGCTCAGCCATGAAAAAAGTCGAAGCGATCATCAAGCCCTTCAAACTCGAAGACGTCAAAGAAGCCCTCTCTGAAGTGGGAGTGGAAGGCATGACTGTCGTCGAGGTCAAAGGGTTCGGCCGTCAGAAGGGCCATACTGAAATTTACCGCGGCTCCGAATATACCGTGGACTTCCTTCCGAAAGTGAAGATCGAGGTCGTCGTCGAAGATTCCCGCAGTGAGACCGTAGTCGATGCCATCGTCAAGGCCGCCAACACCGGCAAGATTGGTGACGGCAAGGTCTTCGTGAGCGATGTCCTCGAAGCCGTCCGCATCCGCACTGGTGAGCGCGGTTCTGACGCCGTCTCCGGCTCATAAATTTCCCCACCCTCGAAACCCGAAATCCATCAACACCCGCCGCGGCGAAAGCCCGGCGGGTTTTCTCTTTTCTCGGGGCAGACACTCACACCGAAAGAGCCTGGAGTCGTCATGGCGTATGCTGTTCATGCGCCTACAACTTGCTCTTCTCTGTATCGTCACTTCTCTCCAGGCAGCGCCTTATCCGGAAAAGACACCCGACACGCCAGGGAACCGAATGCTTCAAAGCTACTGGGAACGGCAGGTCAATGAGATCGAACTGACCGGCGGACTGAAGGACATCCAAAGCGCCGATGACTGGAAGTCCAAGGCCCCAGAGTATCGCCGCCAGCTCGCCGAGATGCTCGGGCTGGACCCTATGCCTGCGCGCACGCCGCTCCAGGCCACGAAGACTGGTGACCTTGCAGGTGATGGTTGGCGCGTGGAAAAGATGCACTACCAGGCCGTGCCAGGGCTTTATGTGACGGCCAATCTCTACCTGCCAACCAAGGTCGAGAAGCCGCTGCCCGCCATTCTTTATGTCTGCGGCCACGCCAATGTCGTGAAGGAAGGGGTGAGCTATGGAAACAAGACCGGCTATCACCACCACGGCATCTGGTTTGCCCGCCACGGCTACGTCTGCCTGATCATCGACACCGTGCAGCTCGGCGAGATCCGCGGCGAGCATCACGGCACTTATAGCAAAGGCCGCTGGTGGTGGTATTCACGCGGCTACACGCCTGCCGGCCTGGAAGCGTGGGCAGGGATGCGCGGGCTCGATTATCTCGAAACACGGCCTGAGGTGGACAAGACACGCTTCGGCGCCACGGGACGCAGTGGTGGCGGAGCCTACTCCTGGTGGGTGGCCGCTTTGGATGAGCGGATCAAGGCTGCCGCACCCACAGCTGGTGTGACGAACATGCGCAACCATGTCGTGGACGGCTGCGTCGAAGGTCACTGCGACTGCATGTTTTATGTGAACACCTACCGCTGGGACTATGACCGCCTCGTGGCGCTGGTGGCACCGCGCGCCCTGCTCATCTGCAACACGGACAAAGACAGCATCTTCCCCATCAACGGCGTCTTTGACCTCCATCAAAAAGTCAGCCGCATCTACTCCCTGCTCGGTGCCGATGCCAAACTCGGCCTGCAAGTGGCCGAAGGTCCGCACAAAGATCTCCAGCCGCTGAACAACGGCGCTTTCCACTGGTTTGAGCGTCATCTCAAAGGTGCTGACCCCATGGCCGTGCTGGACGAAGGTGCCAAGAAGCAGCTCGAACCCGAGCAGCTCCAGGTCTTCAAAGAACTGCCGAAGGACGAAAAGAACACCACCATCGACCAAACCTTTGTCCCACAGGCAAAAGCTCCTGAAGTCCCAGGCTCGCAGGGCGATTGGAATCAGCAAAAGGAAACCTGGATGACCGCGTTGAAGGACAAAGTGCTCGCCGGATGGCCAAAAGAAGCTGCCCCAGTCACACCTGCCAAAGAAGGCCGCAGCGAGCGCGACGGTGTCGAGTTCACCGCCTATGATTTTGAGTCCGAACCTGGAATCCGCCTGCGTCTGCACATCGCCCACCGCGCCGGTTTGCGGCTGGAGGACCTGGAACTCGTCGCGCTGAATGTGCTCGACGCCGAAGGCTGGGACCACTTCATCAGCACCTACCACTCACGCTTTGGCAAACACCTCGATGTCTTCCCCTCCATCAAGCCGGATGAAAAAGCCTTCGAGAGCGAGAAGAAGATGTTTGAGACCTTCAAATGGGGCATGGCCTATCTGGCCCCGCGCGGTGTCGGACCCACCGAATGGACCGGCAGCGAAAAAGCCCAGACGCAGCGTCTTCGCCGCTTCTACCTCCTCGGCCAGACCGCCGACTCCATGCGCGCCTGGGACATCCGCCGTGCCGTGCAGGCCGTGAAACAGATCGCCGGTCTCGAAAAGAAGCCGCTGTGGATTCAGGGCCAGCGCGACATGGCCGTGAACGCCCTCTACGCCTCCCTCTTCGAAGACGGCATCACACGCATCGATCTGCACGAACTTCCTACCAGCCACGCCAGCGGCCCTGCCTACCTGAACGTGCTCAAGTATCTCGACCTGCCCCAGGCAGCAGCCCTCGCCACTGAAAAGACCCGCGCGATCATCTACAGCGCCGACGAGAAAGCCTGGGCCTATCCTGCCGGTGTCGTGAAGCTGCTCGGCCTGCCCGAGAAGCAGTGGCAGATCAGGAAGCCAGTGCCGTCGGAGTGAACGCTTACTTCGGCGACAGCTCCGATGCTGGAGCCGCCTCGATCTTCTCGAAGATCCGCGCAGGGATGTCCACCGCCTTCATCTTGCCGGACATCTTGTCCCGCTGCACACACGCCGCGATGATGCGCCCTTCGGCACTCAACTCCCCATCCTTCTTCCAAAAGCGGATCAGGTAGCGGATCGTCTTCTTCCGCACTTCTTCGACGAGCAGCTCCATCGTAAACTCTTCCTCAAAGCGCAGCGGAGCCTTGTAATCACAGGAAGCATGAACCCGCGGCCAGCCCACACGCTCGCCATCGGTGACTTCATTGTGTCCATCCCAGATCGACATCCCCAAGGCGCGAAAGAAGTCGTGCTCCACGCGCTCCATGTAGCGGAAGAAGTTCGAGAAATGCACGATGCCCGCCATGTCGGTATCGGCGAACTGGACGCGGTCGGTGAGCGTGTGACGGTAGGGCATGGAAGATGTCTGGCCCAGGGCCGGCCATCATTCAAGCTCTCGCAAAGCCTGCCCAAGATGCGCGATCACATCTGAAGGCAGCACAGAGTTCTGCCCCATGCTTAGTGCAGCCATCTCCGCCGCACGTCCGCAGCTCCAGGCTCCCATTCCTGCCGCACGATGCAAATCCAGCCCTTGTCCAGCAAACGCGGCACACACGCCAGTGAGCACATCGCCCATGCCGCCCGTGGCCATGCCGGGGTGGCCGGTGGTGTTGAAATAGGTCGGTGGTCCTTCCGTGGCGATCACGGTGCGCGCACCTTTTAGCAGCAGGGTATTCCCCGGATGCGCCATGGCCCAAAGCTCCGCCTGACTGATTCGCGAATGGGTATCGCAATCGCCCGCCAGCCGCGCCATTTCACCGGGATGCGGGGTGAAGAGCCGGGGTGGCGTGGAGGTAAGAAACACAGGAACCTCCGCGCGAGCAACCATGGTGATCGCATCCGCATCCACCACGGCGGGAACGTTGGCGTATTGGATCACGGTCAGCACTTCGTTCTCATATTGAAAGCCAAGCCCTGGACCGATGGCGAGCGCATCAAACTTCATCTCCAGCACCTCGCGGTAATCTTTCACCAGCTTTACCATCACTTCTGGCGGCACAAGCGATGCGACGAGTGGATAAACCTCCTCCTTCACCAGCAGCGTCACCATTCCAGCCCCAGCGCGCAAAGCACCGCCACAAGCCAACACGGCAGCGCCAATGAAGCCACGCGAGCCCGCGATGATGCCGACTCGCCCTGCCTGTCCTTTGTGAAACTCAAAGCTCCGACGTGGCAGGAAGCTGCGCAACAGTTCAGGCGTGAGCAGCTGCGGGCTATGATCATCCTCCGCCTGCAACTCAGCCAGCGGCACGACCGCGAGCCGCCCAACAAACGGAGTCGCGGCATCGGCCACGAGCCCTGCTTTACAACAAGCCACCGTCACCGTGAGATCCGCGATGACGCAATCGGGTGATGGCTCACCAGTGTCGCCATTCAAGCCGGAGGGGATGTCCATCGCCACCGTGAAAGCGTGCGCCTCATGATGCAGCGCATTCATCTCGGCGGCGAGAGCACGGATGTCAGCCCTCATCTCCCCGACCGCGCCGATGCCGAGAAGTCCGTCGAGTTGCACGATGGGCCGCGCGAGTTCATCGACCACCGCTGGTGCTTCAAGCACGCGCAGATTCGTAAAGTTATCCAGATGCTCGCGCGGCAAAGGCTTCAGCTTCTCGACGGCACCGCTCAATCTAGCCAGCACCTGCCAGCCGAGCTTTTGCAATTCACGCGCTGAGACGAGTGCATCACCGCCATTGTTGCCACTGCCTAGATAAAGGATCAGCGTACCCGGGTGGGGGAAGAAACGGCGAACTTCCTTGGCAATGCCACAGCCCGCCTTCTCCATCAGATCCGCCGCGCTAACGCCCCGACCAAAGGCGCGCTGCTCGATCTCCTGCATCTGGCGGCAAGTCACGAGCATGGTGGTGAGCCCTCAGTTCGCCTTCTTATAAGACACGATCCCTTGAGCGATGCCCTCGGCGATGCGGTTGCGAAACTCACCTGTCATCATGCGGGCGCGCTCGGTGGAGTTGCTGACGAAGCCGCACTCGATGAGCACCGCTGGATTGCGCGTGGTCTCGCGGATGACGTGGAAGCTGGCGTGCTTCACACCGCGATTGGTCATACCTGTGCGCTGCACGAGATAGGCCTGGATGTAGCCCGCCAGCGTGTAGCCCTTCGAATGATAGTAGTAGCTCTCCACCCCAGCACCGCTGCCGCCACGATTGTAGTTGTAGTGGATGCTCACGAAGATCGCGTTGCCAAAACGATTGCCGGTGGAGGCTCGTCCGGGCAGCGGGATGAAGACATCGCGTGAGCGCGTCATGATCACCTTGAGGCCTGCCTTTTTCAAAAGCTGCTCCACGCGGCGTGCGGTATCCAGCGCGAGATGCTTTTCATAAACGTAACCAATGGCCGCTCCGCGATCGAAGTCACCGTGACCGGCGTCGAGCACCACGGTGTCAAAGGCCTGAACCAAGGGCGAAGCTAGGAGCAAAAGCACCCAAAGCCAAACCTTCAGAGAGCGGCGAAATACTGGTGGGAAAAGGAAGGTGCAGACCATGCCAGGAAAAGGTGAATGGCATAACACGCAGAGGCCGTGCCATGCTGGACTCTATGCGTTAGCGGTTTTGACCGTATGTAGCAAGCCCTTTGGATGAACTCTCATTGCGTTCATTTGTGACGTCCTGACAGGGCGCAGAGTGCTACCACGTAGTTCTGGAGCCATGCCCACTGACCGTCGCTCCTTTCTCAAGTCCTCCTCCCTCGCCGCCAGCGCCCTCGCTTTCCCCGCCGTGGTGAAGTCTGCCAGCCCGAACTCGAAGCTCCAAGTCGTGTCCGTGGGTGCGAACGGGATGGCTTTCAGTGACATCAAGAACATCGCTGGTCATGCGAACGTGCAATACGTCGGCTTCTGCGACATCGACAGCAGCCGCTTCGACAAGGTCGATGCCGAGCATCCCGGCGTGGCGCACTTTGCCGACTTCCGCGACATGTTCGCCAAGCTGGGCGACAAGTTTGACGCCGTAAACGTCGGCATTCCTGACCACATGCACGCAAAGGTGGCCATCGATGCCATGCGCCTGGGCAAGCACGTCTATTGTCAGAAGCCGCTCGCCCACACGGTCTGGGAAGCACGCCAGATGCGCCTGGAAGCAGCGAAGGCCAAGGTCGTGACCCAGATGGGAAATCAGATCCACTCGAACCTCGAATACCGCCTCGGCACTCGCCTCATCAAAGAAGGCGCGATTGGCAAAATCAAAGAAGTGTACTCCTGGGTGGCCGTTACTGGCAACGAGCGCAACAAACGTCTCGCTCCCGCGCCGGGTGCTAAAGTGCCCGCTCATGTGAACTGGGATCTCTGGCTCGGTGTGGCTCCAATGCGTGAGTATGCCCCGTGCTACCATCCCTTTGTCTGGCGCGACTGGCAGGACTTCGGCGGCGGCGCGCTGGGTGACTTCGGCTGCCACATTCTTGATCCCGTCTTCACTGCGCTCGGTATCAAAGCCCCGCTCACCATCACGGCTGAAAACAGCGGCGTGAACGAGCACATCTGGCCGACGAACGAAACCATCGAGTATGTCTTCCCCGGCAATGAACTCATCGCTGGCAAGACGCTCAAGGTGACCTGGATGGACGGTGGCCTGCGCCCCGACCGCAAGCTTGCTCGGATGCCTGACAATCTGGACCTGCCACGCAGTGGATCACTCTTCATCGGCGAAGAAGGCAATATGGTGCTCGCCCATGTCGCAGGACCTCGCTTGTATCCTTTGGAGAAGTTCACGGGCTTCAAGTATCCGAAAGAGCAGGGCCTGAGCCACTGGCACCGCTGGGTGGATGCCTGCCTCGGCGGCGAAAAGACCAGCGATGGCTTCGACTACGCCGGTCCGCTTTCGGAAACCGTGCAGCTCGGCAATGTCGCCACACGTCTCGCCATCGGTGAGATCGACCAGCGCACGGGCCGCCCGCTCGATCTCAAAACGCTCGAATGGGACACCGAAGCCTTCGCCTTTAAAAACAACCCAGTTGCCGACAAACTGCTCACGAAGACCTATCGCGAAGGCTGGGCCATCTGAGTTCGTAGTTCGGGCTTCAGCCCGCGCTTGGGCCAGGCGTCCAATCCCCGGCAAAAGCCGGAACTACAAACCCAATCCCGCATAATACGGAGCGATCCGCCGCGCGTGTTCGTCATACGCGGCTTCGAAGAGTGCCGTGGCGCGCTCAACTCCGACGACGGCTCCCGCCGTGAGCACCTTGGGCGGCTGACCTGCTTTCACGAGACGGTCGGCCACTTCGGCTTTGATAGCATTCACGAGCAGGCATCCCCCCACCGTGCTGCCAGGGGCGACAGGCGTTTCGAGGCCTTCAATCTTCACCATCGCGTCTCCGACAGGCGCACCGGTATCGAGCACAATGTCGGCGAAGTCCTGGAGCTTCTTGCCGCCAGGATGCCGCGTCTTGCTGGCATCGGCGTGGACCTTGGAAATAATGGCCACCACCTTCACGCCACGTCGCTGAAACTCCTCCGCCATCTCCACCGGCACCACATTGCAGCCGCTGGAAGACACCACGAGGGCGCTGTCGCCTGCCTTGAGATCAAAATTGCGCAAAATGCGAGCAGCGAGGCCACTCACATTCTCCAGGAACATCGCCTGACGTTGTCCATTGGCTCCGACGACGAGGTTATGAAAGGTCAGTGATAGCTCAACGATGGGATTGAACCCAGGGAACGAGCCATATCTCGGCCACATCTCCTCCACGAGGATGCGGCTGTGGCCCGAACCAAAGACATGCACCATTTGCCCCGCGAGTATGGTCTTGGAAAAGAGATCCGCTGTTTGTGAAATGAGCGGAAGCTGCGCACGAACGCAGTCGATGAGATTCGCGGATTTGGCGAGGTAGGTTTCAGCAGGAGTCATGAAGATGAAATGTTAAGTTGATGAACGCAGCCATAAGCACCCGCCCACTCTCCAGCAGAAGCGAGAGCCAGTCGGACGCGATGCCCGCCTGGAGCCCATTCAAACTCATCGAGGTAGGTTTGCAGCGGCTGCAAAAGTTGATCCCCAGCTCCGGAGGCGATGCCGCCGCCGAGGATGACGAGTTCGGGATCGAGGACATTGATGAGCGAAACAATGCCGACAGCCAGGTAGCGCACAGATTCGAGCCAGAGCGCTTGCGCATCGGCATCACCCGAAGTAGCGGCAGCGACGAGCATGTGAGTGTTCTCATACTTCCCAGCCCCACGCTCCTGAAGCGTCTTGTTGCCGAGGAAGGATTCCAGGCTGCCGGGCGTGTTAAAGATGTCCTTCGGAGCCTTCGCATCGACGGTGATGTGCCCGAGATGTCCGCCGCGGCCGATGTGGCCTTTGAGCAATCGTCCGCCGCTGAGCACAGCGCCGCCGACTCCTGTGCCGAGCGTGATCATGAAGACATCCTGGCAGCCCTTCGCCGCGCCGATCCATACCTCGCCGAGCAAGGCCGCGTGCGCGTCATTGAGCACCTGCACCTCGCGTTCGAGAAAGCTGGGCCAGTCAAACTTCTCGAGCCCATGCATCCGGCCCGGCATCCAATCGATGCAGCGCCCATTCGTGTTCGCCAAACCAGGCGCGGACAATCCGACTCGCAGCTTTTCGCCGCTAGCTTTGGCTTCCAGTTCATGCACGATCTCCCGCACCGTGTGTGCGAAGCGAGGTTCATGGCCCACAAACTCGCCATCGAGCGTCGGATTAGAGATGCTCGACACAAGCTCGCCTGAAGTGCGATCAATGAGCGCTGCCTTGATGTTCGTGCCGCCGAGATCGATGCCAATCGCCAAACTCATGATGCTTTGTTTCTCCCTTCGCTGACAGTCCATCCGCCATCCACGGCGATCACCTGCCCGGTGATGAACTTGGCTGCCCGAGAGAGCAAAAAGAGCGCGGCACCATCGCAATCCTCCGGCGCGCCCACACGGCCTCCATCGAGCGGTTGTTTCGCGGCCACGAAGTCCATGATCGCCTCATTGCCCACCGCACGCTGAGACATCGGCGTCTCCACCAGAGCGGGAGCGAGCACATTCACGCGGATGTTTTGCGGTGCGTAGTAGCTGGCGATGGATTTGCTGAAGCCGAGGATACCCGCCTTCGCCGCCGCATAGGCATGACTGGCAAAGAACTCCGGCGAAGGCGACCAGCCAAGCACGCTGCCCATATTCAAAATACAGCCACCTCCGCCCTGCCTGATGAACTGCCGCACCGCCGCGCGATTCGAAAGCATGATGGAACTCAAATTCAGATCCAGCGTGTAGCGCAGGCCTTCGTCGGTCATCTCATGCAGCGGCCCATCGCCCTTCGAGCGACCACTTCCGCCAGCCACATGGTAAAGCGCATCCAGCCTGCCAAACGCCTCCACCGCCAGCGCCACCGCGCGCTCCGAAGTCTCGGACAAAGCCGCATCACCCGCAAAGCCGCGCGCATTGGCACCGAGTTGCGCCAGCGCCGCCTGCACGTTCGCTTCCGAGC